>NZ_CP035913.1:5100538-5401077 GCF_004209755.1 Pseudoduganella lutea | reverse complement strand
CCACCGCTTCCAGGCCGGCACGGCGGAATTGCGCGGCAATATATTCGGCCGCCAGGTCCAGCCCGCGCGATGGCGTGCCACGCCCTTCGAGCAGGTCGGAAGCGAGGAACGACAGGTGGCCGCGCAGCGAGTCGGCCGAGATGCGGTCCGCCAGGGTGTCTGCGGGTGCCTGAGCACTGGCGCCGGTGGCGGCAAAGGCCAGGCTCACGGCCAGGGTCAGTGCGGAAATGTGGTGGCGCATGCTATCGCTTTCTTATGTGTACAAGAAAAATTGAAATATCGCATGGGAGTTGTCGGGCAGTCAATGCTGCGCGGCGTGCCGCCTCCGTGCGGCAAAATGTGCCGTTACCGGGCTGTTCCGAGTAACACTTCTATAAATTATTGTTGCCTTATGGAAATTTCACACGTATCGTTGTCCGACCTCCCCTGAAACCGTTTTCAACCCGACCTTTCAACGTGTCCCCTTCTCCCACCCACCGCCTGATGCACCGCGTGATCGCCGTCCTGGCGCTGGCGACCATCGGTCTCCTGGTGTGGCACCGTTTCGGCATGGAGCGTGTGATCGACCTGACCACGCGGCCCGACGTGCGGCGCGACGTGATGGATGACCGCTGGATGGGCGGCTCGAGCCGCGTGGCGCTGGAGCGGCGTGGCGGAACGTTGACGATGCGTTGCCAGCTGGCGCGCACGATCGACTGGCCCGCCTGCAAGTACCAGTTCGTCATCTCCGACACGGAGACCGGCATCGACCTGTCCGAGTTCGATGCGGTAACGTTCGACGTGTCCTACCGCGGACCCGGGCGCCACGCGCTGCGCATGATGGTGCTGAACTACGAACCCGGCATCTCGAAGGTCGAGAACCCGATGTCGCAGAAGGTCAACGAACTCGAGTTCCCGGTGCCCGCCAGCGGCACGATCCGCGTGCCGCTGAACGTGCTGCATACGGCCACATGGTGGATCGACTACATGAAGGTGCCGCTCGAACACACCGACATGCGGCTCGATAACGTGACGCGCGTGGAACTGCTGACCGGCGCCTCCAGCACGGCGGGCGAACATGTGATCGAGCTGCGCTCGCTGCGCCTGCATGGCAAATGGATCACCAGCCGCGAGCTGTACATGGGCCTGATGGCGGCATGGATCCTGTGCGCGGTGAGCTGGCCGATCCTCACGGCGGTGCAGCTGCGCCGCGAGCTCGGCGACACCGGCCGGCGCCTGGCGCTGCTCGCAGAGATCAACGCCGCGCTGCAGCTGGAAGCGCGCGAACTGGTGGAACAGGCCAACACGGACCCGCTGACGGGGGCACTGAACCGGCAGGGCCTGCGCGCCGCGCTGATGAGCACCTCATCGCTGCTGGCGCCGCCGATGGCCGTGCTGTTCGCCGACATCGACCATTTCAAGCGCATCAACGACGGGCATGGCCACGACGTGGGCGATGCGGTGCTGCGCGACTTCGCGGCGCTGATCCATGGCGAAATCCGGGCCAACGACAAGCTGGTGCGCTGGGGCGGCGAGGAATTCCTGATCGTCTGCCCGGCGACGGGCGCGGAGCAGGCGCGCCAGCTGGCCGAGAAGCTGCGCGCCGCATTGCACACGGGGACCTGGCCGGCAGGTTTGTGCGTGACGGCCTCGTTCGGGATCGCCGCCCGCGCGCAGGACGAGGATATCGGCGCCCTGATCAAGCGTGCCGACGGCGCGCTGTATGCGGCCAAGGCGGCCGGCCGCGACCGCGTCGTGGTGGCGGACGCGCCGGTGCCGCCGGGCGCCGGGTGGCCGATGCTGTCGACCGGCCCACAGTACGACTGACGCAGTGCGACCAGCGCAGTATGACCGACGCAGTAAGACTGACCTCGACTTGCGTTTCCGCAACAGTATCTATTGATCTTAAGCAATTTTTCGGCGTTTTGGGCCAAAAGCCGGCTTACACTTGGCTCGCCAGCGGTCACTGAATCAGTCAACCGCACCGAACAATCCCGAGAGACACCCATGCCCACGCTGACCCAGTTCTTTGCCGACGTTAAACTGCCCACCATCCCCGAAGTGGCCCACGCCCTCATCGCCACCCTCGACGACGAGGACGCGTCGACGAAAAGCGTGGCCGCCATCATCGCCCGCGATCCCGCCCTCACCGCCAAGCTGATGCGCCTGGCAAACAGCGCGCGCTTCGGCTTTTCGCGCGGCGTCAGCTCGCTGGACGATGCGGTGGCGCTGGCCGGCATGTCGCACATCCGCACGCTGGCGCTGGCCACCTGCTTCGCCGAATCGTTCCCGGAACTGCCGGGCCTCGACTCCGGCGAATTCTGGAAAAGCAGCATGGCCTGCGCCGGCTATGGGAAATGGCTGGCCACGGGCCTGGGTATCGACGGCGGCGAAGCGTGGCTGGCCGGCATGATGCTCCGCCTCGGCGAACTGCTGATCTACCAGGTCTCCCCTGCCCAGTTCGCGGAAATCGAGCAGCAGCCCCACCTGCCGGGCGGCCGCTGGGAACGCGAACAGCGCCTGCTGGGCTTTTCCGAAGGCCAGATCACCGCGGAACTGGGCCGCCGCTGGAACTTCCCCGCCAAGATCGTGCGCGCGCTGGAATGCTCGTCCGAGCCGATGGCCGCGAAGCCGTTCTGCCAGCTGGCCGGCGTGATCCACCTGGCCAGCCTGCTGGCCGACACGCCGAGCGACGACCCGGAAATCATCGGCACGCTGCCGGCCGACGTGGTCGACGCGCTGCAGCTGCGCCGCGAGTGGATGATGGCGAAGTTCCCGTCCCACGAGTCGTTCTCCGCCGCGCCTTAAGCACTGAAGCCAGAAGTCTCGAATAGCGCTGGCGTACTGGGGTCTGTCCCCGCCAGTCGTTGACTTCGAGCCTGGACTCAGGCATTGACCAAGGGGACTGACCCCGGTTTTTTGCAGGCGCCAAAGTACCGCATGCAAAAACCGGGGTCAGTCCCCTTGATTTGCGCTGTCGACTTAGGGCGGCGCCAACGACTGGCGGGGACAGACCCCTGTGAGGCAACCGCCATCGGCACCATCCAGCATCCCTTATACTCGCCCTTTTCCCCCGCGAGTCCCCGATGCTGACCCCCGACCAATTCTTCCCCTTCCTGCTGGCCGCCATCGTCCTGACAGCAACGCCCGGCCCCGACAACCTGATGGTGCTGGGCATGGGTATGGCGAAGGGAAGGAAGCAGGGCATCGCGTTCGGCCTCGGCGCTGCGTCCGGGTGCCTGGGGCACACGTTGCTGGCGGCGGTGGGTGTGAGCGCGCTGATCGCGGCGTCGCCCGCGGCGTTCACGGTACTGAAGGTGGCCGGCGGCCTGTACCTCATCAAGCTGGGCTGGGGGGCGTGGCGCCATGCGGGGGCTGTCAATGTCGCCGCCGTGGACACCCTGGCCGATTCCCCTGCGCGGCTGTTCTGGAAAGGCTGCCTGGCCAGCGCAATCAATCCGAAAGTCACACTGTTCTTCCTGTCGTTCCTGCCGCAGTTCGTGGTGGCCTCGCGCGGCGACGCGCCGTGGCAGCTGGCCGCGCTGGGTGTCACGTTCACGCTGCAGGCGGCCGTGATGTTCGGCCTTCTCGGTTATTTCGCGGGCGCCATCGGCCAGTGGCTGGGCCGCAAGCCCCGTGCCGGCGTGGTGCTTGACCGCGTGGCCGGCACCGTGTTCATCGCACTCGGTCTCAAGCTGATTGTTTCACGCTGAAGCCTCGCGCTGAAGCCTCCCGCTGAACCCGGCGCCTGCCGGGCGCATCCGTGCAGTATAGTGCCGCCATGCCAACAAGGAGCTGCCATGGCCGAGCACAAGACTTCCCTCGATCCCGACGACTGGGCGGCGCTGCGCGAGCAGGGCCACCGCATGCTCGATGATATGTTCGACTACCTCGAACACCTGCGCGAGCGCCCCGTGTGGCAACCGGCGCCGGCGCAAGTGCGCGCACGACTGCGCTCGCCGCTGCCGCGCGAGGGCGCCGACCTCGCCACCCTGCACCGCACCTTCATGGACGACGTGCTGCCCTATGCGGTCGGCAATGCGCACCCCGGCTTTTTCGGTTGGGTGCATGGCGGCGGCACGCCCGTCGGCATGCTGGCGGAGATGCTGGCGGCGGGCCTGAACGCCAACGTGGGCGGCCGCGACCAGGTGCCCGTCGAAGTGGAGCGCCAGGTGGCGCGCTGGATGGCCGAACTGTTCCGCTTCCCGCAGGGTGCCAGCGGCATCTTCGTCACCGGCACGTCGATGGCCAACATGATCGCCGTGCTGGTGGCGCGCCGGCGCGCGCTCGGGCTCGAGGTGCGCGATGCCGGCCTGGCCAGCATGGGTCAGGGCCTCGTTGCCTACACGTCCGCCGCGGCGCACGACTGCATTGCCCAGGCGATGGATCTGACCGGCATCGGCCGTGCCGCGCTGCGCCTGGTACCGCTCGACGACGACTTCCGCATGGATACCGCGGCGCTGGAAGCGGCCATCGCCGCCGACGTGCAGGCCGGCCTGAAGCCCTTCTTCGTGGCCGCCACCGCGGGCACCGTGGACACGGCCGCCATCGACCCGTTGCGGCGCGTGGCGGCCATCGCCCATGCCAACGGCCTGTGGTTCCACGTCGATGGCGCCTTCGGCGCGATGGCGATGCTGTCGCCGGAACTGGCGCCGCTGCTGGACGGGATCGATGCGGCCGACTCGATCGCCTTCGATTTCCACAAGTGGGCGCAGGTGCCATACGACGCCGGCTTCGTGCTGGTGCGCGACGGCGAACTGCACCGCGACACCTTCGCCGCCGCGCCGCGCTACCTGAAGCGCGAACCGCGCGGCATGGCCGGCGGCTCGCCGTGGCCCTGCGATTTCGGGCCCGACCTGTCCCGCTCGTTCCGCGCGCTGAAGACGTGGTTCACGCTGCAAGCCTATGGTGCCGACCGCATGGGCGCGGCGATCGCCGGCACCTGCGCGCTCGCGCGCTACCTGGCCGACGAGGTGCGCAGGCGCCCCGCCTTCGAGCTGCTGGCGCCGGTCGCGCTGAACATCGTGTGCTTCCGCTACAAGGTCGCCGGCGAGGATGCCGACGACTTCAATGCCGCGCTGGTGGCGGACCTGCAGGAGGCAGGCATCGCGGCGCCGTCACTGACCACGTTGCGGGGCAAGGTGGCCATCCGGGTGGCGATCGTCAACCATCGCAGCGAGCGGCGCGATATCGATGCGATGCTGAAGGGGCTCGAGGAGCTGGCGGCGCGGCGGCTGGCGGTGGCGCGGTAGACGGGACGTGCCAGGATCGGTTGCCTGGTGTCGGACATTTTTTCCGGGCGCTTCATCCGGAAAATGTGTCGGACACCGGTGTTCGCCAGCCATGTGCCAGCGCACGCAAAAACCGGTGTCTGACACTGTTTCCGGGAGATTCATCCGGAAATAGTGTCAGACACCAGTGGCAGATGCGTCAGCGGCGAGTACGGGCATTCTCCAGCAATTGCCGGAACGCCGTGAAAATCTTGCGCATGGCCGGCTTCTTGTACGGGTACATGGCTTCGTCGTCCATCGCGTGCACGATCATCGCGTTGTCGACCTCGAAAACGAGCAGCTTGCCGTCCGGGGTTTCGGCGCAATCCATGCCCACGTAGGACAGGCCGATGCGCCGGTCGATCTCGGCCAGCGCGGCGCGGTGGCGGGCCGCGAACGTGGCATCGAACTGCGCCATCGCTTCCGCTTCCAGCGCGCGCTTGGCCTCGCTCTCGCCCATGCCGGCGTTCAGGTAATGCACCATCCAGTGTTCGGAACTGGCGAAGTGCGCCAGGTAAGGCACGCCTTCGACCAGCACCACGCGGTACTTGCCGAACAGGCCGTTCGCACCCCGGTAATCGACGAAGCGCGACAGGTAGAAGCGTTCGGCCGGCACCCGCTCCAGGTAGGCCGCCAGGACGGCCGGCGTGTCGATCTTGTCCAGGTCGTGGCCGGCGTGCGATCCCAGTGGCCGCACGATCAGCGGGAACGCGCCATCGGGCAGCAGGTCGCGCAGCAAGTCGGGCGCGGCCGCCAGCGCGGCCAGCTGCTCGCGCGACAGCCGCACCGTTTGCGGCATTTCCACGCCATCGATGCCGCACAGCGCATTGCACACGCCATCGCGCGACAGCACGGCGATCCGGTCCGGCCCGTTGATCACCGGCCGCGGCCACCCGGCGATCCATTCGGACAGGCGCGCCAGCAGCGGCTGGTTGACGTCGTTCTCGCCCATGCAGACCATCATCACGTCGTGCTCGGGCACCACGTCCGGCCATGGCGCGTCGGCGGTCACGTAGAGGAATTCGAGGGTCACGTCCGAGTCTTCCAGCAGGAACTCGATCGGCGTGTTCGCCATCAGGTCGCCCAGGCCCATGATGACCAGCAGGCGCAGCATCTCGCCCTGCCGCGCCGGCAGCGTGTAGTGCGGGCGGATGCGCACCGCCTCGGCCTGCACGTCCATCGCCACGTCGCGATCGCCCGTCAGCTGCAGCGTGATGGCGAAGTCGAGATAGGCGTTCGCGTCCATCTGGTCGGCCTCCGCACGGGCCAGCAGCGCCTGCGCCACCGGCGCCATGTCCTGCTTGTTGAAGGCCCGGCGCATCAGCGGCGCCGTGCCCACCAGCGGCGCAAACGGCAGCGCGGCCGCGGCCACCTGCGGGTCGGCTTCATGCGCCACGTCCGGCACGAAGCGCTTCAACAATGCCAGCTTGCCGGCCAGTCGGGGTGCGTCCCAGCGCGGCGCGTAGTCGTATGGCGTGGCGCCCTCGAAGACGCGCACCGCATAGGGGCGGTCCGACAGCATGATGTGCGCATACAGCGCGAATGCTTCGGCAAAGTCATCGAGCGGCCCCTGCGCGCCGAACGGCGTGAGCCAGGCCGTATCTTCCAGCGCGCGGTAGGCCGCAGCCGCATCGGGGCTGGCACGCGTCGCATCGTCAACCGGTACGAGGGGCGCGATTGGCAAAACCGCGCCTGAGTCGTCCACCCGCCATGACAACGGCAGGAACGTGTATTCTCCGTGCACGGCCCCGGCCCACCAGTCGGGAATGAAGCGGCGTCCGGCAGCCAGCGCCTTGCCAGCCTCGTGCAGCAACAGCAGGCGCAGCGCATTGGCGCGCGTGTCGGCCGCCTCGTCCTCCACCCGCACTTCGATCAGCGAAGGCGAGGCGGGAAACGCCGCGCTGGCGCGCGTGCTGGCCCAGCCGTTCGCGGTGACGTTCGCCAGCTCGCCCGCATCGAGCAGCGTGGCGATGCCAAGGAACTCGCCCTTTGCTGTCACCACGAGATCGGTCAGCGCTTCGCGCTCCAGTCCCTCCACGACATAGGCACCCAGCCAGCAGGTGTGCAGCCGCGCGAGCACGGCGGGCGGCAGGTCGCCCAGGGCCTGCGCCACGTCGGCATCGAAGCCGGGCGCGTCGACGGTCGAAAGGCCGGCATGCGACGCGCGCAGCGCCGCCACCAGGTGGTCCGGCGCGGGGCCGTGGCGCCGCTCCGTCGGTTGTTGGATGGCCTCGTTCCAGAAGCCGGTGTCCGGGCTGATGATCATGGATGCGCTGGCTTGAATTGTCGGAAAGCCAGTATACGACGGATGATCGGAACGTTGAGCGCAACTCGCGAACACCCCGCTCTACAATGGGGAAACACCGAGGAGACCCATGCAACCCGCCGCCACGATCCTGTCGCTCTCTATCGCCCTTGCCTGCGCTGCCCTGGCGCCAAGCGCCCTCGCCGTCGAGCTGCTGCCCCGCGCCGGCGCTGCCGGCGTCAATCCGGACACGCAGCTGCGCCTCGTGTTCGACACGCCGCCCGTCCTGGGTATGCGCGGCCAGGTGCGCATCTACGACGCCGCCGACGACCGGCTGGTCGACACGCTGGACCTGTCGATCGCGCCTGGCCCGACCACGCGGCGCACGGCCCCGCGAGCGCCCTACCTCGCGCATGCCTATCCCTATGACGGGCCGCGCCCCACCAATGCGGACACGAAGCCGGGCACGCCGACACCCGGCGTGGACCCGGCGCCGGTCAACCCGCCCGGTGACTTCCAGCGAACGATCATCGGCGGCTTCACGGAAGGCTTTCATTTCCATCCCGTGATCGTGCGGGGCAATACGGCCGCGATCACGCCGCACCACAACCTGCTCGCCTATGGCAAGAAGTATTACGTGCAGGTCGATCCGGGCGTGCTCGCCGGTGACGGGTTCCAGGGCATCACGGGCAAGGACTGGCGTTTCACGACAAAGCCCCACGGCCCGGCGAAGGATGCGACGCTCGTCACCGTCAGCGCACGCGGCGATGGCGATTTCTCGACCGTGCAGGGGGCGCTCGATCACGTGCCGGATCGGCCGGCCCGGCCAGGCACACGGACCACGATCCTGGTGAAGAATGGCGACTACGAGGAAATCGTCTACTTCCGCAACAAGCGCGATCTCACCATCGTGGGCGAGGATCGCGACAAGGTACGCATCCACTACGCCAACAACGAGGTGTTCAACCCCCATCCGCTGAACGTGGCCACCAACGAGCTGCCCGGCACGTTCCCGTCGCGCCGCGCCGCCTTCATGGCGGACAACGTGCAGGACATCGCCCTCGTCAACCTGACCATTGAAACGACGGCAAGGGGCCAGGCCGAGGGCCTGCTGCTGAACGGCGCGCGCAATATCGTCACGCACGTGACGGTGCGCGGGTCCGGCGATGCGCTGCAGACCAATGGCAGCGCCTACTATCGCCACTTCACGCTCGTGGGCGAAGGCGATACGATCCTCGGCCGCGGGCCGGCGTTCTTCGAGGGATGCGACATCGCCTCGAAGGGAGCCTTCATGTGGATCCGGAACACCGCGGCGAACCACGGCAACGTGTTCGTGGGCTGCCGGTTCACGGCGGTCGACGGGCCGACGGAGATCGCCCGGCTGCCCGACAACAAGGGCAGGAACTACCCGTATGCCGAAGCCGTGCTGATCGATGCCACGCTGGATGGCATCAGCCCCGCCGGGTGGGCCGATATCGGCGATGGCGCCACGCACGCGAAGTTCTGGGAATTCAATTCCCGCGGTGTCGACGGCAGGCCCGTCGACGTCAGCGCCCGGCATCCACGCTCCCGGCAGCTCGATGCCACGCGCGATGCGGCCGTGATCGCGCAATACCGCGATCCGGCCTGGGTGCTGGGCGGGTGGAAGCCCGCGCTGGCGCCGCTCATCCTGGCGCAGCCACGGGCGGTCCCCGCTTCCGGGGCCGAAGCCGGCAGCGTCACGCTGACCGTGCGGGCGGCTGGCGTGCCGGAGCCTGCGTACCGGTGGTTGCGGGACGGGAAGCCGATCGTTTCCGGTACCAGCGGCGGCAAGGAAGGCACGATGGGCCCAGTGGTCTCGGTGCGGGAGCCGGGGCGGTATTCCGTCGAGGTGTCGAACGGCAGCGGGCGGGTCGTCAGTGCGGCGGTGTCGGTCGGTCTCTGAGCGGGCATGGCGGCTGGTGTCCGGGTGTCCGGGTGTCCAGGTATGCGGCATGCCACGCCGATTTTGCCCGGATAGCCTGGCCTGCCTTGCAAGCCCGGGAGAACCCCGACACTTGTGGAACCGGCGCAAGGCGCGCACCACGGCCGCGCGTTCATGGCCAGCTTACGCACAACATTCGGTTAGTTGCATATTCCATCGCATGTCCGCATCGCATGTCCGCATCGCACCTGCGTTCCGACCCGGAGCAGGCGCCTATCGATCAGTTCAGCATTCCACGCCACCAGGCGGCGGCCTTTCGTGGGCGGACATCGGGCCGTATCAGTTCGAGCCGCCACATGCCATGGGGATTGCGGAACAGCGAGTCGGCATCATAATCGATCGGCACGCCTTCGACGATGCGAAAGACCGGCGCATCGGCGGCTGTCGCAAAGGTCTGGCCGGCACGGATCGTCGGGTTCTCGTCGAGCAGATACCGGGTAAAGGTCCGGAGCAGTTCCGCGGCGTCGTCGACATCGGCTTCGTCGACCATTGCCTCAGGGAGCCCGAAGTGATGCATTCCGCACGAGTAGACGTGCGCGCCGCGCACATACAGGACAAAGGCGTCGTGCACACCGAACAGATGCCGGGCGGCGACAAGGCCGCGCCAGGCGCGGGGGCTGTGAGCGACGCCGCTGCTTTCCACTTTGACGCCCAATCCGCCGGCCTTGAGCAAGCCCTCACCCGCAAGCATCAGCCGCTCTGCACTCGCTCGCGAGCCGCCCTCGCCGATCAGGTACACGACCGATGCGTGCGTGGCGATCCGGTCCATGTCGTCAGTGCCTTCCCAATGCCGCCCAGCGCTGGCAAATGCGCTGGTCATACGCGTATCGAATTCCTCGAACTGCAGCTCGAACTTGTCCTTGGTCTCCATGTGCATCAATAGCGGGCCAAGGCATAGGTAACCATCGCTATCGCGAATGATCCGTTCGAGCAGGGCGTGGCGATCCGTCCAATCCCCTGGAATGCACAATATCGATTCTTGTGGTGCCATGGACATCCTTGAGTATCCAGCGCTTCAATCGCGCGTCCATAAAATGTCGAGCCGGCACCGCTTGCCGGTGCGGCTCTTCGCCGGCCGCAGCTTACTACAGCCGGGCGTCGACATGCCATCGGGAGGTTCACGCATGGGAGGGCGCGGGATCGGGGATGGCCGGCGTGCGGGAGTGCGTCCCGGCGGTATGGCGCTGCAGTATTCGCAGTGCGGGGCGCGAAATTCGGAAAGGATGCGGCGGGCGGGAACAGCGGGGATGCTGGCGCCCACCCCGCATGGGGCGAGCGCCAGGACGGACATGGCGGCGCCTCGGGCGAGGCGCCACCGCGCGCATCAGAACTTCATGCGCAGACCGAGGGCGAACGTGCGGCCCGGATCATATTGCGACATCGTGGCGTTGGCGAACTGGAAGTAGCCGCTGCGCTTGGCCTTGTTCAGGTTGACGATGTCGAAGGTCAGCATCGGCAGGCCTTCGCGGTCGAAGATCTGGTCCAGCTCGAAGCTCGACGAGAAGTCCGCCTGCTTGTAGTCGCGGCCGTACAGCGCCGCGGCCGTGATGCCGCTCTGGTTCGCGTTGGCCACCTGGCTACCCTGCGAGTACGTGTGCGACAGGCGCAGCATGTAGCCGTGGTTCTCGTAGTAGACGCCGAAGTTGTTGGTCTTCTTCGGCACGCCCAGCGCGATGAAGCCCTGCGAGCCTTCGCCGCTGGCCTTCTGGTTGATCAGCGTGAGCGTTTCGCTGAAGCCGAAACCGCGCCACGGCAGGATCTTGTCCAGCGGCTGCACCCAGCCGATTTCCAGGCCGCGGATGCGCAGGATGCCGTCCGCGTTGCGCGGCCGAGTCATCACCACGGTCGCGTTCTGCGGACCGCCGCGCGAATCGATCGCCAGCTGCTGCGCCGGGATCAGCGTGTTGTAGTTGATCCCGTACTGCGCCAGGTTCGAGAACGGCATCGTGATGTTCTCGTTCACAGTGAAACCGTTCAGGCGCTTCTGGAACGCGGTCACCGACAGGTAGCCCTCGCGGCCCGTGTACCAGTCCACGCCCAGGTCGATGTTATCCGACAGGTAAGGGTTCAGGCCCGGGTTGCCGATCGTGCCCACGTCCGCCGACACGCCGGAGAAGTTGATGCCGGGGCGCAGGTCGTTCGGGTTCACGCGCGTCATGCTGCGCGAGGCGGCGGCGCGCAATACCACGTCCTTCGTCAGGTCCAGCGCGACGGTACCGGAAGGCAGCGTGTTGCTGTACTCCGTGTTCTGGTACACCCACTGGCTGATGTTCGGATACTTGCTGCCGTTCAGCGTGAGGTTCGCGTTGCGCGGATCGGCCGTCGAGTTCAGCGAGCCCACCTGCTGCTCGGTGCGCACGTAGCGCACGCCCGCGTTCCAGCGCAGGTTGAAACCTGCCGGCTGCAGTTCGCCGTTCGCTTCCACGTAGATCGCCTTCGACTTCTCGCGGATGTAGCCGGCGCTGGCGCCGGTCGACGACGCGCCGGAATCCGGCGCCGTGCTGTTGAAGTAGTCGTAGTTCGAATCGTTGCGGAAGCGGTCCCAGTCCAGCGCCAGGCGGCCGTAAGGGCCAGGCATCAGGTAGTTCTGCAGCGCGGCGTTCGGGATCAGCGAACCGCCGTAGGTCAATGCGGCGTTCTGGCCGGCCGTATAGCCGGTGCCATAGCCCGGGTACAGGGCCGCGGCCGAGGCGCCCGGGGTGCTGGCGCCATTGCACGGCGGCGCACCGTTCGGTCCTTGCAGGAACACACTCGGGTTGTTGCCGCAAACGGCGGCCTGCCACGCGGCGGAGTTGTCCTGCGCGCGGATGGTGCGGTTGATGTCGTCCCACGCGAAGCCGGTGCGGATCGTCAGCTTCTTGTCGCCCCACGCCATGTTCGTGTGGAAGCCCTTGGTTTCCGTCTCGCGCAGTTCGTTCTGGATGTTGACGCGCCCGCCCACCCACTGGTAGTTCTTCGGATCGTTCAGGTCCAGGTTCGACACGATCGACGGCACGCCGCCATTGTTTTCATACGTGATCGTGTTGCCGCTGTTCGGCGCCGTGATCGGCATGATCGTCGGCGCTTCGTGCGTGAAGCGGCTGCGGTTCCAGTTGGCGGCGGCGTCGAACGTCAGCTTCGGCGTGATCTTCCATTCCACGCCCGGATTGATGCCCAGCAGGTCGACCTTGTCGCGGCGCGGGCCGAACTCGATGAAGTTCAGCGCGTTGGCGAACGTGCCCGATGTGGCCACGCAGCCGGCCGCGCAGTCGCTGCGGTCCACCGTCATGTTCAGCGGGATCGACCCATTGTTCCGCACCGCCCACGTGTAGGCGTTGCGCTGCATGTCGTCGTCCTTCTTGCTGTACATGGTGTCCAGGTAGAAGTGCAGGCTTTCGGTCGGGCGGTATTCGCCGGCCAGCACGACGGAAATCTTGTCGCGGTTGCCGTAGTATTCCATCGTGCGGCCCAGGCGCGGCACGATCGCGTTGTCGATCTGGTCGATCGACAGGCCCGGATTGTTCGCCAGCAGGAACTGCTGGTCGATCGCCGTGCCCGGCACCAGGCCGTTACCGGCGTTGGCCGGCACCACGGCCGGAATGGTCCAGTTGCCGCCGCCGGTCGCGTTGCGCCCCGGCGAATTGCTTTGCGCGGCCGTCAGGTTCGGATTGGTCCAGCCCACGGTCTCGAAGCCGCGGGTGCGGTTTTCCTGGCGCGAGAACGAGATGCCGCCCAGCAGGCCGAACTTGCCATCCCACGTGTTCGACGCGATCACGTTGCCGCGGAAGCCCGCCTTGTCGGCGACATGCTGCTTCGTGCCGGTCAGGCCCATCGACAGCTGGCGGCCTTCCTTGTCGAATGGTCGCGCGCTGCGCAGGTTGACGACGCCGGCGGCGCCGCCTTCGATCTGGCCCGCGGTCGGGCTCTTGCTCACCGTAAGCTTGCTGAACAGGTCGGTCGGCAGCAGGTCGAGGTCGACTTCGCGATTCGTGTTGGCGCCATCGATCGGGCCAGACGAGGCCACGGCGATCGGCGAGTTGTTCAGCAGGATCTTCGTGAACGAGGAGCCCAGGCCACGGATCTGGATCGTCATGCCCTCGCCCGTCACGTCGCGCGCGACCTGCACGCCAGGCACGCGGCTCAGCGATTCGGCGATGTTCTTGTCGGGGAATTTCCCCAGGTCTTCGGCGTTGATCGAATCCTGGAAGCCCACGGATTCCTTCTTGTCGCGCGCGGAGGACAACAGGCTGTTGCGATAACCCGTGACTTTCACGGTCTGCATCGCAGGGTCGGCCGCCGCGGGGGTCGTCACTGCGTCGGCGGGATTGGTAGCGGTAGCGGTGGTGGCGTCCTGGGCATAGGCCTGGGCGATCAGGCTTGCCATTACGGTCAAGCCGAGCGCGACGCGCCGGCCGGCGGTCGTTCGATGATTCATGGTCTGTCTCCTGTTTTTATCAGCACTGCCGTGCCATCTGTTGCCTTTTGGTAGCACAGCGGAGTCGAGTTTAGGAGTCGCACGACACAATGTCAACATGTTTTAACATCGTTTGTTAAGCGCTACCATTTGCGCAACAGCGCTGATTTCCTGCGCAAGTTCCCCTATGACAGGGGTCTTGCGTATTGGTCAGGCCAGTGCGATATGCGCAACCATTTGGTAGCGCATATCAATTGCAATTTGGACATTTTGGTTACTACTTAAAAATAATGACGGGCTGCGGCGCAGGCGTTGCGGGCGCACTGCACGCGGTGCACTGGCAAAAAAAAAGCGATACCTCGACGGTATCGCTTTCCTGTGCTGCCACGGCGCCGGGCGCCGCCTGACGGCGGTCAGTGGTGGCCGTGCTCGGCCTCGTAGGCATCCGCCTCGGCCTTGTTCTTGTGAATTGTGCCGTCCGGATGCTCCGGCGGCGTGTACAGCGTGTACAGCTTCAGAGGCTCGCTGCCCGTGTTGATCACGTTGTGATGGGTGCCGGCGGGGATCACGACGCCCACGCCATCTTCCAGCGCATGTTCCTCGCCATCGAGGATCGCCTTGCCCTGCCCCGCTTCCACGCGGATGAACTGGTCCGTGTCATCATGCTGCTCGGCGCCGATCTCCTCGCCGGCCTGCAGGGTCATCACGACCAGCTGGCTTTGCGGCGTGGTGAACAGCACTTCGCGGAAGTTGTCGTTCGACAGGGTTTTTTCTTCGAGGTTGATACTGAATCCGGCCATGCTTGCTCCTTCTGGGTTACTGGTCCTGCTTTGTACCATAACGGGCGCCGACGCGTTGGCGGCGCCCCGCCGGGAAGTTCAGCCCAGCGCGACCTTGTGCAGCCAGCCGTGCGTATCGGCCGCCGTGCCGCGCTGGATGCCCAGCAGCGCATCGCGCAGGGCCAGCGCCACCGGGCCGTTTTCATTGTTGTTGATCGTGACCTCGAAGCCGCGGCCCTTGATCAGGCCCACCGGCGTGATGACGGCGGCCGTGCCGCAGGCGAACACTTCGGAAATCTCGCCCGATTCGATCGCATTGCGCACTTCCGTCAGCGACAGCCGGCGCTCTTCGGCCTCGTAGCCTTCGTCGGCGGCCAGTTGCAGCAGGGTCGAACGCGTGATGCCCGGCAGGAGGGTGCCGGTCAATTGCGGCGTCACGATGACCGGCTTGCCTTCTTTCCGGTACACGAAGAACAGGTTCATGCCGCCCATTTCCTCGATGTATTCGCGCTCGATTGCGTCGAGCCAGATCACCTGGTCGCAGCCATGCTGCGTTGCCTCGGCCTGCGCCAGCAGGCTGGCCGCGTAGTTGCCGGCGCACTTGGCTTCACCGGTGCCGCCCGGCGCGGCGCGCACGTATTCCTTGCTGGCCCACACGCTCACGGGCTTCAGGCCCTGCGGGAAGTACTCGCCGGCCGGCGATGCGATCAGCAGGAACAGGTATTCATTGGATGGCCGCACGCCCAGGAACGGATCGGTGGCGATCATGAACGGCCGCAGGTACAGGCTCTCGCCCGAACCGCCCGGCACCCATGACTGGTCGAGCTTGACCAGCGCATCGGCCGCGCCGATGAACAGCTCCTTCGGGATCGCCGGCATCGCCAGGCGGTGCGCGCTGCGGTTGAAGCGCTCGGCGTTCTGCTCCGGGCGGAACAGGCTGATCGAATTGTCCGGCTGGCGATAAGCCTTGAAGCCCTCGAAGATCGCCTGGCCATAGTGCAGCACGGAAGCGGACGGATCGAGCGACAGCGGGCCGTAAGGCTTCACTTCCGGATCGTGCCAGGTGCCATTGCTGTACTTGACGACGGCCATGTGATCGGTGAACACGCGGCCGAACTGGATGGCCTTCAGTTTCTGTTCACGGTCGGCGGCGGAGGCCGGGGTGGTCGAGGGGTGATGTTGAACGTGGTAGTGGAGGACATATCGAAAACTGCGGAGAAACGAGTTGATCGTCGGCGGAGTTTAACATGGGCCATTGCCCTGACGCTGAGGGCCAGCGGAAAGCGCCTGCCTGCAAGAGGCAATTGGCTACGTTAGAAATCCAGACGAACCTCGCACGTCAACTCTTGACGCTCAGCAACACTCTCCTGCCGGCTGCTCTGTACATTTCCCATACGCATTTTTATGCTGGAAACGAGGAGCTGCCGTGGACAATGCAATCAATCGCGTTGAAACAACCTACGTGGACGCGACAACCGGTTCGGCCCGTTGCACTGTGCAATGGCTGCTGGAAAACCGGAACCTGAAGGGAAAGACCACGCATCCCATCACGCATAACAACAAGCTGACGATGTTCATCTGCGGAGAAGAGGGTTTCCGTGACATCGCCAACGAAATCCGCAATGCGCAATGCAGCATCGACATCTGCTGCTGGGGTTTCGATCCAGGGATGGAACTGGAACGCAAGCGCAATGAAACCTGGCCGCGCGGTGATACATACGGCGACTTGCTCATCGCAGCTGGCCGCCGCGGCGTGCGTGTACGCTTGCTGGTGTGGTTCGATTGGAGAGCCGCCAAGGCGGGCATGGCCCGGAACATGCCCGGCATGACGCATGACCGGCATGTATGGCGGCAGGATGGCGGATTGAAACCCAACGCCGCCAAACTCAGCGCCGCCAATAGCAGTTCCATCCTGCGCAGCCTGCATGCGCAGGCGAAAGAGGGCAAATCCGATCCGCTCAAGAACCAGCGCGCCCTATTCGACATCAATGAAGAGACCATTCCCCTGCTGGCACGCGCGGAATATTGCTTCAGCTGGTATCAAGCCGCACGCGGTGATTCATTGGGAAACATTGAACTGCGTTTGCACACCGGCGATCCAGACAGCATTGAGGAGCAGCTGGCGACGGAAGCCACTCGGCCGGCAATCGCCGAGAACGCCTGCATGGAGTACTTTGGCACGCATCATCAGAAACCCCTGCTGATCGACTTCAACCACGCAGACGGCGCGAAAGCGGTGGGTTACGTCATGGGCCTGAATTCCGTGAGCGAGTATTGGGACACCATATCGCATCGGTTGGAGAATCCTCGTCGTGAAGAAGTAAGTCCCGCTGACGCAGCGAAGGCAAGCGAAAGCGAACGAGGTTTCAGGACATTGAAGCCATTTCGCGACTACGCCTGCCGCATCGACCGTGGCGGCGCCCTCGTTTCCTTGTACAACAACTTCATTTGCGCGTGGAACAGGGCGAAATCTAAAGCACACGGTGCCGGATCAGCCGTGGACTTCAACGCCGCGCCGGAGAACGCCGGGGTTCCGTCGGCCTTGCTGCACAAACCCTGCCCCGGCGATAGCACCGTCCAGATCGTTCGTACGCAACCGGCGGAAAGCGACATGTCGATACGCGAGCTGTATTTCAAGGCTGCCGACAATGCCAGCCTGGCTTTCCGTTATCTCTACGTTGAAAACCAGTACTTCCAGTATGAGGAATGGACGAAACGGCTGGTGGAGAAACGCCGTCATGTAATGAAGCTGTGGAACAAGGCCAGGACCGCAGCGGGCAAACCTCTCGCCCAAATGCCTGTGCTCCATGTGTTCGTCGTTATCCCCGTACCGGAACGCGCGGAAATGATTCCCCGCACGTACGATGCGCTGGCACATCTTGGGGAGCAAAGGGCGATGAAGGGACAGCAGGTGTTGATCGACAATGAAAACAGGCGCGTGGCGGCGATCAAGCCTGAACCGGCACATCCTCTCGATGGCACGTTCGGACGGCCCCAGCCACATCACTATGTGCTGCCAGAGGTGGTAGCGCACGCCAATGGCATCGACAAGCCCGACCCCAAAAGGCTGGAGAGGGAATTCGGCATCAAGGTCTGTACGGCGATGCTGAACGCTTGCGGCTCGGATGGCAAGCAGTGGCGTTATCGCGAAATCTATATCCATTCAAAACTGCTGCTTGTGGATGATGTGTTCTGCACATTGGGCAGTGCCAACCTGAATCAGCGCAGCATGACGGCGGACAGCGAGTTGAACCTTGCCACGATCGATCCAAAATTGACGACAGATCTGCGTCGGAGGATCTGGTCGCAGTTGAGTGGTGGGATGTTCGATGGAGGGGACGGGAGCCAACCCGAGATTGAGAAGGCTTTCAGAGATTGCCGAGAACTTATGCGCGAGAACGAGCTAAAGAAAAAAAATGGCAGAAAGCTGACCGGCTTCCTGCTGCCTCTTGCTGATGAACGCAGTTCAACGATTCGGCTGGGGTAAGCCATGCTGTTCCGCCATCACTTGGTCAGGAAGCTGATCGCCATTTTGGTAGCCCTTTTCACCCTATTATTCGGATATCAAATGAACAGTCTAAGCAACAACGCATTGCCGCGCGACGAGAAATTACCGTTGTTCGACCCTCACATGCCTGCGTTCGCCTGCACACACGAAGCGGCACACATTCCGCCTATCGACGCGGAAGCGGAAGCTTGGTTCCTGGAAGCGCGCGCCCTCGAAGATCCCGAAATCTATGTCGACGACCGTGACTACAAGAAGATAGTGGAACTGACCCGGCAGGCCGCCGAGCGGCGCCACTGGAAAGCCATGTTGAATCTCGCGAGCCTGTACCTCGAAGGACGCGATCCCGCACGTGGTACGGCAGATGCTCTAAGACTCGTGGAAGAAGCGATGAGGTTGGGCATTCCCGCCGCATACGACAGGATGGGTACCTACTACAGCAATGGCACAGGCGTGCCGGGGGATGCGACGACTGCACATGCGTTTTGGCTGCGAGCCGCACAATTAGGGAACCCTCAGTCGATGGTATTCCTGGCCAACAAAATGAACGCGGTCTGGGATAGCCCAAAGGATGGATTCTGGGCAAACATGTCTATTGCGACAAAGATGTTCGAATGCGCTCTGGCACAAGGGTTCGGCGATGCGGCATATCCACTACATTTCCGCTATCTGCATCCACAAGGCTCACATGCCGAAATAATTGCCGCGGACCCGAGAGAAACACGATTGCGTGCGCTTCAAACGCTGCATCTGGGAGTCAAGCTGGGATGCAGCATGTGTGCAAACCATCTGTACATCGATTTTGATCATCCCTTCGATCTGTCGGAAATGATCGTACCGTTTGTCGATAAAGCCCGTGGTGAACGCTACCGCGTCCTGGCGGATTACCTGGATTTCAATCCCCACATCCGCTACCCCAACCTCGACCAGGTCCTTCCCCTGCCCCCGGCGAACCTGCCCACGTGGAACGGCGACACCAACACGCTGATCGAAGCGGCAAAGGGCACCTGCCTTTCACCGCTCCCCGGGAAAACGGTCACGCCATCGCAAAAGGCCGCTTGCAAGAACCTCGACCCCGTATTCCACCTGCGCCGCAGTGGCGAAAATACCCAGGAGAAAACAGCGCCGTTCGCCGGCTACTGGCAAGCGCAAGCACCCGATGCCCCGGTTGCCATTCAAGAAACCGTGGCAGCCATGTCGCCAGCCCTGTATGCGCGAGGGGAGCGCTTCAATGTCCCTCATGTGTACGAGCCTACTGGCAAGCCGGTCAGCTCATGGCTGGTGTGGGAGCACTGGCTCACTGTCGATGCAGACGAAAGCGATGTCCGGCCGCGCGCTGCGCGTGGACTGGCACGAGACGTCGAACATCCAGTCCTGCTTCGCTCCAGTGGCAGCGATCTGCCCTGCCCCGTCACGGGCATCTGGCAACCATGGATCGATCCCGGACATCCCATGCAGCAGATCGTCAACGTCTATTGGCGGCAGGCCTGGATTCGCGAGGGCCAATCGTTCCCGCATCCCCAGCGCGACTGGCTCCTCGACCTGCCGGAAGAACTTCTCACCTGGCATTTGCTGGATAAGGGAATCGATATCGATGCTGATCGGGGCGCTTGATTGAACCTCGGGCCGTGACTCTTCCCTGTTTCTTTACTGGTAGCGGTCACGGCAGAAACTGGGGACTTACCGGATCGCCGGCCCGCCCAGTTTCCAGGCAATCTTTCCTCAAAAATGGGGACGTACCCTATTTTCCAAGAATCTTTCCTGGAAACAGGGGTACGTCCCCAGTTTTGCTGTGCGTTCAACTCAGTAGTTGACGGGGTAATCCTTGGCAAACTTTGCCCCCGAATACGCCCTCTTCTGCGTCCAGTCCTGTGCCGGTGCGGTCCAGTAGCTGTCCGTGGAGGGCAGGCCGAGCGACAGGAAGCCGGCGGAGGCAATGTACATGCTGCCGTTGTTCGAATACCAGTCGCCCAGTTCCGGCTGGTGGCCCATGAAGCCGATGGTGAGATAGCCATCCGGCGTGAAGTTCGATGGCGTCGTCCAGATCGCGCGGTGGGCGGCATCGAGCGCGGCGCGCACCTGGCCTTCCGGCAGCGACTTCGGCAGCTTCTTGCGCCACGCGAGCAACGCCAGCGGCTGGAACACGGCCGTGCGGTACGTCAGCGAGCGGCCGACGGGCGGCCACGTGCCCTGCGGCGAGATGAACCGCTCCAGGTGCTCGCCATAGCGCTGCATGCGCTGGTAAGCCTGCGCCAGCAGTTCATCCGGCTTGCCGTTCCAGAACGGGCCCTTGTGCTTCGCCAGCACTTCGAGGATCTCCACCAGCATCGGGTACATCACGTACGACGAGTAGTAATCGAAGTGGAACGCCTCGCCATCCTTGATCCAGCCATCGCCGATATACCACTCGTTGATCTTGCGGATCGCCACGTTCATCCGCATCGGGTCGTGCTCTTCGCCGATTGACAGCAGGAAGGCCTCGTTCATCGCGGCGAACAGCAGCCAGTTGATGTACGGCGGCTCGATGCGGCGCAGGCTCTTGATCTCGGCGACGACGCGGCGCTTCGTCGTCGCATCCAGCGGTTCCCACAGCGCCTTCGGCGCCCGCATCAGCGCATTGGTGAAATAGGCCGAATCGACGAGCGTCTGCCCCGGCCCCTTCCACAGCAGGTAGTCCGGGCTCTTGGGATCGACCGAGTGCACGTAGCTCTGCACCGCCAGCTCGCGCAGGCGCTTGCGGGACTTGCCTTCGGCCGTGGCGTCATCGGGCAGTTCCAGCCACGGCGCCACACCGGCGATCAGCCGCCCGAAGCATTCGAGGTACGTGACGCCCTTGTCGCGGCCATCCCACGTGGGGCTGACCTCGAGCTGGAAGGTCTTTTTCAGCTGCCCCTTCGCCATGTTCGCCAGCACCGGCTCGGCCATTTTCAGCATCAGCCCGAGCTGGAAGGCGCGCGCATCCGGGGGCGACGACGACACCGAGCCTGGCTGGCCCGCGGCCAGCGCTTCGCCACTGCCGGCCAGCAGTGCCGATGATGTGTACACTGCGGGTGCGGCCGCCAGGCCGCGCATGAAGTTACGACGTTCCATCAGTTGGCTCCTTTCTCGGTTGCCCCGTCAATCAGCCGCACCATCTCGGCCCCGGCCAGCAGGAACGCCCCCACGCCGAAGTGCGCGGTCGAATTCTTGTCCACCACCTGGCCCGGAATGGCCCGGTCGCCGATCGGCTGCACGTAGCCCAGGCGGCCGTCTTCCTGTACCGCTACGGTGGTCAGATAGGTCCAACCCTTCCGGGCAACCGGCAGGTACTCGGCCTTGTCCAGCAGGCCATTGTTGATGCCCCACAGGTAGCCATACGTGAAGAACGCCGTGCCGCTCGTTTCCGGGCCCGGCGCATGGGCGGGATCGAGCAGGCTGCGCGTCCAATAGCCGTCGGCCTGCTGGGCCTTCTTCAGCGATGCCGCCATGTCGCGGAACATCTGCTCGTACTCGGCGCGGTGCGGGTCGTCCTTCGGCAGGTCGTCCAGCACGCGCGGCAGCGCCGCGAACACCCAGCCCACGCCGCGTGACCAGAAGTCCTTCACGCCATTGACGCTCTTGTGCTTCGGGTAGACGTAGCGCGCGTCGCGGTAGAACAGCTTCGCGTCGTCGTCGTACATGATCTTGCGCGAGTGAGTAAAGTACTCGTGCATCTTTGCCAGGTACTGCTTGTTCCCCGTGATCGAGTACATGCGCGTCATCACGGGCATGGCCATGTACAGGCCGTCCGACCACCACCAGTAATCGTCGTTCGGGGTGCTCATCTGGTATTCCATCACCTCGCGGGCGCGGGCGATCTTCACCGGGTCGGGCTGCAGCTTGTACAGGTCCGCATAGACCTGGAAGCACGTCTGCCAGTCGCCGAACAGCACGTGCTCGTCGGTCTCGCCATACGTGTACTTCCACTTCGACTTGTCGGTGGACTTGGCGCCGAGCCACTTGTTGTGCTCCGCCCAGTCCTGCGTGTAGCGCAGGTAGGTCGCGTTCTTCGTGATCTTGTACGCTTCCAGGTTGCCCGTGTGGTAGGCGGCCACGTTCCAGAACGGCCATTCCTGCGCCGGCGTCGTCTTCTGCCAGTAACCGTTCACCTTGTCCATCGCAGCCACGACCTCCGCCCTGCCCTGCTGCGGATTCCCTTGCAAATGTTGCTGGCTCGCGCAGCCGGCAAGCAAGAAGGCCGCCGCCAGCAACATGCCCTTCATCGCATACGTTCGTTGAAACTGATTCCCGAGCTGTTGCTTCATCGATTCCACTCCTTCGGTTTGAACGCCAGCACGCGCACCATCGACGGCACACCGCGTGCCAGTCCTTCCCCATCCGCCTGCCGCACGTCCTGTACGAACAGGTTCAATTCACCCATGCGCCGCCAGCGCTCCGGGTCCAGGTTCGGTTCCCACGCGCCCACCGGCGCATCGGTCAGGTCGCGCACCGTCCAGCTACCGCGCGCGATATCGACCAGTGCCGCGGACACCTTGCTGCCCCGTTCCTCGTCGCGGAACAGCAGCAGCGCATGCGCACCTCGTTCGTCGACGACGAGCTGCGGCCGCGACACGGGAATCGCCTTCGTGCCCATGCCGGACAGCGAGAACGGCGTGTGCCGGAACGGCAGGTCCACCGTGCGCCAGCCGCCTTCGCCCAGGTGGACGATGCGGTACTGCGGCACCGTTTCGCCGGCCTTGCGCCAGTACGTGGCGATGTAGGGCCGCCCCGCGCCATCGGCGGTCATCGACGTCTGGTTGATCAATTCGCTTTTCTGCGGCACGCGCGCCGCCACCTCGGCGGTGGCCTGCGTGATCGGCAGCGCCAGCCTGCGGCCCGTGCTGTCTTCCCACGTGGCGCCGCCGTCGCGCGAGCGCGCATAGGCGATGTCATGGTTGCTGGCCACGTCCGGCGACTCGCGCCACGTCCACGACACGTGCACCGTGCCCCGGCCGTCGACCGCCGCCTGCCAGTAGGCGTTGCGTTGCCCCTCGCCGGAAACCAGGTTGTCGTGCAGCCGCTTCCACCGCTTCGTTGCCGGGTCGTAGCGGTTCACGACGAGGTTGCCCCGGCCGGAGCCGCCATCGCGGTACAGGAACAGCATGCCGCCAGTCCCCACCGGGTGGAATTCGGGATACGTGACGGAACGCTCATCGCGGCCCGTCATCGGCTCTTCCGCGCCCAGTGCCAGCCCGTGCGGCGCCGTGCCGCGGGCATAGCGCAGCGGTCCGTTATGGTGATCGAACGCCACGTGCAGCACGCCCGTGGCGTCGAGCCCGATGCTGATGCTGTTGTGGGCATCGCGCACATTGCCCTTGTACTGCGTGCGCGACAGTTCCCAGCGCGTGGCATCCAGCTTGCGCCGGCCCAGCACCACGCGCCCTTCGGCATCGTAGAACGCGATGAACTGCCATTCGCGGTCGCTGACGAGCGCATGGCGCCGGAAGATCACGGCGTTGACGGAATTGTCCGCCCAGCCCGGCGCCACGTCGACGACCGTGACGTTCGCACCGGACTGGCCGCCGCCGGGCTGGCCGCCGCCTGCGCAGCCGGCCAGCAGCACGGCACCAAGCATCGCCGCCAGCACAGTACCTCGGTACGTTCCCCGCATCAGAGCGAACCGCGGATGCCGATCTTGATCGTGCGGCCGTCGTACTTGGCGTAGTCCATCCGGGTCTTCTTGCCGCTGCCGTACATGCCGGTAGCATCCTCGAAGTAGTCGTACGCCAGCGTGTTGGACAGGTTCAGCGCATCGAGCCGCAGTTCCAGCTTGTCGCTGATCTTGTAGCTGATGTTGCCGTCCAGGTAGCCGCGGGCGGCGCGCCAGCGGATCAGGTCATCGCCGTTGTTGCGCGGATTGTCGCCATGCAGCGAACGGCCCTTGTAGTTCCACGACAGGCGCACCGCCAGCGGACCCTTCTCATAGTAGCCGGTGGTGCTGTAGGCGAACTTCGGCACCGAGTTGACCTCGATCTCGCGGCCCGCATTCGTGATCCAGCGCTGGCTGTTGAACGGATCGATGTGCGTGAAGCTGGCCAGCGCGCCAAAGCCCTTGAACGGATCGGGCAGGAAGTCGAACGCCTGCTGGTAAGCCAGCTCGAAGCCCTTCAGTACCTGCTTGCCGGCGTTCGAGTACGTGCGCAAGGTCATCGGCAGGTTCGGGTCGACGCGGCCGTTGGCATCGTAGAAGATCGCGCCCAGCGCCGTATCCGGCAGGCCCAGCGAACCGAAGGTCACGTTCTGCGTGGACGACACGGTGGCATCCGTCAGCACCTTGCGGAAGTAGCCGGCGGACAGCAGGCTGCCCGGCTTGAAGTACCACTCCAGGCTCGTATCGAAGTTCTTCGACTGCTGCGGCTTCAGGTTCGGGTTGCCGGCGGTGGCCGTGTTGTCGAACGGGTTCGGGACCACGGTCTGCGCGGCGATGATGCCCAGCGATGCGCGCGAGATCGTCTTGCCCCACGATGCGCGCCACATCAAGGTGTCCGTCACGTCGAACGCGGCGCTGACGGCCGGCAGCACGTTGCTGTACTTGCCCTCTTCCTCGTTCGGGATATAGGCGTTGTTCGCGCCGGCCTGCTTGAAGTTGTCGATGTACGTCTTCGTTTCCGAGTAGCGCACGCCGGCGTTGAAGCGCAGCTCGCGGCCGAACACTTCGCCGCGGAAGTCGGACTGCACGAACGCCGTGCTGACCTTTTCCTGCGCCGTGAAGCTCTGCGCCGGGGTGAACGCGGAGTTCGGGTTGTATTCCAGCGGGTTGAACGTGCCGAACGTGTAGCCGCGGTCGAACGTGCCCCAGGCGCTCGGCCAGCCGCCGCCCATGTCAAGGTTCGAGATCGGCAGGTTCGACGTCATGCCGGCGCGCAGGCCCGCGTTGCCCAGCTGGTTCAGGCGCGCGGTGGCCAGCGAAGTGCCGTTGCGCTTGTCGATGCCCTTCGTGGTCTCCACGAACGAGAAGCCGCTCTTCATCTTGCCGGTCCAGCCGCCCGGCAGCTCGTACGCGTACTCGGCCGAAGCGCGGGCCTGGCGGCCCTTGTCGAATTCCTTGGTCCAGCCGGTGCCGATCTGGAAGCCCTGGAAGTTGTTCGGGTCCGTGTAGCTGGTCGGCGACGACATCGACGGGTACACGTGGTCGTCGCCGTAGCCGATCGTGGACGTGATGCCGAAGATCTGGCCGGACAGCGTGCTCTGGTACGACAGCGCGCTGCTGTTGTTGGCGCTGGCCTGGGCGGTAAACGTCAGCTTGTCGCTGGCCTTGTACGACAGGTTCAGAGCGCCGTAGCCGAATTCCGTTTCGTCGTTGGCGTAGGTGACGCCGCTGCTGTACGACGTGTTGCCGAACGTGCCTTCCAGCAGGTTCGATTCCGGATCGATGCTGACATTGAGTGGAATGAAGCCGTTGTTGCCGTTCTGGCCGGCCGGCGCATTGCGATTCGTGGTGCGGCTGTTGCGCACCAGGATGCCGAAATACATCTCGTCGCGCTCGTTCTTCAGCTTCGAGTACAGCGTATCGAAGCTGACGTTCAAGCCGCCGTCCTTGTATTGCAGCGACGAGACCAGGCCGTCGCGTTTGCGGTCGTTCTGCGAGCCGTAGAAGCGGTAGATGCGCGGCAGCAGCGCGTTGTCGATCTGGTCGCGCGTGTAGCCGCCCAGGTTGGCCAGCGGCGAATCGTAGTCGAGCGCCACGGCGAAGTTGCCGCGCACGGGGGTGCGGCTGCCGTTGGCCGAGCTGTTGTAGCCGCCCGTGGCTTCGAAGCCGGAGCGGTTGTTCTTGCTGCCCGAATGCGAACCGCCGACCAGGAAGCCCCAGTTGCCCCAGGTGTTCGAATACAGCGCGAAGCCGGCCGGGTTGAAACGCTCGGACATCGTGTTGTAGCCGGCCGTGAGCCCATAGCGCACCTGGCGCTTCGGATTGTCGAACGGGCGCGGCGTCTGCAGGTCGACGATGCCGCCCAGGCCACCCTCGGTCAGCTCGGCCAGCGGCGACTTGTAGAAGTCGATGCGGCCGAACAGTTCGGAGGCGAACACGTCGTAGTTGAAGCCGCGCGCGGCGCTGCCGATCGTGCTTGTCGACGTGGTGTTGACCGGAGCGCCGTTCAGCGTGGTGACGGAGTATTCGGTGGGCAGCCCGCGGATCGAGATGCGCTGGCCTTCGCCCGAGCTTTCGTCGCGGTTCAGGATCACGCCCGGCACGCGCTGCAGCGATTCGGCCACGTTCGCTTCGGGGAACTTGCCGATGTCTTCCGCCACGATCGAATCGCGCACGCCGATCGCCTGCTGTTTCAGGTTCAGCGCCTTCTGCAGGCTGGAACGGAAGCCCGTCACGACGACGGTGCTGACCGGTTCCTGGCTGGCAGGCGAGCTTGCGGCCGGGTTGGCAGCAGAACCGGCACCGGCCGTGCCGGCCGTGGTCGACTGTCCCGATGTGCCAGGCGCCGGCGCGGCGGCCTGCGGTTGTGCCGACGCCTGCGGCGTACCTGCATCGCCAGCGCTTGCCTCCTGTGCACTGGCATGGGTGCCGTAGGCCGCGGCCAGTGCCAGCGGCAGCAGGGTGGCGAGAAGCTTCTTGTTCATCTCCGTCTCCGATTTGATATGGTTATCTCGATGCCACGAGTTATGGTCACGTTACCACAGGCCGTTTGCGAGAAATCGCTCATCAAATTGAGCGCTTTACCCGTTTGCGCATAAGCCGTTGACTTGATTGAATAAAGTTTGCACAAGGAATTTGGTCGGTGTGGTAACGTGACCACATTCCCGCCCGAACCGGGCCTGCTCTGGTACAGTCGGGCCTCCCGAACAGCACGGATATCCCGTCCAGCCATGCGCAAGTCCAGCAAGCTCAGTGAAGTCGCCAAGATCGCCGGCGTGTCGCCGATCACCGCATCGCGGGCGATCCGTGGCGTGGGCTACGTGTCCGAGTCGGCGCGCGCCCGCATCATGGAAGCGGCCGCGCAGCTGAACTACACGCCGGACATGCTGGCGCGGCGCATGCGCGGCGACAAGAGCAACCTGATCGGCGTGTTCGTCAACAACTATGGCTCGCTCGTGCTGCACGAAATCACGCGTGAAATCAGCGCGGAAGCGCGGGCACGCGGCTACGACATCCTGCTGTTCAACGCCGAAAGCTTCGACAGCCCTGCGCGTGCCGGCACCGTGGACATGCTGAGCAAGCTGTGCGACGGCCTGCTGCTGGTGATGCCGAGCGGCGCGGACGGCTACCTGGACGTGCTGGCGCAGCACCGCATGCCCTGTGTGCTCGTGAACTACGATGCGCGCCCGGTGGACCTGCCGATCGTGGCGCTGGACAACCGCAACGCCGCGCGGATGGCCGTCGAGCACCTGCTCGGGCTGGGCCACCGCCGCATCGCTTTCCTGGCCGGCACGACGGCCACCGGCCAGAGCGCCGAACGCGAGAAAGGCTACAAGGATGCGCTGCGCACGGCCGGCATTCGCGTCGATCCGGCGCTCGTCGTCGGCGGCGCGTTCAACCAGGCCGCCGGCAATGCCGCCGCACAGCAGCTGCTGGCCCTGAAGCGGCCGCCGACGGCGATCTTTGCCGCGAACGACGAGATGGCGTATGGCGCGATCGACGCGATCCACAGCCGCGGCCTGAAGGTGCCGGCCGATATTTCCGTGATCGGCTTCGACGACATCCCCCTGTCCAGCCACGTGTTCCCGCCGCTGACGACGATGCGCCAGCCGCTCAAGGAACTGGCCGCGCGCGCGGTGGGCGACGTGGTCACGCTGGCCCAGGGCGGTACCGTACCGCCCGCGAAGGTAGCCTTCGCGATGGAACTGGTGATCCGCCAGTCGACCGGGCCCGTCGCCGGAAAATGATCGGTCCCGCCGTCTCCGCCCTGCCCTCTCCGGCTGCCACGGCCGGGGAGCGTGATGGCGGTGCGGCGGGCACGACACCCGTGGTGAAAGCCGGCGCGGGCCTGGCCGCGCTGGCCGGCATGCTGGGCTGGCTGCTGCTGGGCGACCTGGGTCTCGCCATGCGCGACCGCGCGGCGCTGCCCTCCGGCCTGGAACTGCTGCGCGTGGCCGGCGCATCGGACACGGCCACGTCGCTGCTGCTGTCCACGGTCCCTGCGCTGCTGGCGATGTTCGTCGTGCCGCTGGTGGGCTGGCATTCGGACCGGCACCGGGGCCGCTGGGGCCGGCGCCGCCCTTACCTGCTGGTGGCGGCACCGGCGGGCTGCGCCGCGCTCGTGGGCCTGGCGTATTCGCCGGCGCTGGGCGCGACGGCCGATGCCCTGCTCGGCGACCTGTCCCCGGGCGCGCAGGTTTGCCGGCTCGCCGCGTTCGGCGTGTTCTGGACATTCTTCGACTGCGCGGCGCTGTGCGCCCTGTCCCTGTTCACGGGGCTCGTCAACGACGTGGTGCCGTTCGGCTGGCTGGGGCGCTTCTATGCGCTGTTCCGCATCGTCGGGCTGGGTGCCGGCATCGTGTTCCACCGCTGGATCTTCGCGCTGACCGATCATCATTTGACCGGGATCCTCGTCGCCACCGGCGGGCTGTTCGGCGGCTGCATCGCGGCGATGTGCGTGGGCCTGCGCGAGCCCGCGGCGCCATTGCCGCCGGCAGCGACCGCGCCGCCCGCGGCGTCGGCATCGGGCACCCTGCGCCGTGGCCTGCCGGACGGGTTCCTGGCCCGCCCGAACCTGTGGGCGATCGCCATGTTCGTCTGCGCCGCCATCACGTTCAACCCGTTCAACACGTTCTACCAGTTCTTCGCGCACGCCATCGCGGTACCGAAGGCCACGCTGGGCATGCTCACGGCGATCGGCTATGCCGTGTCGATCGGCTCGGCGTTCGCCATCGGCTGGCTGGTCGACCGATGCGGCGCGATGCCCATGTGCGCCGTCGTCATGGCGGCCTACTGCGCCGTGGCCGCGACGGGCACGCTGGTGGTCGACGACGCGGCCAGTTTCCAGGCCGTCTACCTGTGCCATGTGATCGTTTCCGGCGCATGGTGGACGGCCGCCGCGTCGATGCCGATGGCGCTGTTCCCGCGCGAGCGCTTCCTGCAGTTCAACGCGACCAAGGATTTCGTCGTCGTTGCCATTGCGATCCTCGTCGGCATCGTGCAGGGGCCGCTGCTGGACCTGTCCGGCCATGATTACCGCCTCACCCTGGGCTGCGGCGCCGTGTTCTCGGCGCTGTGCCTCGTTTGCCTGGCGCGCCTGCGCACCCTTCATCCAACAACAACCAGAGACTCATGACCAACCAGCCCTCCCGCCGGCGCGTACTGCTCGGCACCGCGGCCGCCGTCGGCAGCACCATGCTGCCCGCGCTCGCCGCCACGCCGTCGTCCTCCGCCCACCGCTTCGCCATCGGCGACAATGACTTCCTGCTGGACGGGAAGCCGCTGCAGATCCGCTGCGGCGAAGTCCACTTCGCCCGCGTGCCGCGCGAATACTGGATCCACCGGCTGAAGGCGATCAAGGCGATGGGCCTGAACGCCGTGTGCGCCTACCTGTTCTGGAACTACCACGAGTGGCGCGAAGGCCGCTATGACTGGAGCGGCCAGCGCGACGCCGCCGAATTCTGCCGGCTGGCCCAGGCCGAGGGCCTGTGGGTGATCCTGCGCCCCGGACCCTACGCCTGCGCCGAATGGGAAATGGGCGGCCTGCCATGGTGGCTGCTGAAGAGCCCCGGCGATGCATTCTTGCGCACCCGCGACGAGAATTTCGTGCAGCCGGTGCGGCGCTGGATGCGCGAAGTGGGCCGCGTGCTGGGCCCGCAGCAGGTCACGCAAGGCGGCCCGATCCTGATGGTGCAGGTCGAGAACGAATACGGCTTCTTCGGCGAAGACCTGGAATACATGCGCGTCATGCGCAAGGCGCTGCTGGACGGCGGCTTCGATGTGCCGCTGTTCCAGTGCAACCCCACCAACGCGGTGGCCAAGACGCACATCGCCGAACTGTTCTCGGTGGCGAACTTCGGCAGCGATCCGCAGCGCGGCTTCGCCGAACTGGCCAAGGTGCAGAAAGGCCCGCTGATGTGCGGCGAATACTACTCGGGCTGGTTCGACACGTGGGGAGCGCCGCACCGCACCGGCAGCCCGGCCAAGGCGGTGGCCGATATCGAGGCGATGCTGGCGGCCAACGGCTCGTTCAGTCTCTACATGGCGCACGGCGGCACGTCGTTCGGGCTGTGGGGCGGCTGCGACCGGCCGTTCCGGCCCGACACCACGAGCTACGACTACGACGCGCCGATCAGCGAGGCCGGCTGGGTGGGCGAGAAGTTCGACGCCTACCGTGCCGGCATCGGCAAGCACCTGGCGCCGGACGAAACGCTGCCGCGCCCGCCCGCGCACATGCCGGTCATGACGATTCCCGCCTTCACGCTGGCCGAGACCGCGCCCGTCTTCGCGAACCTGCCGTCGCGCGTGATCCGCGACGTCACGCCGAAACCGATCGAGCAGTACGACATCAGCCGCGGCGTGATCGCCTACCGCGTCACCCTGCCGGCCGGCCCGGCGGCGACGCTGGAGGCGGCCAAGGTGCGCGACCTGGCGTGGGTGTATATCGACGGCAGGCAGGTGGGCACGATGGACACGCGCTACCGCCGCTTCCGCGTCGACCTGCCGGCGCGCACAACGACCACCACGCTGGAAATCCTGCTGTACACGATCGCGCGGGTCAACTTCGGCGTGGAAATCCACGACCGCAAGGGCCTGCACGGCCCCGTCACCCTGCGGGTAAAGGGCAAGGAGCCGGTGGCGCTGGAAAACTGGGAGATCCGCGCCATCGACTTCGATGCGGACGGCGTGCTGCCGCCGCTGGAATTCAAGCCCGGCAAGACGAAGGGCCCGGCATTCTGGCGCGGCAGCTTCGACGCCGCCGCCGCCGCCGACACCTTCCTGGACATGACGACGTGGGGCCAGGGCATCGTGTGGATCAATGGCCGCTGCCTGGGCCGCTACTGGAGCATCGGCCCCACGCAGACGATGTACCTGCCCGGCCCGTGGATCAAGGCGGGCCGCAACGACATCGTGGTGCTCGACCTGACCGGCCCGCAGGACAACCGCATTGCCGGCGTGGCAAAACCCGTGCTCGACCGGCTGCGCCCGGAGCGCGACCTGGCGCGCCCGCCCAGCACGGCGCGCCTGGCGCTGCAGGGCGTAAAACCCGTCCACGAGGGCCGCTTCCAGCCCGGCGGCGCCACGCAGGACGTGCCGTTCGCGCAGGCCGCGCGTGGCCGCCAGCTGTGCATCGAGGCGCTCGACGCGTTCGACGGCAAGCCCTTTGCCGCGATCGCCGAACTGGCCTTGCTGGGCAAGGACGGCAAGACGCTGAACCAGACGCTGTGGGCGATCGCCTATGCCAGCAGCGAAGAAGCATCGAAGGAGGACGGCACGGCGCTGAACGCGATCAATGGCCAGAACACGGACTTCTGGCATTCGGCCTACAGCAAGACCGTGGCGCAGCCGCCGCACCGGCTTGTGCTCGACCTGGGCGCGCCGTTCGACGTGGCCGGCCTGCGCTACACGCCGCGCCAGGGACCGGACGGGGTAACGGGGCGCATCCGCCGCTACCGCGTTTATGTCGGCGACCGGCTCGTGGTCGATCAGGCATGAAAGGCTGAATAGACCTTCTGGACAGGAGTGCACACTCACCGCGCGCACGGTTGACCCGGCCGTGCGCGCTGCCAATACTGGAGCCCTTCCATTCGTTTCACAGGGCTCCTCGAATCCATGGCAACCGTTGCACAAGCTACCAGCACCACCCTCTCCGGCCAGAACCACATCGACGCACTGCTCGGCAACCTGCCGAACTGGAACTATGTCACTCCCGGCACCAATACCCTGTACTACTCGTTCTCCGTCGCCAGCAACCTGGAGTCGGGCAATCCTTCGCTGCTGAGCGCTCCGCTGGCGTTTTCGGCATCGCAGGTGGCCGCCACGCGCGGCGCCATGGCATACGTCGCCAAGCTTACCGGCATCAATTTCGTGGAAACGGCGGACGCCAACTTGGCGCAGGTGCACTTCGCAAACGCGAACCTGGCCGGTTCCGGCACCACGGGGCTGGACAGCAACCGCATCGGTTATTCGTACAACAGCAGCAATGTGGTCACGAAGTTCACCGCTGCCTCGTATGTCTATCTCGACAACGCCGAGTGGGCCGGCATGAACGCCAACCTCACGCCGGGTACGCAGGGCTATGAAACGCTGCTGCACGAACTGGGCCACATGCTCGGCCTGAAACACCCGTTCGAAGGCACGATCAAGCTGCCGTCGACGACGAACAACACGTCGCACACGCTGATGTCGTACACGCACAGCGGCGGCATCCATTCGACGTTCAGCGAAAACGACATCGCCGCGCTGAAGTGGCTGTACGGCGGCGATGGCCTGGCCGGCAACCTCGGTGTCAACTCGACCACCGGCGCGCGCTGGCTGGCCGGCACGGGCACGGCCAATTCGCTGGCCGGCGGCAGCGCCAACGATATCCTGGAAGGCGCGGGCGGCAACGATGTGCTCAATGGCGGCGCAGGCACCGATACAGCGTTCTACAACGGCGCGCGCAGCGGCTACACTGTCGTCCGCACCGGCACGGGCACGTGGAACGTGTCGGGTGCGGAAGGCAGCGACACGCTGACGAACATCGAACTGCTGCGCTTCACGGACGCGACGGTGACGCTGTCCAGCGGTGCGGTGACGATGACCGCGCCTTCCGCCACCGCCGGTGTCCTTGCGCTGCCGGGCGGGGAAGCCATGCTCACGTCGGTGGCCCGCGCCGAGGAACCCGTGTGGCGCGCGGCCGACGACATCGACGTGCAGCTGATCGGCCGCCACGGACACGGCCACGGGCATTTCGACCTGGCGTAATCGCATGGCCTGAGTGTCGGTTCTCCCGCTCATTGCAACAAAGTGTAATCCGGCCGCCCGCGAAAGCGGCGTCCGGATTATGCTGTTGCCAACACATGGGAGATTGCAATGGCCACCTACGAGACACTGCCGTACATTCCACTACTGAGCACCGGCGACATGGCCGGGGCAGACCACCTCGGCTTCGCACCGCGCAACGCCGGCGACGGCTATGACAACCAGGCGCTGTTCGCCAGCGCCGCGCCGGACGCCCATGCCTATCCGGTGTTCAGCTTCACGGCGGTGGCCGGCGCGCTGTACACGGTCACGTCGGAAAGCTGGTTCGATCCCGACAACCTGGTGCTCTTCGACGAGGATGGCTACCCGATCGCCGAGGATGACGGCTGGGGCGCCACCGGCCAGGATGGCCTGAGCTTCATCGCGCCCTACTCGGGCACCTATTACGTGGATGCGTCGTGGAACCAGGCGGCGCCGCCGCGCAGCGGCGTCGAAGTGGCGGTGCTGGAAGACCTCGACACGATTCCGCTGGCGATCGGCCAGGGCACGGAAAAGGCCGACGACATCACGGGTACGTCCGCCAACGATGCGCTGTACGGCAATGGCGGCTGGGACTTGCTGGAGGGTGCCGGCGGCAGCGACCTGCTCGACGGCGGCAGCGGCACCGATACGGGCTGGTACGAGGGCCGGCTGGACGACTACGACGTGACCGTCGCCGGCCACCGCCTGTTCGTCACCGATGACGTGGGGCTGGACGGCGCGGACACGCTCGTCAACGTGGAACGGCTGGAATTCGTCGACGTGGCGCTGGCATTCGACACCGACGGCACCGCCGGCGAAGCCTACCGGCTGTACCAGGCCGCCTTCGACCGCGCGCCGGACGAAGCGGGTCTTGGCTACTATATCGCGCGGCTGGATGCCGGCGCCAGCCTGCACGACGTGGCCGCGTCGTTCGTCACCTCGAACGAGTTCCGCGCCATTTACGGCAACAACCCCGGCACCACGGCGATCATCACCGGCTTCTACGAGCACGTGCTGAACCGCGTGCCCGATCCCTCGGGCATGCAGTACTGGCTGGACATCCTGAACACCGGCAAGGACTCGGTCGCCGGCGTGCTGGCATCGTTCAGCGAAAGCCAGGAGAACTACGACCAGCTGATCGGCGTGATGCAGGATGGGATGGCGTATCAGGTCTGGGGTTGAGCAGGGGTTTCGCGGAGCACTGCTCCGCGCCTGCGCAACGGGTCAGGCATGCAGGCCTGGCCCTGGAGGTCACCGCGCCTGGAACCCCCGCCCCGTGGCGGCCCAGTAGATGCCGCCATACAGGTGGTGCCTGAAAACCGGATCGGCGTAGGTTGCCGGCAGGTGGCCCAGCGCCGTGTAGAAGGCGCGGCCGCCGTCGTATTGCTGGTACCAGCTGATCGGGTGGAACGCGCCCATTCCCGTGCCCTTGCCGCTCTCCGGCCGGTACGTGGTTTCGTCGACGGACAGCAGGTAGCGCAGCCCCTTCGATTCCGCAGCACCGTACTCGTACCACTCCTCCGTCACCAGCGTGCGCGGCGCGAAGCGCTCCATGCCGGGAAAGTTCGCATCCTCCACCTTCAGCACCGCCGACTGCACGGCCGGGTGGGCGACGAACATGTGGCCAACGAGCCGGCGGTACCACGGCCAGCCATGCTCCGTATCCGCCGCCGCGTGCACGCCCACATAGCCGCCACCGGCGCGCATGTAGCGCTCGAATGCCTGTTGCTGCCCTTCGTCCAGCACATCGCCCGTCGTCGACAGGAACACCACAGCCTTGTACTTCGCCAGCTCCTTGTCGTTGAAGACGCGCTTGGCATCCTCCGTCCAGAACACGTTGAAATCATGCAGGCGCCCCATCTCGCGCAGCGCCGCCACGCCCTCGTGGATCGACTCGTGATGCCACCCCGCCGTGCGCGAGAACACCAGCACATCGAACTGCGCCGCCAGCGCCGGTGCCGATGCCAGCGCGAGCAAAGCCGTTATAGCAAGTTTCATGTCCCCTCCAGAATATTTCCCAAAACCGGGGTCAGACCCCGTTTTGAGGAAAGTTTTATATACGCCGGCAGTCGAAGTCCCCCCGCCGTTAACAAAATTGCCCAGAATCGGGGTCTGACCCCGGTTCTGGGCAACTAATTTCCTGAAACCGGGGTCTGACCCCGGTATTCGGAAATATTTTACTTCGGCAAGGCTAGCGTGGTGCGGGAGGTGATGGCGTCGGAGGCGCCGCCGAGGGTGAACTCGTACGTGCCGGGGCGGCGCTGCCAGTCGCGGGTTTTCGGTTCCCACACGGCCAGCATGCGCGGGTCGACCGTCACGCTGACGGCTTTGCTTTCACCCGGCTGCAGTGCCACCTTGTCCCAGCCGGCCAGGCGGCGCGGGGCTTCCCAGCCGGCGGCCTTGGCGGAAGCGGGGGCCGGGCCCACGTACACCTGCGGCACGGCCTGGCCGGCGCGCTTGCCGGTGTTGGCGACGGTGAACGACAGCACCACCTTGCCGCCATCGTTGCGGGCCTTCAGGTCGCGGTATTCGTACGTGGTGTACGACAGGCCGTGGCCGAACGCGAACAGCGGCTTCTTGCCGGTCTTCTCGAACCACTTGTAGCCGACGGCCGCGCCTTCGATGTTGTAGTCGGTGGTGAAGCGGCCATCGCGGCTGGTCGGGTCGCCGTCGATCTTCGGCCGCGGCAGCTGGGCTTCCGAGGCGGGGAACGTGGCGGCCAGGCGGCCGGACGGATTGACTTCGCCCGTCAGCAGGCGCGCGATCGCTTCGCCGCCGGCGGAGCCGGGGAACCATGCGGCCAGCACGGCGCCCACGTTGTCCAGCCACGGCATTGTGACAGGGTTGCCCGTCTCCAGCACGACGACGGTGCGCTTGTTGGCACCGGCCACGGCGGCAATCAGCGCATCCTGGTTGTCAGGCAGGGCCATCGATGGCGCGTCGAGGCTTTCGGCCGCCCACTGGGTCGCGAACACGATCGCCACGTCGGCACCGGCGGCGGCCTTCGCGGCGGCGGCGGCATCCTTGCCGTCGACGTAGGTGACGCGTGCCTTCGTGCGCGCCTGCAGCGCCTTCATCGGCGACGACGGCAGCCAGATGATCGGCCCCGGGAAGCCCTTCGGCCCCTCGCCTTTCACCGCGCTGCCACCGTGCGGGTGCACCTGCGCCGCGCCGCCGCCCGAGATCACCGCCTTGTCGGCATGACCGCCGATGATGACGATCGACTTCACATCAGCGGTCAAAGGCAGCACGTTGCCGGCGTTCTTGAGCAGCACGCTGCCCTCTTCCGCCACCTGCCGCGTCACCTTCGCGTGGGCCGCGAAGTCGATCTTTTCAGGTTCGACCTTCGGCTGCGGCGCATCCATCAGGTTGTTGGCATACATGGCGCGCAGGATGCGTTTCGCCATGTCGTCCAGCCGCTCCTTCGGCACGTGGCCATTGTCGACGGCTTCCTTCAGCGCGGGGCCGAAGTACATCGACTTGTCGAACGGCCAGCCGGACTGCTGGTCGAGGCCACCATTGGCGGCCTGCGTGGTCGAGTGCGTGGCACCCCAGTCGGACATCACAAAGCCCTTGTAGCCCCAGTCCTTCTTCAGCACCTTGTTGAGCAGCCAGTCGCTTTCGCACGCATACACGCCGTTAACCAGGTTGTACGCGCACATCACCGAGCCCGGATCGCCGCGCTCGATCGCGATGCGCATCGCCAGCAGGTCGGACATCTGGCCGGCCTGCTCGTCGATCTTCACGTCGATCGTGTTGCGGTTGGTTTCCTGGTCGTTGAACGCGAAGTGCTTGATCGTGCCGACGATATTGTTCGACTGGTTGCCGCGGATCTGCTCGCCCGTGATGATGCCGGCCAGCAGCGGATCCTCGCCCGCATATTCAAAATTGCGGCCGTTGCGCGGATCGCGCTGCAGGTTCACGGCGCCGCCCAGGATCACGTTGTGCCCGGACAGCCGCGCCTCGCGGCCGATCATCGCACCGGCTTCGTACGCCAGCTTCGTGTTCCAGCTGGACGCCGTGGCCATGCCGGACGGCAGCGCCGTCCGTTCCCGCGGCGCGGGCGACGGCTGCGTCGCCACGCCCAGGCCCGCGTCGGTCTGCCACTGCGGCGGGATGTTCAGCCGCGGCACGCCCGGCACATAGCCGGCCGTGTACGGAATCGCATCCTTCGGCGGCTTGACGCCGGCGAATTCGGCACCGAAGTAGCCGAAGACGAGCAGCATCTTCTCCGCCTGCGTCATCTGCGCCACGGTGTCCTGGGCGCGCTTGTCGGCATCCGGCGCAGCATGCGCAGTAGTTGCCAGATTCGTTGCAAATGCCGCCGCCAGGGCGACGGCCAGTACTTTGTTCATCACCGCCATTACAGTTTCACCGTCACTGGTTTGCCTTCATACGTCACTTCCTTGTCGGCAGCGTCGAACGTCTCCGAGCTGGAAACGCCCGGCTTGACGAAATGCACGCGGAACGTGCGCTTCGCGATCATGCCTTCGTAGCCATCGCCGGCGCGCTGGCCGATCGTCAGCGTGCCCTTCTTCTCGTCCCACGACAGCGGGATGCGCGAGTACTTGCCGCGCTGGTAATCCTCGCTCACGCCATCGTCCTCGTAGAAGCTGAACTGGCCATTCGCGCCCGTGTACACCTTCAGCGTGACCGGCGCATCCGGCTTCTCGTCCACATACTGCGTGACAGGGCCCATCGGCACGATCGAACCGGCTTTCACGAACAGCGGCATGCGCGTTTCCGGCGCGGCGGCCGTGACCGTGCGGCCACCCTGCAGGCGCTCGCCGGTATGGTAGTCATACCACTGGGCACCCTTCGGCAGGTAGACCTTGCGCACGCGGGCACCATACTCGGAGACCGGCGCCACCAGGAAGGCGTGGCCGAACAGGAACTCGTCCTTTACGTCCTTCGAACCGGGGTCGGTCGGGAAGTCCATCACCAGACCGCGCATGATCGAGCCTTCGTTGAAGTACGTGCTCGAAGCGGTCGCATAGATGTAAGGCATCAGGCGGTAGCGCAGCTTCAGGTACCACACCATCGAATCGCGCATCGGCGAGCCTTCCGGCGCAATGTTCTGGATTTCGCGCTTGACCACTTCGCCGTGCGAGCGGAACAGCGGCGTGAACGCGCCGAACTGCCACCAGCGCAGGTTCAGCTCGCGCCATTCCTTCAGGTCTTCCGGCTTGATTTCCACGCCGCCGATGCCACGGTTCTCCTGCGCCGAACCCAGCTCGCCGCTCTGGAAGCGGGTTTCCTGCGCATAGCCGCCGATATCGTGCGTCCAGTTCGGCACGCCGGACATCGACGAGCTCACGCCGGCCGAGATCTGGTCATACAGGTTGTTCCAGCGGCCCACCGTGTCGCCGCTCCACGTGGCCACGTAGTTGCGCTGCACGCCGGCAAAGCCGGAGCGCGACAGGATGAACTGCCGTTTATTTGGCTGGTCGCGTTTCAGGCCGTCATACAGGGCCTGCGTCTGCAGCAGGCTGTAGGAGTTGAACGTGATCTCGCCGGGACCGTAGACGGTCGGGCCGATCAGCTTCTTGAAGTCCTCCAGGCGCGTGTTCGACAGCACATCCGGCTCGGTGTTGTCGAGCCACCAGGCGTCGAAGCCCAGGTCCACCAGCTTGGTCTTCATCTGGCGATAGTAGATGTCGCGCGCTTCCTGCGTGTACGGCGAGTAATGGCTGTTCTTGTAGCCCGGGCCAACCCAGTCCAGCGCGCCATCCTCGACGTTCTTGGTCCACATATGGCCCTTGGCCTTCAGCTCCTGGTAGTTGTCGGTGTTCTCATAGAACTTGCCCCACACGGACAGCATGATGCGCGCGTTCATCTTGTGCACCTGGTCCACCATGCCCTTCGGGTCGGGGAAGCGCTTCGGATCCCAGTCGTGCGAGCCCCAGCCGTTTTCCGGCCAGTAGAACCAGTCCTGTACGATGTTGTCGAGCGGCCAGCCGTTCTGGCGGTAGGTCTTCACGGTATCGAGCAGCTGTTCCTGCGTCTCGTAGCGCTGGCGCGACTGCCAGAAGCCATAGGCCCACTTCGGCATCAGCGGCTGGGTACCCGTCAGCACGCGGTAGCCGCCGATCACGTTGTCGATGCTGGTGCCGCGGATCACGTAGTAGTTCAGGCCTTCGGCGATCTCGGACGAGAACTGCAGCGAGTGGCGCTCGGCTTTCGGCAGCGGATTGTTGTGCGCCACGTAGATCATGCCGCCTTCCGGCTTCCACTCCAGCTTGAAGTCCACGGGCTTGTTGGCGCCGAAGTTCACCTCGAAGTTGTGGTACCACGGGTTCCAGCCCTGGCGCCACACATCCATCACCTGCTTGCCATCCACGGTCAGCGTGGCATAGTCGGACGAGTACAGCTTCATCTTGTGCACGCCCGGCTTGTCGCTCGCGAGCTTGCCTTCCCAGACGACCTTGACGTCCTTCAGTTCCTTCAGCGGCTTGAGTTCCTTCGGCCAGAACTCGGCGACGTCCTTCAGGTACTGGTAATTGATCTTGTCTTCGCGGCGCTCCAGCGCCAGCTTGCCGCCGATGTAGTAGCGGGCGGTCAGCGCGCCTTCCTTGCCGGCGGCGTCCGTCAGCTTCAGGTCGCGGCCGATCGGGCCATAGGGACGGGCATCGCCGAAGCGGGTGATGCCGTTGTTGTCCCACAGGATGCCGTAGTTCTTGTCGGAGACCACCAGCGGGATGGCGATGTCCATATTGTGCTGCAGGAGATCGACGTCCTCGCCGTTCAGGTTCATCTGGTTGTTCTGGTGCTGGCCGGTGCCGTAGAACGCATCCTTCGTGCCGTAGTTGAAGCCCTGCTTCACGGCGAAGTATGGCTTGCCGCCCACGGAGACCGGCTGCATGTCCTCGGCATCCTGCTTCAGGAAGACGGCGCCGCCCTTGTCGGCGAACTGCACGCGGCCATCCTTCAGCGACACGGTGGCCACCAGCTTCTTCGTGCTCAGGGAAACGCTGTCGCCGCTTTTCTTCACATCGAACGTGCAGGCGCACGGCTTGGCGATCGTCATCAGCGATGGCGTCAGCTCCTTGCCGGCCTGGTCGACTTTCACGACGTGGACGATATTGTCGGCCATGACCTGCAGGCGGATCTCTTTCGCTGCGCCATTGTCCGGCGCGATCGTCACGCCGGTGGAAGTCTGCTGGAACGTGCCGGCCCATGCCGGCGCGCCCGCCGCCACCATCAGGCATGCCAGGCTCACTGCTTTGATATTCGATTTGATCATTGATAGGTCCCCAGTTTGATTTTGAGTACGAAAGGCTTGACGCCGAAGTTCAGGCCATAGTCGGTCTGGTCGCCGTTCCACACGCGTTCCATCACCCACTTGCCATTCGCATACTGCCCCTCCTCCACGCGCGCATACATCGACGGCTTGCCGGCATTGCGGCCGGCCGGGTCGAACTTGATGCGCGCGTTCTGCGCGACGACGATGAACTCGTTGTCGGCGATCTGCGCGATGGCCAGGCCACCGTTCGGCTTTTCCGTGCCTTCGACCGGATCGTTCTTTTCCATCGAGTCGCCGAACTGTCGCTGGCGGAAGCTGACCGTCGCCTTCCAGCCGTTCAGCGCGATATCCTGCGGCTTGCGGTCGTCATGTTCGAACACGCCGCGGGTGCGGCCTTCAAAGCCCCACTTCGCCCACTCGCGCATCATCGGCCGGAACGCGCCGTACACCTTGCCGAACGGCTCGGTCATCGTCTTGTCGGTCGCCTTCGAGCCCAGCGGGTAGTTGGAGAACGCGAAATAATCGATGCCGAACGGCGCGAAGCCGATGCCGCCCTGGCCGAACACGGCGTAGGCCACCCGTGCGAAGTCTTCCGAGTTGCCGATTTCCGGCACGAACAGCGGATTGTCCTTCGTGTGGAACTGCTCCAGCGTTTTTGCGATCTTGTCGGATTCGTGCAGGTAGATGTCCGGGCCGGCCACGTCGATGTGCGGCGCGGCGCCTTCGTAGATGCCCAGCACGTCGTAGGTCGGGCCGCCGCTGGCGAAGTTGCCCTTCCATGGCGCCAGCGGTTCCACCGGATCGCGCAGCGCGTTGTTGACGAACATCGGCAGGTCGTAGACGGCGCGGCCGGCCTTGGCGATCTCCTCGATGTAGTTCGCCACGGCCCACGTATGGAAGTACTGGTCCGCGTAATCGCCGTAGACTTCCTTCCATGTGCCAGAGCGCTTACCCAAGGTGTTTGACGAACTGCGAGGGGACTTCTGCTTCGCCAGCACGGCGGCCGGGACCGGCGCGTTGAACGCCTTCTGCGCGGCCGGGCTGTGGTCGCGCACCAGGCCGTAGGTGCCCACTTCATTCTGCACCTGCACCATGATGACGGTCTGCCGGTCGCCATCGATGGCCTTCAGGTGCTTCATGAACTCCACGAACGCGCGCTTGTCGGCCTTCAGCGTTTCAACGGCATGGGGCGAATGGCTGTAGCTGCTCTTGCCCTTCTCGTCCACCATGCGCGGGAAGCGCTTGTTGTCGAACTTGACCCACTCCGGCAGGTAGGCCGGCGCGGTGTTCTTCCAGGTGCCGAACCACAGCAGCACCAGGCGCACGTCCTTGTCGCGCGCTTCCTTCACGAGCGTGTCGACGAAGCTGAAATCGAACTTGCCCTCGACAGGTTCGACCTGCTCCCACGCGATCGGGATTTCCAGCGTATTGGCCTGCGCGTCGGCAACCGCGGCCCACACCTGCGGCAACGCCTTCGGGTAGTTGCTGGAGTTGTGCGCCTGCGCACCCAGGATCAGGTATGGCGCGCCATCGACCATCAGCGCGTGGCGGCCATCCTTCGACACGACGCGCGGCAGTTCGCCGGCAATGGTGGCCGAAGCCGCCATCGCCATCGCGCACGCACCGGCCAGCAAGCTCTTCAAGAAAATCTGCTTGGCGGTTTTCATCGACTCCCTATCAGAACGAGTAGTTCAGTTTCGCGGAATAGCGTGGGCCGGAGACGAACCATGCGCGGCCCATCATGCCGATCCCCTGCTGCATCAGCTGCTTGTACTTCGAGTCGGTCAGGTTCGAACCATCGACGACGATCTGCATGCGCTCGTTGAACTGGTAGGACACGGAAGCATCGAGCTGGCCGTAGTCGTCCGCCCACGTCGGCAGTGCCCAGCCGATGTTGGTGGCGCCCGGGGTGGCGCTGTTCGGATTGGTGTCCGTACCGTCGCCGCCGCGCGTGCCGTTCACGTTCACGCCCTGCAGGTTCTTCGAGCGCCAGCTCCATGCCGCGCGCGCCGACCACTTGCCGTAGTCGTACAGCAGCGCCAGGTTGTAGGCGTTTTTCGACAGGTATTGCAGCGGCAGGTCGCCGAAGGACTGGCCGTTGGTGTCGCAGCCGTTCTGGTTCAGGTTGACGTTCGCCACGTTATTGCCACCGCTGCAGTAGGCGGTGAACGTGCTGGTCGACAGCTTCGTGTTGCTGTCCACGTAAGTGTAGTTGGCCTGCACGCCGATGCCGGCCCAGGCGCCCGGCAGCTTGTCGAAGTACTGCTGGTAGGCGACCTCGAAACCGGTGGCCCGGCCAGACGCGCCATTCACCGGCGCGGTGACGTTGAAGTTGTACATGCGGCCATTCACGTCCGGCAGCGCGTACTGGTACGTCTGGTTGACGATGATGTCCTTCAGCCGCTTGTGGAACATGGCCAGCGTGATCGAGCTCGATTTGCCGAAGTACCATTCGCCCGTCAGGTCCAGCTGGTCGGACTTGATCGGCTTGAGCATCGGGTTGCCCTTGCCTTCGCCCGTCTGCGACACGCTGTTCACGTTCGTGTTGGACGGACGGTCGGGGAAGATGGTCGTCGTCGTGTCCGTCGATTGCGACAGGGTCGTGTAGCCCTGCAGCTGCGAGAAGTCCGGCCGCGAGATGGCACGGGCCAGCGCGAAGCGGAATTGCAGGTCGTCTCGTGCCTTCAGGCGCAGGTTCAGGCTCGGCAGCACGTTGCTGTACGAGTTCTGGTAGTCCCTGCCGGCCGAGTAGGCGGGGATGTTTGGAATCGGCACGCCGGTGAGCGTCTGCGGCGGATTGACCACGGCGCTGGTGTTGTTGAACACCGTGTAGCCGTTCGCATCCATCTCCGTCTTCACGTAGCGCACGCCCACGTTGCCGTCGATCGGCATCTTCAGGTCATCCCAGCCGAAGCGCAGCTGTGTATAGAAGGCCTTGGTCTTTTCCGACTGCTCGTTGATGCCCGACGGATTGCCGCCGAACGCAGCGGGTGTCCATGGCGAGCAGTTCGGCGCCGTGCCCGCATTCGCGGCCGCCTCGCGGCACAGGATCTGGTAGTACTCGTGCAGCGCTGCGTAGCTTTGCGGGAAGCCGGTGGCCACCGACACGTTCGGGAACACGACGGACGGCACGCTGGCCTTGCCGTTGAAGAAGTTGTCGAACGTGCCCAGGTAGGTATTGCCGCCGAAGCGCGGGTCCGACAGGTAGGCCAGCTTGCTGATCGACGTGCCCATCCACGGCGCCGTGACAGCCGCCCAGTGGTAGTCGGGGTTCGACAGCTCGGTGGTGGCGTCGCGCTTCGTGAAGCGCACGCCGAAGCGCAGGTCGCGCAGCACCGGGTTCTCGAACGTGTACTTGGCGTCCAGCTTCAGTGCCTTCGACTCGGACTCGCTCTGGTCCAGGTGTTCCTGCGTGAAGTTCCAGTAGTAGTTGCCCGCGTTGGCCAGGTGCGCGCGCTGGGCATCGTTGAAGATCAGGTTCGGCCGGTCGCCGGTCAGGTCCAGGGTCTGCGTCGGCATTTTTACCGCGGTGGCCACGGTGGAATCGAAGCCGTTGCTCTTGGCCTTGATGCGCTGCAGATCGGACGTAAACGTCCAGCTGTCGCCCACGCGCCATTCCACGTTCCAGGAAATGTCGGTGGTGTCGGATTTGCGGCTCGCCACGCGCGTGTCGGCGCCATAGTCGATGCCGCCGTCGGCCGGCGAGGCGAACGTGCCGGTCAGGAACTGGCCATTGGCGCCCCACGTCGCGTCCGGGCTGACCTGGAAGTTATACGGATTCGAAGCGGCGAAGATCGCATTCTCGTCCCACTGCATGTCGTACTTCGACTTGAAGAACGTGACGTGCGAACGCAGGTTGGCATCCTTCTTCCACTGCAGCGCGCCGTACAGGCCCTGGCGTTCGCGGTTGAAGTTCAGCGTGCGCCATTGCGCGCCCTTCGGAATCCACACGGTGCGCCCTGCAACGATATTGTCGCGCGGGTAGTACGGCTCGACCTGGAACCCGTCGGTGCGGGTGCCGCTCTCGGAGTGCGCGAAGTCGACCAGCACGCCGAACTCGCCCAGACCCGTCTTCCAGCGGTCGGACAACAGGATCGATGCGGAAGGCGACCATTTGCCACCCTTCAGTTCCGAGTAGGTAGTGGAGGCCGACAGTGCGACCTTGCGGCCCTTGAAGTCGAACGGCAGCGCCGTGCGCAGGTTGACCAGGCCCCCGATGCCGCCTTCGATCTGCTCGGCGGACGGGTTCTTGTAGATATCCACGCCGGCCATCAGTTCCGGCGGCACGTCCTCGAAGTTCAGCGAACGGCCACCGTTGGCCGAGAACGAATCGCGGCCATTCAGTTCCGAGCGCACCCATGACAGGCCTCGGATCGACACACCGGAACCTTCGACGGAATAGTGTTCCGGGTCGGAACGCGACATCGTGCGGTCGATCGTCACGCCGACCACGCGCTGCAGTACCTCGGTGACCGATTTGTCGGGCAGCTTGCCGATATCGGCGGCCACGATCGAATCGACGATCTCGTCCGAGTTCTGCTTGATCTTCTGGGCGTTTTCCAGCGAGGCGCGCTGGCCAGTGACGACGACCGTCGCCGTATTGGCGCCCGTGCCGGTATCGGCGGTCTGCGCATGGGCCGCGCCGGCCATGAACGCGATCTGCGCCGCTGCCAGCGCCATTGCGTTGAGCTTGAATTGATTCACCTGCATCTCCTTGAAAATAATATTGTCCGGGCCACCGACAGGGCGGTGGCGGGCGTCGTCAGCGCAGTTGCGCGTCGAGCGCCCTTGCCTCACCTTGTTTCAGTTTCAAAATCACGGTCTTCGCACCCGTGCGCACGCGCACGGTGCCGGTCCCGTTGCCCGGTTTCGCCTTGACGGTCGCCGACGTCACCTGCCCGTCGCGCCACGTCATGTCCACTTCATATCCGCCGCGCGCGCGCAGGCCCGCGACCGAACCGTTTTTCCACGCCGCGGGCAATGCCGGCAGCAGGTGCAGCACGCCGTCGTGCGACTGCAGCAGCATTTCGCAGATGGCCGCGGTGGTGCCGAAATTGCCGTCGATCTGGAACGGCGGGTGCGCGTCCAGCAGGTTCGGATACATGCCGCCGGCCGTGTTTTCCTCAGTGCCCGGCTTGTGCTCTTGCGCCCGTGCGCCAGGGGTGGCGATCACGCCGCGCAGCATTGTATGGGCTTTGTCGCCGTCGCCCAAGCGGGCCCAGAACGCGGCCTTCCAGGCCATCGACCAGCCGGTGCCGGCGTCGCCGCGCGCCGCCAGCGATACGCGGGCCGCTTCGGCCAGCACCGGCGTGCGGGCCGGGGTGATCTGCCTGCCGGGGAACACGCCGAACAGGTGCGACACGTGGCGGTGGTTGTCGTTCCGGGTGTCGAGGATCGGGTCCTTCTTTTCTTCCCGCCATTCCAGCAACTGGCCCCAGCTGCCCACCTTTGGCGCGGCCAGGCGGTCGCGCGCGGCGGCCACCTGGCGGGCAAACGCCGCATCCGTCTTCAGTTCGGTCGCCGCTTCCACCGTGTTCTGGAACAGGTCCCACACGATCTGCTGGTCGTAGGTCACGCCATCTTCCACCGGGCCGTGTTCGGGCGACCAGCCGTTCGGCGCCACCAGCGTGCCGTCGGGCAGCGCCTTCAGGTAGTCGAGCCAGAACTGGCTCACTTCCTTCATCAGCGGGTAGGCCACCTCTTGCAGGAAAACTTTGTTGCGCGTGAACGCGTAGTGTTCCCAGAAGTGCTGCGCGTACCAGGCGTTGGCCGTCTTGTTCCACTTCCACCGCATGTGGCCGAACGGGTTGGTTTCCGTGCGCACGGTCCAGCCGCGCACCGGCTTGCCGTCCTTGCGCAGGAAGGTTTCAACGACTTGCCCATCCTCCACGTCGCGCGATGGATTTGCGGCGCTTTCGGCCACGAGGCGGCGGTACGACGGCACCATCGATTCGACGAAGCCGAACAGCGGCTGCGCCAGCTCGGACAGGTTGGCCGTTTCCGCCGGCCAGTAATTCATCTGGATGTTGATGTTCGTGTGGTAGTCGGCGTTCCACGGCGGCGTGAGGCTGTTGTTCCACAGGCCCTGCAGGTTCGCCGGCAGCGGGCCGCGCGAGCTGCCGATCAGCAGGTAACGGCCATACTGGAACACTTGCGCTTCCAGTTCCGGGTCGTTGCCGTGCTGCGTGTACGCGGCCAGGCGGCGGTCCGTCGTCAGCGCGCGGCGGTCGTCGCCGGCGCGGCCCACGTCGAGGTCCAGGCGGCCGAACAAACTCTTGAAATCGTTTTCCTGTTCGACCTGCAAAGCGGACCATGGACGTGCGGCCGCGCGGTCCACTTGCGCGGTGACGCGCGCCAGCGGGTGTGCGCCCTGGAAGTTCACGCTGCCGTCGCGCACATAGCTGGTGCCGGCGCCCAGCACCAGCGTCAGCGCGTCGACGTTCTCGAAGCGCACGGTGTCGCCTTCCATCGTGACCTTGCCGCCTTCGTTGATCACCTGCACCTGGGCGGCGTAATCCATCTGGTTGCCGGTCAGCGGCTGCTGGGCTGGCGTCCACTGGTTGCCCCGCTCGCGCGGCACCACGAAGCCGGCCAGCGAGCCGGTGGCGTGGATGCGGTTGCCCCAGGCATTGACGTGCGCGCCATGCTGGTCGGTCAGCCGCACCACGCCCGTGTGGGCGCCAGGCTTGTCGGCGGACAGGCGCAGCACGATCACGTCCGCCGGGTGGCTGGCGATCGTCTCGCGCTTGTAGCGCACGCCGTTGTGCACGTACGTGACGGTGTGCAGGCCGCGCGCCAGGTCCAGCGTGCGCGAATAATCCGTGGCGTTGGCGTGGCCCGGCAGGTCGACATACAGGTCGCCGAACGGCTGGAACGCGCCCATCGAACTTGCGTCGCCCGTCCACAACGTGATGTCATTGAATTGCAGGTGCTCGCGGCCCGGCTGGCCGAACACCATGGCGCCGATGCGGCCATTCCCGACCGGCAGCGCCTCGCGCTCCCAGCCGTCGGCGTTGTCCGTGGCGGGCCGGTCGTAGCGCAGCGTCAGGTCCGGCGCAGCCTGGGCGGCGGCGGCCGTGAACAATACAGTGGTGATGACGAACCGCATCATGGGGCGATCTCTCCATAAACGATGCCGCGGCCGGCGGTACTCATGTAGACGCGGCCGAACACATTCATGTCGCCGACGATGAAGCGGCCGTCGCCGGGGCCACCGTACTGGTGCGCGTCGTCATTGATGCGCACCCAGTTGCGGCCCTCGTCGAGCGAGCGCCAGATACCGCGCTGGCCATCGACCGTGCCCCAGATATACACGGCCGGGTAGGCACCGTCGCGCTCGGCCTTGCCGAAGCCGACCGCGCCCGCGTACGTGACGCCGCCCAGCATCCCGAACGTGGCGCCGGCATCCGTTGAACGCGCCAGGCCGCCATTTCTCAGCGCCACCCACACGTCCCCGCCGCGGCCGGGCGCGGCGCGCACGACATCGGAACCGCCCTTTGGCAGCTGCGCTTTCACGGCGAACGTGCGGCCGCCATCGTGGCTGGCGAGGAAGGCGCCGTCCTGGTAGGCGTAGAAGCGGTTCGCATTGACCGGGTCGGCCACGGGGCGCGCGCCTTCAATGCCTTTGGCGGCCGTCCACGAATCGCCATCGTCTGTCGAAACGAAAGTCACACGCGATCTTTCCGGCGCATGCAGCAGGGTCTTGCCATCGGCCGACAGCGCCAGCTGGCCCTTGGTGCCGTTGATTGCACGGGCCTTGCGCCACGTGGCGCCGCCATCGCGCGTCACGTAGACCGATTTGCCGACGCGCGCCAGCACCTGCGGCTGCTGCGCGGCGTAGGCGAGGCCGAACGTGGTGCCCATCTGCGGTTCGTGGATGCGGCCATACTGTTTCAGGTCTGCGTGGACGAATCCGTCGTAATCGCCGATCGTCGACACCAGCGGCGCGCCCGGGCGGCTGACAAGGCCCAGCGGCACCGTTTCTTCCAGCCCCTTCACGTCGAAGCGCCACACGGTGGGTGCCGCCTCCAGGTTCGACGTCCTGAAGACGCCGTTACCGGACGTGACCCAGGCGGCCTTCGGATCGAACGGATCGAAGGCGATCGTGCTGGCCCAGTGGATTGCATGGCCCTTCACCCATGGCACGCCGGCACCGTCCATGGCGAAGCCACGGGCAACGAGGTCGGTCCACGTGGCGCCGCCATCGGTGGACAGGTAGAAGCGGTCGCCCTTCGCGGCACCCTTCTCCCTGCTCTGCGGCGCGTACAGGCTGATGGTCGATGCGATGAGACGGCGCGGGTCGTTGCGGTCCACGCTGATGCCGGAATACGCGGCGCGCGGTCCCTTTGGCGTGACGTCCTGTCCGGAGCCCGGTGCGATGCCATACTTGCGGATGGCGCCCTGGTCCATCTTTTCGTCGCCGCGCGGGTGCGGCCCGGCGCCATTGGCGAACGTTACGTAAAGGTGGCCGGCGCCGTCGAGTGCGGCGCGTTGCGGCATCAGCCCATCCGGCGTGGCATCCATCGGGGTGAAGGTGGCGCCGCCGTCGTCGCTGCGGAAGAGATTCGTGCCGGCGCGCGACACGCCGACGAACAGCCGCTGGGCCGTGCCGCCATCCTTGACGCTGGCGGGATCGGCGATAACGAAGGCAATGCCGGCGCCGTTCGGCGTGCCCGTCACGTCCAGGCCCGGCAGCCGTTGCCACGTGGCGCCGAAATCGCTGCTCCAGAACAGGCCATTGGCGCGCGTGCCCACGTACAGCACGTTGCCGGCGCCGGGATCGACGGCCAGGCGCTCGCCGTTGTTGCGGCCCGCGCCATTGCCGTGGGTCTTGAACTGCGCGGTCACGTCGGTGATCGCGAACGTCTTGCCGTAGTCGCGCGAGCGCAGGATCGCCGAGCGCCCGCCATTGTGGTACGCGATGCCGGCCAGCAGGTAGACCTTCGAAGGATCGCGCGGATCGACCGCCAGCGAATCCACGCCCAGCAGGCCGGTCTGGTCTTCCGACACCCAGTCCAGCAGCGGCATCCAGCGGTCGTTCGTCCACCGGTATGCGCCGCCGACGTCGGTGCGCGCATACACGACGCCCTTCTCCGTGGTTGGAATCACGGCCGGGACGAAACCGCCGCCGCCGATGGCCACGCTATCCCACCGGTAGCCGGTCAGCAGGGGCTGCAGGACCGGGTCCATGGCCTTGCCCCAGATTTCATAGCCGCGCGCGTTCGGGTGCAGCAGGTCGGGCATGATGTCCTTCGACAGCGTGCCCTGTTCGTCGAGGAATGCGCTGCCGATGTCGGCGAAGAATACGCGGCGGTTGTCGGCGAATGTCGCGATGCGCGCGTTGATGGCGCTGTTGATGCGGCGCGATGCGCTGTCCGCCGCATCGCGCGGGAACACGCCCAGCAGCAGGATCTTCGCGTTCGGCAGGCGGCCCTGCAGCTCGTCGATGACGCGGCGCAGGCCGGCCGCCGTCGTCGCCGGGTCTTCCTGCCGGCTGCCCGTGTTGTTGGTGCCGGCCATCAGCACGACCACTTTCGGGTCGAGGCCATCGACTTCGCCATGCTGCACGCGCCACAGGATGTTTTCCGTGCGGTCGCCGCCGAAGCCCAGGTTGATCGGGTGGTAGCGGGCGTAGCGGCGCGCGAATTCTTCCTTGCCTTCCTTGGCCCAGCCTTCGCTGATCGAATCGCCGATGAAGACCAGTTGCGGCAGCGTGCCGCTGGCGCGGCGCTGGGCGTTGTCCTTGACCTTCTCCTCGTGCCGCGGCATCCACCAGTCGATGGCCCACGATTCGTTCAGGGGTTCGGGCGTGACGGAGCGGGTTTTGTAGTCGGGGCACGACGTGTTCGGCGTGCCCGTTTTCAGGATGCGCACGTTGGCGATGGCCACTTCGCCCTGCCCCGTCGCTTCCACTGAAAACGGTTTCATGACCGTTTCAAAAAAATCGCCATCGCGGACAAAGCAGCTCACCGCGAACGACACGTTTTTCCAGCCCTGGCCCGCGGCGGCGCGGCCCGGCAGCACATACGGCACCTTGCGCTCGCAATCCTTGCCGCAATCGAGCTTGAAGTCGATGCCGCCCTTTGCCATCTCGACGACGTTCAGGTCGAAGGCAACGATGCCCTTGTCGAGATAGGGACGCAGGTCTACGGGCGCGTGTCCATGTGGACGTTCAACGCGCAGGCTCGCATACCAGGTTTTTTGCCAGGCCAGCGTGAGGGCATCGCGGCCCGCCACCTTGCCGGTCGCGCCACGCACGACGGCTTCGGGCTGTTTTCCCGATGTCGGCACGACGGTGCTCTTGCCGGCGAGCGGCACGGCATTATCCGGATCCGCGATCGTGACCTGCAAGCCGGCGCCCGGGCGGTTCTTGAAGAGCGTGAGCTGGTCAGGCGTTGCCGCCCCGGCCGCCGCCGCATGTGCGGAGGCGCCCGCCAGCAGGGTAGCCAGCAACAGCGGCGAAAGGGTATGGCGCATGGCGTCTCGTCATTATGGTTCTGCCAGCATTCTGGACGTGGACGGTTGCGCACATCAATTACGAAATTCACCAGCCGGCCAAACAATATTTCACGTTTGCAGCGACACCTTGTACACGGTGGTCTGGCGATAGACCTGGCCGGGCCGCAGGATCACGGCCGCGGCGCCCTTGCCATTGAGCTGGTCGGGATAGGCGCCCGCTTCCAGGCAAAAGCCGTCGTGTCGCGAATATGTCACACCATGGCGGCCGCGCACACCCGTCAGGCCATTGCCGCTGTAGAACTGCAGGCCCGCCTCGGTGGTGGCCACGTCCAGCTGGCGCCCGGAACCGGGGTCGAACACGCGCGCCACGTTGCGCAGCCGGCCCGGCTCGCGCGGGTCGGACGGCAGGCAGTAGCAGTGATCGAAGCCGCCGGCAATGCGGATCTGCGGGTCGGGCCAGCGCATGCGCGGCCCGATCGCGGCCGGCTGGCGGAAATCGAACGGCGTGCCGGCCACTTCGACGCGGCCGACGGGAATGCCCAGTTCATCGATGGCCAGGTAGTGATCGGCATCGATGCGCAGCATGTGGTCCCCGACGTCGGCGGTGCCGCCGTTCAGGTTGAAGCACGGGTGCGACGTCAGATTCACCGGCGTGGGCGCGTCGCAGGTGGCCTGGTACTCGATCGTCAGGCTGCCGTCGTCGTCGAGCTGGTAGAACACCTGCACGGCCAGCGTGCCGGGAAAGCCGCCCTGCCCGTCCGGCGACACGTACGACAGCGCCAGTCCGCCATGGGCCATCTCGCCATCCCAGTGGGCGGTGTGGAAGCCGGCGTCGCCGCCATGCAGCAGGTTGCCGCGGTCGTTGACGTCCGCCTGCACCACGCGGCCATCGAGCTTGAAGCGGCCGCGCGCGATGCGGTTGGCCCAGCGGCCGATGATCGCGCCGAACCAGGCATGCCGGTGGTGGCGCAGGTATTCGTTCTCGGGATAACCGAGCAGGATGTCGGCCATGCGACCATAGCGGTCTGGCGCCTGCCACGACACGAGCGCGGCGCCGCGCTCGCTGATCGTCACGCGCATGCCCCACGCATTGGTCAGCGTGAACTGCTGGGCCGTGGCGGCGGAGGCGGCGATGGGAGGCATGATGTTCATCCTGGCACGTCGCTCGCCGCTTCGGCGCTGCGCTGGCGTTCCTGCCAGGCGCGCGGGGTGCAGCCCAGTTCGCGCTTGAACACCGAGTGCATGTACTGGCTCGACGTGAAGCCGCAGCGCACCGCCACGTCGGCCAGGTTGCAGGTGCCGCGGGCCAGGAAGCCGGTGGCCGCCTCCAGGCGCAGGCGCAGGATCTCGTCATGCACGCTGCGCCCCAGCTCCGCGCGGAAGTGCGCTTCCAGCGACGAACGGGAGATGCCCACGTATTCGGCCACCTGGTCGGTCTTGATGCCCTGGCATGCATACTGGCGGATGAAATGGCGCGCCCGCATCACGTGCGGATGCTTGCCCGCCTCGTGCTTGCTGGACGCGAGCACGTTGATGCCGGCCGGCGGCACGAGGATGCGCGTGTCGGGCAGGCGCACGCCATGCAGCATCTGGTCAAGCAGGTGGGCCGCCGTGCGGCCCATTTCCTGCGCACCCTGGATCACGGAACTCATCGGAATGCGCGTCAGCATGCGCGCCAGCGGATCGTTGTCGATGCCGATCACAGCCACCTGCTCGGGCACTTCGATGCCGGCCAGCGCGCACGCCTGCATCAGCTGGCGCGCCCGCGCATCGGTCACGGCGATGATGCCGACCGGCTTGGGAAGGCTGTGCAGCCAGGCGATCTGCTGCTCGACGGCCTCGCTCCAGTGCTGGGCGCTGGTGGCGTGGCCGCGGTAGACCTCGGGCTGCAGCTTGTCGCGCAACAGCAGCTTGCAGTAAGCCTTCTCGCGCTCCTGCGCCCAGCGGTTTTCCTGCGCCTCGGGCAGGCTGAAACAGGCGATGTTGCGCAGGCCCGCCTCGATCAGGTGGTCGTAGGCCAGCTTGATCAGCTTGAAGTTGTCGGTGGCCACGTAGGGCACCCCGGCCGGGTAGTTCGCCGGGTTCTCGTACGAGCCGCCGACGGCGACCAGGGGCACGCGCGTGGCCGCGAGCGCGCTGGCCACCAGCGGATCGTCGAAGTCCGCAATGATGCCGTCGCCCTGCCAGCCGTCGATGCCGGTCAGGCGCAGCCGGAAGTCCTCTTCCAGGAACAGGTCCCACGCGGTGCGCGTGCTGGCCAGGTAGCCGGCAATGCCGGTGATGACTTCGCGGTCGAAAATCTTGTTTGCATTGAAAAGCAGCGCAATGCGATGCGTTCTCAGCATATTCCTGGTCTCCCCATGCTCCCTGGCATGCGCCCTGTTTTTGTGTAGTCTCGGCGCAACGAACGATAGCTTTGCATTTTGATCACGGCATGCTCCTGCCGCAATTGTGAAAATGACCGCACATCATTGCGTTTCTTGACAACGTTTGCAAGCCCCTTGACGCATTTTGTTGTTTAACAAAATTTCCAAAAACCGGGGTCTGACCCCGATTCTAGGAAATGTTTTCAATTAGCAACACTGCGCAGGCGCTCGACCAGGTGCGCGTGCAGCGCGGGGTCGCCGCAGGCGAGGATGGTGCCGCCGTGCTGGGCGTCGCCGCCGTCCCACGACGTGACGATGCCGCCGGCGCCCTCGATGATCGGGATCAGCGCCTGGATGTCGAAAGGTTTCAGCCCCGCCTCGACGACGGCGTCGATATGGCCGGCGGCGAGCATGCAGTAGGCGTAGCAGTCGGCGCCGAAGCGCACCAGCTGGGCGTCGGCGGCCAGCGCATCCCAGGCGGCGCGCTGTGCCGGCACGCGGAACAGTTCCGGCGCCGTCGTCATCACGCGGGCCTGGGCCAGGTCCGCGCAGGGGCGCGTGCGCAGGCGCTCGCCGTTCAGCCACGAACCGTCCGGCGTGCCGGCATAGAACTCTCGCGTGAAAGGCTGGTACATCGCGCCGGCCACGGGCCGCCTGCCATCGTTCAGCGCGATCAAGGTGCCCCACAGCGGCAGGCCGCAGATGAACGAGCGCGTGCCGTCGACGGGATCGAGCACCCAGTGATACGGGCTGCTGCCCTGGTGGATGCCCTCCTCCTCGCCGACGATGCCGTGTTCCGGGTAGCGCGCATGGATCATGTCGCGCATCGCCCGCTCGGCAGCCCGGTCGGCGATGGTGACGGGGTCGTAGGCGCCCTGCTCCTTGTTTTCCACTGCGATGCGGGTGCGGAAGTGCGGCATGGCCGCGGCGGCGGCAGCATCGGCCAGTTCGCGGGCGAAGTCCAGGTATTCGGTCATCGGATGGTCCTCTTTGAAATGTGTTCGTGCAGGTAGTCGGCCACGCGCCGCGCGCGCGCCGGCAGCGGCCATTCGGCGCGATGGATCAGCCACAGTGTATCGACGACGGGCGTGGCCATGTCGATGACGCGGATCGCATCGGGCCGCGCGAAGACCCGTCGCGCATGCGTCGGAATGACGGTGAATCCGAGCCCGCGCGCGACGGGTTCCAGCAGCAGGCCGACCTGGTTGGAAAAGCCCCGCGCCGGCACGGTGGCAATGCCCGGATTGCCCGGGAATGCGCGGCTCAGCAGGCGCGTCGCCATCGCGTGCCCTTCCGGGTGATCGATGAAGCCCAGCGCCTGCAGGTCCTGCCAGCCGCGCACCTCGCTGGCGGCCGGCACCACCAGTTCCAGCGCCTCCTCGGCGAACGGCGTGGCGGCCAGCCGGGCATCGTCCGGCTTCAGCGCGACGATGCCGAGGTCATAGCGCTTGTCCAGCACCTGGGCCAGCGTTTCCCGGTCGGGCGCGAAGCGGTGGCGGATCGCCAGGCCGGGATGCGCCAGCTGGAAGTCGAGCAGCAGCGGATACAGGAACAGCCCCAGGCTGCCCGGCGTGACCAGGCCCACGTCGCCGCAGCACGCCTCCTCGTCGGCGATGCGCACGGCCAGGCGGCGGTCCGCTTCCTCGATCTCGGCGCAGTACTGCAGCAGCGCGGTGCCCGCCGGTGTCAGTTCGATGGCGCGCGGCCGGCGGATCAGCAGGGGCCCCAGCCGGTCTTCCAGCTGGCGCACGTGCTGGCTCACGGCGGCCTGCGTGAGCCCCAGCCGTTCCGCGGCCCGGGTGAAACTGCCGGTGTGGGCCAGCGCGGTGAACGATTGCAGCCATTGCGGCGGATGCATAAGCAACTCTAATGGGATACATAAGGAGCCATCAGTTTACATGATGCGGGCAGCCGCTTACAGTGCAGCCTCCCTATCTTCCTGAAAACCCATGTCCGCACTCTTTACCGAATTCGCTCTCAAAGACGTCACGCTGCGCAACCGCATCGCCGTGCCGCCGATGTGCCAGTACAGCGCCGTCGACGGCTACACCAACGACTGGCACCTGGCCCACTACACGAGCATCGCGCGCGGCGGTGCCGGCCTGGTGATCGTCGAAGCCACCGCCGTGTCGCCGGAAGGCCGCATCACGCCGGGCTGCACGGGCCTGTGGGAAGACGGCCAGGCCGAAGGCATGGCCCGCATCGCCGCAGCGATCAAGGCCGGCGGCGCCGTGCCTGGCATCCAGATCGCCCACGCGGGCCGCAAGGCCAGCGCCAACCGCCCCTGGGAAGGCGATGACCATATCGTCGACGGCGACCCGCGCGGATGGCAGACGATCGCCCCGTCGGCGATCGCCTTCGGCGCCAACCTGCCGAAAGTGCCGCAGGCGATGACGCTCGCCGACATCGAACGGGTGAAAGCCGATTTCGTGCAGGCCGCGCGCCGCGCCCGCGAAGCGGGCTTCGAATGGCTCGAGCTGCACTTTGCCCACGGCTACCTGGCGCAAAGCTTCTTCTCGGCCCACTCGAACCAGCGCGACGACATCTACGGCGGCAATGCCGACAATCGCGGCCGCTTCCTGCTTGAAACGCTGGCCGCGGTGCGCGAGGTGTGGCCGGAAAACCTGCCGCTGACGGCCCGCTTCGGCGTCATCGAATACGATGGCCGCGACGAGGAAACGTTGCTGGAATCGATCGCCCTGACGCAGAAGATGAAGGCCGGCGGCCTGGATCTGCTGAACGTGTCGGTCGGCTTCACGATCCCGAAGACGGCCATCCCGTGGGGCCCGGCGTTCCTGGCGCCGATCGCCGAACGCGTGCGCCGCGAAGCGGGCTTGCCGGTGGCCGCGTCGTGGGGCATCGATTCGCCCACGATCGCCAACCGCGTCGTCGCCGATGGCCAGATGGACCTGGTGATGGTGGGCCGTGCGCTGCTGGCCGATCCGCACTATCCGTACCGCGCGGCGAAGGACCTGGGGCTGGATCGCCCGTCGTGGGTGCTGCCGGCGCCGTACGCGCACTGGCTCGAGCGCTACGCGATGCAGGCCTGATCGCCAGCGCTAGTGGATCGCTAGGCGAACGTGTCGATGATGCCGCTGGTGTAGGAAGCGCCGATGACGAACGCCGCGGCGGACGGGTTGGCCTTCAGGATCGATGCCCAACTGTCGCTGTTGGCCAGGGCGCCGGCACTGTTGCCGGTGCCTGTCGCGCCGCCGCCGGTCGTTGCCGACGCGGTGCCGGCATTGACCAGGGTGTTCAACATGCCGGCCGGGGAATAGACCTGCGCGGTCGACGATCCGCCCAGCGTGGCAACGATGCCGGCCGTCGACGACAGGCTGGCCGCCCTGGCGGCCAGCATGGGATTGCTGGTGCGGGCGACCGTTGTCGTCGTGGGGGAGTAGACGCCGGATGCGAGCGCGCTGGTTGTGGAGATGGCCATGACCCGATGCTAACGCCGAAAATTCCTTAAAGCAACACCTAATTGGTCAATGCGACGCCGGCACCACACGCGCAGGCAGCGCTCTCAGCGCAATTCGCCGCCGGCGCCGGCGCAATTGAACGACTTGTCCTCCAGTTTCACGGCAACGCCCGTGCCCACTGGCCGCGCCCAGGCCCAGGCGCCCATCTTCTGCCCCGTATTCAGGTTGATCACGGTATCCGCGCCGATCGCGCGCGCATCCGCCGCCATCAATGGCAGCAGTTCGTTGACGCTGCCGTAGGTCTGCTTCGAACTGTTGATGTTGCCGACAACCTTGTGTTTCACGCCGGCCGGCAAGGGTGAACGCAGCATGCAAACCTGGCCCACGTGCGGCGCCAGTTTCGTCGCTTGCGGGTCGGAGAGCTTCACGGTGGAGCGCGCCGCGCAGGCGGCCAGGGTGGCGCAGAGGGCCAATAGAATCACGGTTCGCACGTCATTTCCTTTCGCAAGATTCGGGTGGCCGGATTATGCAATGACGCTGCGGACAGAGATGTATTGAATTGTCATCAATGCATAACCGCTGTTCGCGTGAGGGCTTCGTGCGGCCCGGGCGGGCCGGGGTTACACTGCTCCCGTGATCGTTTTCGGGAGACTCCAGTGAGCGCCGCCCCCAATACCTCCATCGACGCCTACTTCGACCTGGTCGGCCAGCCCGCCCCCGGCGGCCCCTCGCTCGCCGGGCTTGCGCGCCTCCAGCTCGGCCACATCATGGCCATTCCGTTCGAGAACCTGAATCCGCTGGCCGGACTGACGGTCCCCCTCGACATCCCTGCCCTGCTGGACAAGTTCACGCATCGCCGCGGTGGCTACTGCTTCGAGCACAACCTGCTGTACCGCCACGCCCTCGACACTTTGGGCTACCGCACCACGCCATTGCTGGCCCGCGTGCGCGTCAACGCGGCACCGGGCGTCGTCACGCCACGCACGCACATGCTGCTGCTGGTGGAAGTGGAAGGCGAACGGTGGCTGTCCGACACGGGCTTCGGCAAGGCGACGCCCACCGCGCCGCTGCGGCTCGTTCCGGGCGAGGCGCAATCCACGCCGCACGGCGTGTACCGGCTCGTGCCCGAAGGCGACGCGGGTGACAGCTTCCTGCTGGAGACGGACGCCGGCGACGGCTGGGCGCCGCTGTACGCGTTCGAGTCGCGGCCCGCGTATCCGGTGGACTTCGAGATGTCGAACTGGTATGTCTCCACCCACCCCGCCTCGCATTTCACGCGCGACCTGATCGCCGTGCGCACGGTCGCAAACGGCCGGCATGTGCTGCACAACGCGCGGTATTCGTTCTACGCCGTGGATGGCACGGCGACGCGGAAGGAACTCGCGACGCCCGCTGCCTTGGTGCACCTGCTGGAGAACACGTTCGGGCTGGCGGCGGGGTCCGTGCCAGGGCTGGGTGCGAAGCTTTCGGAGATCGTCAGCCCGCGTGGCGAAGGCTTTGAACGCTAACTGCGCGCGTGGAAACACCGGTGTCTGACACCATTTCCGGGAGATTCATCCGGAAATGGTGTCAGACACCGGTTCTCTCGGGCCGGCGGTATTGCGAGAAGCCGCCGGCCCTTTACATCATCAGAACTTGTAGCTCGCCCCCAGCACGACAGTGCGGCCCGATTTCACGAACAGCAGCGTGTCCTGCCGTTGGGTGTCGTTGTAGTAGCGGGTCGGTTCGTTCGACAGGTTCTGCGCCTCGAGCGAGATGCGCAGGTTCGGCGTGACCTGGTACGACGTGCTCATGTCATACGTGGTGGTGCCGTCCGCGACCAGGTAGTCGTGGCCGTCCACGTTGCCGCGGATGCCCCGGTAGTAGCTGGAACGGTTGGCACGCGAGACGCGGGCGCTGAACTTCTCGTCGTCGTAGTAGATGGTCAGGTTGTTTGCGCGCGGCGACAGGCCGGTGAAGTTCGTGATCATGAACAGCTCCTCGTTGCCCGCCGTGCGCGGGTTGTCGAGGCGCGTCAGGTACTTGATCTTGGACTTCACGCGCGTCACGTTGGCCATCATGCCGAAGTTCGACCAGGCGCCAGGCAGGAACGAGAAAGGCGTCTGCCACGAGAACTCGGCGCCGTTCAGCGGACCGCCGCTGGTGTTGACCTGGCGGCTGACCGTCACGAGCGTATCCGGTGTCGTCGGGCAGGCCGGCGTGCCGCCGGTGATCGAGCAGCCGGTCGGCGTCTGCAGCAGGTCGTTCGGGATACCCAGCGATGAGTAGGTCTCCAGCTGCGACACGCCCTGGATGAACGACTTCATGTCCTTGCGGAAGACGCCGAGGCCCACCATCGCGTTCTTTGCGTAATACCACTCGCCCTGCAGGTCGAACGTGTTGGCGCGGATCGGATCCAGGTTCGGATTGCCGATCGAGACGGATTGGCCGGTGGTGTTGACGGACACCGAAGGCGTCAGGCCCACGTAGTCGGGCCGCGACATCACCTTGCCGGCCGAGAAGCGCAGGAAGATGTCGTTCGGCAGGATCGCCGTCAGGTTCAGCGCGGGCAGCCAGTCGCGGTATTTCTTGTAGCCGTAGTTCGGCGTCAGCTGGCCGTTCACGTTGATGAGCGCCATTGAGTTCAGCTTCGTCTCGGCGCCGCGCACGCCCAGGTTGCCGCGGAAGGTGACCGGGCCCACGTCGTAGTTGAAGTCCACGCTGGCGAAGACGGCGTTGATCTTTTCCTCTACCCAGCGGTTCGATTGCGTCAGGTAGTTGTATTCGGAACCCGGCACCGCGGCGCAGTGGCACTCGATATCCCAGGCCGAGCGGAACTTGTCCAGGTCCACCGTGGCCCACGACGTCGGCACGCCGGTGCCGCCCAGGTTCTTGCCGAAGCCCGTGATCTGCTGGGTGTAGTCACCCACCGTGGTGCCCGCCGGCAGTGTCAGGCCGTTGCCGCCCGAGCCCAGCTCCAGGTTGGTCCAGCGGTTCTTGCGCGCCGAGACGCCGGTCTTGAGCGTGATGCGGTCGTTGACTTCCCACTCCACATCGGCCTGCGTGGTCTGCAGGCGGTTCGTGGTGTTCAGGTAGCGGCCCACGAACTGGCCGCGCAGCGTGCCGTTGGCTTCCTGCGGCCCGAACGTGAAATTGTCGGGGTTGGCCACGTCGATGCCGAAGTTCAGGATCGGCACATCGCGGTTCTGGCGGAAGTCGAACGAGAAGCCGTCCACGTTCGGCGCGTCGAACTGCACGGTGGCGCGCATCGGCTCGTTCAGCTCCGAGTCGGACACGCCGTGCATGAAGTTGCCCCGCAGCGTATCGCTGAAGCGGTGGCCCACCGTGAACACGTGCTGCTTGAAGATGGTCTTGTACACGTCGACCAGGCCCTCGGTGCGGATGTCGACGTCGTTGAACTTGCCGTACATCCAGCGGCCGTTCTCGTTGAACTCCGCATCCACGATCGACGTCTGCGGTTTGCCGTTGGCCTGCGCCATCGTCCGGCCGAACGAGATCGCCGAGATGTAGTTATCGTAGCGGATATTGTCGAACTTGCCGTACATGAGGTCCAGGTTGACGTCCGTATCGGCGTTCGGTTTCCATTGCAGCGCGCCCGTCAGACCCAGGCGTTCGTAGTCCGTCATCGAACGGCGGAAGCGGGGAATGCGCGGGTGGAACGCGCCGTTGCCGGCGGCGGGATTGGCCAGCAGGCCACCGTAGTCGTCGCGGCGGCCGAACACCTCGTTGTAGGCCGTGGCGTCGGTGAGGCGATCGGCGCCTGGGCCGCACGAGGTGGCCGTCACGCCTTTCACGGGGTCGTTCGGCGGTGTCTGCGGGCTCACGCCGACCGGCGAGCAGAAGCCGCCGTCGGTGTTGGCGGCCACGATGCTGACGGCCTCGTAGCCTTCTTCCTGCGCGCGCCGCTTCGACCAGGCGCCGGAAATGAGCGCACCGAAGCGGCCATACGGCGTTTCCCACCGGTCGGAGATCAGGCCCGTCACGCGCGGCTGGGTTTTCTTGCCCATCTCGCGGTAGGACTCCTGCAGGCCGAAGCTGATCGTGCGGCCCTTGAAATCGAAGGGCCGGCCGGTGCGCAGGTCGACGGTGGCGCCCAGCGAGCCTTCTTCCACGGCCGCCTCGGCGGTCTTGCGTACGGACAGGCTGTTGAACAGCTCCGAGGCGAACACGGAAAAGTCGAAGCCGCGGCCGCGGTTTGTGCTGCCGTTGATGTCCGAGGCGCCGGTGGCGGCCACGCCTTCGATGCCGTTGATGCGCACGCGGGTAAAGCCCGAGTTCAGGCCGCGCACGGTGATCTGCTTGCCCTCGCCGCCGTCGCCCCGTTCCAGTGCCACGCCGGGCACGCGCTGCAGCGACTCGGCCAGGTTCGCGTCGGGGAACTTCGAGATGTCCTCGGCCTTGATGACGTCGATGATGCCGTCGGCGTTCTTCTTCGTGTTCAGCGCGCTGTTCAGGCTCGCCCGGAAGCCGGTGACGACGACGGTGTTGGCTTCCGCGCCGCTCCCCTGGCTGGCCGGCTGGGCCGAGGAACCCGTGGCGCCCTGCCCGCCGGACTGGCCGCTCGATTGCGCGGGCGCCTGCGGCGTGGCCTCTGCTGCGGCCGGCGCTGCGGCCGATGTCGGGGCCAATCCTGCCGCCTGCACGCCCGGCTGCCCCGCGTCACCCGTGGCCTGCTGGGCATTGGCGTGGGCGGCCATCGCACACACAGCCAGTGCTGCAAGCGCTATCAACTTCGGTTGCGGTCTTTGCATGTCTCATCCTCTTTTGCGTTGATGTCTCGTGCCTTGAATGTTCATTACCGATTCAAGACACTGGCGAATGCGCCGAACCCGCGGCTGCGGGTCCGGTGTTACTGCGGAATCAGAACTTGTAGCTCAGGCCCAGCACGGCCGAACGGCCGGAGTGCACGTACAGCAGCGTGTCGTTGCGCTGCGTGTCGCGGCCGTAGCGCAGCGGTTCGTCGGTCAGGTTCTGGCCTTCGAGCGAGATGCGCAGGTTCGGCGTCAGCTGGTAGGAGATGCTCGCGTCGATATTGGTGGAGCCGTCGACGATCGTGAAATCGTGGCCCTGCACGTCGCCCAGCACGGCCAGCAGGTACGACGAACGGTGCGCCTTCGACACCCGCGCCGAGAACTTCTCGTCCTCATAGAAGAACGTCAGGTTGTGCGCGCGCGGCGACAGGCCCGTGAAGTTGGCCCGCACGCTCAACTGCTCGTTGGCCTCGGTCCGTGGATTGTCGACCCGCGTGATGTACGTGATCTTCGACTTCACGTGCGTGTAGTTGGCCAGCATGCCGAAGTTCTTCCACACGCCGGGCAGGAAGGTGAACGGCGCCTGCAGGTTGAACTCCAGGCCGTTCAATGGTCCGCCCGGCGTGTTGACCTTGCGGCTCACCACCACCGAATCGGTCGGCGACGTGGGGCAGCCCGGCGTGCCGCCCGTGATCGAGCAGCCGTTGAAGACCAGCAGGTCGTTCGGCAGGCCCAGCGTGTTGTACACGGCGCGCTCGGACACGGTCTGGATGAAGCTGTCGATCTCCTTGCGGAACACGCCCAGCGACACCATCGCGTTCTTGGCGTAATACCACTCGGCCTGCAGGTCGTAGGTCTTCGCGCGGATCGGATCGAGGTCGCCGTTGCCGATGCCCACGGTGCCCGACTGGCCCGACACGGTGGCCGACGGCGCCAGGTCCACGTATTCCGGCCGCGACAGCGTCTTGCCGGCGGAGAAGCGCAGGTACACGTCCTGCGGCAGCTGGGCCGTCAGGTTGAACGCCGGCAGCCAGTCGCGGTATTTTTTCGTGACGATGTTCGGCTGCAGCCGGCCATTGACGTTGATGAGCGCCATCGACGTGGCCTTCGTTTCCGCGCCGCGCACACCCACGTTGCCGCGCCAGCCGATGCCGAACAGGTCATAGTTGAAGTCGACCATGCCGTACAGCGCATCGATCTTTTCCTCGACGGCGCGGTTGGCCTGCGTCAGGTAGGCGTATTGCGAACCGGGCACCGCGTCGCAATGGCACTCGATGTCGTAGATGGCGCGCAGCTTGTCGAGATCGACCGCCGCCCACGACGACGGCACGTTGGCGCCGAGGCCCTTGCCAAAGCCGGATACCTGTTGCGAGATATCGGCCACTGTCACGCCGGCGGGCAAGGCCAGGCCGTTGCCGCCCGAGCCGATTTCCACGTTGCTCCACGTGTTCTTGCGGTTCGAGTAGCCGCCGCGCAGTGTCAGGTTGTCGTTCAGTTCGAACGCACCATTGAGTTCCGTGGTCTTGAGCTTGTTGCGGGTGTTCAGGTAGCGGCCCACGAACTGGCCGTGCAGCGTGCCGTCCGCCTCCTGCGGGCCGAACGTGAAGTTGTTCGGGTTCGACACGTCGATGCCGAAGTTCAGCGCCGGCACGTTGCGGTCGTTGCGGAAGTCGTACGAGAAGCCATCCACGTTTGGCGAGTCGAACTGCACGGTAGCGCGCATCGGTTCATCGAGTTCCGAATTCGACGTGCCGTGCAGGAAGTTGACCTTGAAGCGGTCGCTGAAGCGGTGGCCGCCCGAGAACACGTATTGCTTGAACGTGGTCGTGTACACGTCGAGCAGGCCTTCGCTGCGCACGTCCACGCCGTTGAACTTGCCGTAGTCCCAGCTGCCGTTCCCGTCGAAGTGCGATTCCACGATCGACGTCTGCGGCTTGCCGTTCGCCGTCTGCAGCGTGCGGCCGAACGAGATCGCGGAAATATAGTTGTCGTAGCGGCGGTTCTCGAACTTGCCGTACATGAGGTCGAGGTTGACGTCCGTGTCGGCCGAAGGTTTCCACTGCAGCGCGCCCGTGAGGCCCGTGCGTTCGTAGTCCGTCATCGAGCGGCGGTAGCGCGGAATGCGCGGGTGGAATGCCCCGGAACCGGCCGCCGGGCTGGCGATCGTGCCGCCGTTGTTGTCCGTGCGACCCATCACGTCGTTCCACGCTGCGAGATTCGACGTGCGCGGCTCGCCGAAGCCGCAGTTGGCCGCGTCGATGCCCTTCACCGCATTGGTCGCGGGGTTCTGCGGCGCAACGCCGGCCGGCGAGCAGAAGCCGCCGTCGGCATTGGCCGACAGCAGGTCGACCGCCTCATAGCCCTCTTCCAGCGCGCGCCGCTTCGACCAGGCGCCGGAGACGAGCGCGCCGACCTTGCCGTACGGCGTTTCCCAGCGGTCGGACAGCAAGGCGGTCACGCGCGGCTGTGTTTTCTTCGACAGGTCGTTGTAGTGCTCCTGCACGCCCACGCTGACGGTGCGGCCCTTGAAGTCGAACGGCCGGCCCGTGCGCAGGTCGACGGTGGCACCCAGCGAGCCTTCCTCGACGGCTGCCTCGGACGTTTTCCGCACCTCCAGGCTGTTGAACAGCTCCGAGGCGAACACGGAAAAGTCGAAGCCGCGGCCGCGGTTCGTGCTGCCGTTGATGTCCGACGAGCCGGTGGCGGCCACGCCTTCGATGCCGTTGATGCGCACACGCGTAAAGCCCGCGTTCAGGCCGCGCACCGTGATCTGCTTGCCCTCGCCGCCGTCGCCGCGCGCCAGCGCCACGCCGGGCACGCGCTGCAGCGATTCGGCCAGGTTCGCGTCCGGGAACTTGGCGATATCCTCGGCCTTGATCACGTCGACGATGCCGTCTGAATTCTTCTTGGTGTTCAGCGCGCTGTTCAGGCTGGCCCGGAACCCGGTCACGACGACCACGTTCGGGTCCTGTGCCGGCTGCGGCGCAGGCTGGGTCTGCACTGCCGGCTGCGGTGCCACGTTCTGCACCGCCGGCTGTGGTGCTTCGTTCTGCACCGCCGGCCGCGGTGCTTGGTTCTGTACCTGTTCCTGTGCGGCCGCCTGCGCTGCCAGCGTGGCGATCGCGAGCGCCAGGCTTGTCAATCGCGCGGCCGGCAGCGCACGATGCCCCATGTGCTTCATGGACTTCATACCGTCTCCTCGTTTTGATGTCACGCTCCGTTTGCCGGAGTCGGTTCGATCTTAGGGCGAGATCATTTTGCTGAGGCGATGCGCGGCCAATCACTCACGTAGTTGAGCCGTTATGGCAAATTTGCATGCAAAAGTTGACGATGCTGTGTGCTTTGAACAACGCCATGCGCCCCTTGCGCGCCGCGGCGGCGCTGCTTACAGTGTCGCCTGTCCCCGACACCGCGGGACCACAACGAACGAGGAGACCATTTTGAAGACGACGTTCGCGCCCGCACGGCGCAAGCTGCTGGCCGCCACCCTGGCGCTGGCGGCACTGGCGGGCATGCCGTTTGCCCATGGCGCACCAGGCTCCAATCAGGATTGGGCCGGCACATGGGGTACCGCACCGGCCGATGCGGCACCAAAGACGCTGGAAACGTTCACCAACCAGACATTGCGGCTGATCGTCCACACCAGCATCGGTGGCAGCAAGGTGCGCATCCGGCTGTCGAACGAACTGGGTACTGCGCCCCTGCGCATCGGTGCGGCGCACGTAGCGCTGCGCGCCGGCGGCGCGGAGATCGTTGCCGATACGGGCCGTGCGCTCACGTTCGGCGGCCGGCCAGCCGTGGTGATCCCGCCGGGCGCGCCAGTGCTGTCCGACCCGGTGGACCTGGTGGTGCCGGCGCGTGCGGACCTGACCGTGAGCCTGCACCTGCCGGGCGAAGCCCAGGCAAGCACGGTCCATGGCAACGCGTTCCAGACCAGCTATGTGTCCGGCCCCGGCAACTTCACGGCCACGGCGGCGTTCCCCACGCAGCGCACGATCACGTCATGGCCGTTCCTGACGGCGGTGGACGTGATGGCGCCCGGGGCCGCCACGATCGTCGCGCTGGGCGACTCGATCACGGACGGTTCCAATACGACCGTGGACACGAACCGGCGCTGGCCGGACGTGCTGGCGCGCCGGCTGCAGACGGGCCGGCCGGATGTAAAGGTCGGCATCGTCAACCGCGGCATCGGCGGCAACCGGCTGCTGCGCGATCCGGGCGAATGGCCGCCGTTCGGCCGTGCCGTGCTGGCCCGCTTCGACCGCGACGTGCTGGCCACCACCGGCGTGCGCCACGTGGTGCTCCTCATCGGCATCAACGATATCGGCCACCCCGGCACGGGCTCGATGCCGGCCGCGGAAGGCCCGTCGGCCGAAGACCTGATCGCCGGCTACCGGCAGGTGATCGCCCGCGCCCGCGCGCATGGCATCGCCATCCACGGCGCCACGCTGACGCCGTTCGAAGGCACCGTCTTCCCCGGTTATTACACGGCGCCGAAGGAAGCCGTGCGGCAGGCCGTCAACAAGTGGATGCGCGAGAGCGGCGAGTTCGACTCGGTGATCGACTTCGACCGCGCCCTGCGCGATCCGGCGCGGCCCACGCGGCTGCAGGCGAAATACGACAGCGGCGACCACCTGCATCCGAACGACGCGGGCATGGCCGCGATGGCCGAAGCGGTACCGCTGCAGTTGTTTGGCGGCGCGAAGGTGGCGCCGCGCTGATCGGTGCCGGGGTTCGGCGGTGATGTCCGGCCGATGAGGTTCGGCCAGAGGATCAGCCGTGCTGGATGCCGGCTGCGGGCCGGTGGACGGCCGGTTCTCAGCCGAATGGCCGCATCGTCGTCATCGGCGTGGCGTTCTCCGCGCTGCCAGGCGGGTCGGTCTCGTCGAGCGTGCCTTCGATACCGTCCCACACCTGTACCAGCGCGGCCCAGCAGGCCAGCGTAGGGTCCGTGCGCGTGACCAGTTGCGCTACCGCGGTGTCGTTGCTCAGCTTCACATACCCTGCGTCCATGGATCCTCCCGAGTTCCGTTACAGGGTGGCCCCATCGCTGCCTGCCGTCCGTTAGCTGGCGCACATTACCCGGCATCGCGGCGGCCCAGGCAGGGCCGCGCATCGGGCAATATCAGCGGCGTGCGTCCTGCGGCGTTGCCACCACGTCGAGCGGTACACCGCCGCGCGCGGTGCGCAGGTTGACGAGCTTCACCGGTTCCAGCGCGTTTTCCCTCTTGCCGTCTGTCGTGACCGCCAGCGCGATCGTGTTGCGGCCGTTCGGTTTCAGGATGCCCGGCGGGATCACGAACGTGCGCTGCGGGCCGATGTGGGCGATGAACTGGCCCATGTTCCAGCCGTTCACGAAGATCAGTGCCCGGTTTTCACGGTTCGAACGCGGTGCCGACGTGTCGCCGAACGCCAGGCCCAGTTGCACGTCGTGCCCTTTTGGCAGGTCAAGATCGAAGCTGGTCCTGACCCAGTAGGTGCCGGCCGCCGGTGGCGCGTCGGTCGGTTTCGCCCCCGTCCAGCCGGTGGCGGCCTTGCCTGTCGCGGGCAGGTGCCAGCCTTCCCGTTCGCCATGCAGGCCGCCATTGTTCAGCGGGCCGCGCGCCACGTCCACGAGCGTTTCGCCGCCGCGGCGGCCCTGGATGCGCCAGTCGATCGGCACGCCGAAACGCTTGCCGCCTTTCGACGTCAGCGATGCCGAGATCAGCCCGCGCGCCTCGCGGTGATAATCGTCGGCCATCAGGTTCCAGTTGTGCGAGTTGTTGCGCACCATGACGGCGATCACGTGCCTGCCTGGCTTCAGGGCGCCCAGCGACAGCTTCACGCTGTCGGTCGTTTCGGGGAACGAGCGGCCCGTATCCATTTCGTGCTGACCGACGAAGCGGCCGTCGATCCACACTTGCGCCATGCCGGCGCCGCCAGCGCCATAGAACAGTTCGAGCTGGTTGGCGAGTTTGCCATTACCCGCATCCTTGATCTCCACGTGCCCGCGGTACCACACGTCACCATGGTGGAAGCCGTAGTCGCTCATGGCCAGCGTGGGCTGGCCGCGCTCGGGCATCGTCCACGTCTGCGCGGCCGAGGCACGGTTGTCCGCCTTGATCCAGCCTGCGTCGTCGAAGCCCGGCTGCGCTTCGGGGCTGTCGGCGCGCCGCACCCACGGCAGCGCCGCCAGGTCCGGCAGTTTGACGGCGGCCGGGCCCTTGATGTCGTTCGCCTTGTGGCTGCCGTCCGGCTGCGCGGCCAGCGACAGGGCCTCGCCGTTGAACGTGGCGGCATTGAACGCCGGCCCCCAGATCTCGATCGTGCTGGCCGCGGTGGTGTCGCCCGTCAGCGCCAGCTTGCCGCCGGCCAGCGTGGCGCTGCGCACCAGGGCCGGCGTCATCTGCAGCACCTGGCCGGCCGGCGTCTTCTGCGTCCAGAACTGCTGGCTGGTTTTTTCATCGGCCAGCAGCAGGAGCAGCGGCGCGCGGCCGCCGCCGCTGATGCGCACGCGGGCCAGGCCTTCATGCGTGTACGTGAGCTTCAGGTCGCCCTTCGCCGCATCGAAGCTGGACGCGACCTTGCCGGCCAGGACTTCGACCTTCGGCGCACCGGTGAAGCGCAGCACCGTTTCGCCGGCTTCGCCATCGCGGCCATGCAGCAGCGCGATGTCGCGCTCGCCGTTGTTGAAATGCGTCTGCAGCTCGGACGTCGAGTACACGAGGTGCTGCCGTTCCAGCGGGTAGGCGGCCAGCAGCATCTTGGCATCCTGGCCATTCAGGCGCAGCGGCACCTGGTAGCTGCCATCCTTCGTGGCGAGGTCGAACGTGAAGCTGTCGTCGGTCAGCAGGTCCGACGGGCTGTGCACAGCCAGCAGCACGTGCGCGCCCAATGCCGGATTGACGTTGTGGTAGACCTTGACCTTGTTCGACGACGTGGCGATGACCGGCCCCTTGTCCATCTGTGCGAGGGCCTGTTCGGCGGCCTGCACCATCATGCCCTGCTGCTTGAGCGCCAGCGCCTTCGGCCGCAGGCCGCGGTCTTCGGAGATCGGCGCGCCATAATCATAGGACGTGTAGACGACCGGCCCCGCCAGCCAGCCCCACGAAGTGCCACCGAACGTCATGTAGACGTTGTGGATCGTGATCCGGTTGATCAGGTTGGTGCCATAGAAAACCCGCTGGAAGCCTTTGCCCTGGCGCTCGGCCGTGCACTCGTAGGTGCCGTTCGAGCCCCAGTAGTCGAACCAGCCGGCACCCAGTTCTGCGGCGAAGCCCGGGGTCTTGGGCGAGGTCAGCGAACCGGCCTTCGGCCCCGGCTGCGCATAGATGCCCCAGTCGGGCGCCTTGTTCGGCCCGGACGGATCGGCGAACACATTGCAACTGCCACCCGGATAACCGTCGAACGCATAGATGTCGGTCGGGCCCTTGTTCGCCCAGGGCGCCGCGGAATCCTTCGGCGCCCAGTCGGGCAGGCGGCCGGCCGCGTTGTGGAAGAACGGCACGGTGATGCCATCGGCGCGGGCTTTCTTCGCCAGGTGCTCCATCTGGCGCACGTGCTTCGGTTCCACCTTGCCCAGTTCGTTTTCCAGCTGGTAGGCGATGATGTTGCCGCCGCCAGTCGTGACCTGGTGCCGTGCGATGATCGCGTTAATCTGCGTCATCCACTCGTCCGACGCGGCCAGGTAGACCAGGTCGTCCGTGCGCGCCTCGGCGCGGTTGCGGAACATCCAGCCCGGATAGCCGCCGCCGGTCAGTTCCGCGTTCACGTAAGGGCCAGTGCGGGCAATGATGTACATGCCCTCCTCCTCGGCGATCTCGATCGCGCGCTCCACGTTGCGGATGCCGTTGAAGTCATACACGCCCGGCGCCGGCGAGTGGTAGCCCCAGTCGAAATAGAAGGCGATGCCGTTGAAGCCGACCGCCTTCATTTTCTGGATCACGTCGCGCCACAGCGAAGGGCTGGGCAGGCGGAACGGGTGCACCTCGCCGGACCAGACGACGATGCGCTTGCCGTCCACCTTCAGCGAATGCTCGTCCCACGATACTTTTTTCGGCTGGCCTTTCGGCTTCGTGGCCGCCGCGAAGGCCTTGCGCTCCTCCGGGATGACGGAGGCGGCGCCGATCATGCCGGACACGCCACCCACTTTGGTCCTCGGCGACCAGCTGCGCAGGTCGCGGCTGTCCGCAAACCAGTACTGGCGGCTGTCGGCATCGGCAAAGTACGCGCGCCACGTGCCGTCGGCCAGTTTGACCAGCGACTGGCCGCCCGACGATGCGCCTGGCCCGCTGCCCTGTTGCACGGCCCACGGCCCCGCCAGCGTTTGCGCGGTGGCCACTTCGAGTGCGCCGCTTGACGCGTTGCGGACCAGCGCCGTATAGCCTCCCTCCGTGGCGACTATGGATGCGCCTCCGGACAGACCCTGCGCCAACTGCGGCGCCGACCATGCGGTAAAGCCGGCATCCGGTGCGACGATGAAGGTTTGCGCACCGGCGGCAACGACCACTTTCAGCGCACCGCCCGGTTCGCGCACCCAGCGTGGCGCGGATGGCGGCGTGCCGCCGGCCAGCGCCAGCGACGCGGTTCGCACCGTTTCCCATCGTTTCAGGTCGGCCGAGCGGGCAATGCCCAGGTTCGCGCCCTGCGCATACACGGCATAGTACTGGCCATCGTGCCGCACGATCGACGGATCGGCCAGCGTGCCACCTTCGGCCGCATGCGCTTCGGAAGCGAGCGTGGTGAACGTGACGCCATCGCTGGACGAATACACGCTGAAATTCCCCTCCGCCGACAGCGGCACGGCCGCCATCAACAACACCGGCGCGTTCGCTGCCGTATTGGCCTGCGCCTGGCGCTGCTGCGCGTCGGAAGCCTGTGGAATGCCCAGTTCCTGGGCGCCAGCCTGCAACGCCAGCGCGGCAAGGCTCAATTGAAGGAGGTGGGGAAGGCAGCGGCGACGGAACGAGGCAAGGGTCTTGGGCATCGGGGCTTCTGGATGTGGTCTATGGGACAGTGCCAGATCATAAAGCCATTTGCCCGCGAGACACGGGGCCTCATTGGTCAATCAATTGAGCGTTTGAACCCCGGGGCTGCTCGGACCTGCTTGGAACTGTTTACGATATGCCGACGGCGATGTGCGCAGCACGGCGCGGAAATGCTGCCGCAGCGACAGCGCGGTGCCAAAGCCCGCCTCCTGGGCCACCACCTCGATCGACACGCCGCTCGTTTCCAGCAGTTGCCGTGCATGCGCGATGCGCTGGTTCAGCAGCCACTGCTTGAACGACGTGCCGGTGGCCTGCCGGAAGTGCCGCGTGAACGTGCGGCGGCTCATCGCGGCGCGCTCGGCCAGCGCGTCGATGCCATGCTCGCGCTGCGGATGACGGGTCACCCACTCCAGCACCTGCGCAAAGCGCTCGTCGCCGGAGGAAACCGGTAACGGCCGCTCGATGAACTGGGCCTGCCCGCCATCGCGGTGCGGCGCGACCAGCAGCCGCCGGGCGACGCTGTTGGCGGCCTCCGCGCCGCACAGCTGGCGCAGCAGGTGCAGGCAGCAGTCCAGCCCCGCGGCGACGCCGGCCGACGTCAGCACGTCGCCTTCATCCACATACAGCACTTCCTCGTTGACGTTTACACGCGGGTGTCGCCGTGCCAGTTCATCCGCCGAGGCCCAGTGGGTGGCCACGGTACGGCCATCGAGCAGGCCCGCCTCGGCCAGCGGGAACGCGCCCAGGCACAGGCCGACGACGCGGGCACCGCGTGCATGAGCGCGCTGCAGCGCGCCAAGCAGCGCTTCCGGCGCAGGGCGACAGTCGTCGTGCCAGGCCGGCATCACGACGATGTCCGCATCGTCGAGCGCATCCAGGCCGCGCCGCGTGGCAATGGCGAAACCGGCCGCCGTCTGCAGCGGCCCCTCATCCACCGAGCAGACCTCGACATCGAAGCGGGGGTGCCTGCTCCCAGGCTTGCGCCGAACACGAGGCAAGGCACGGACAGGTGGAACGGGGTGATGCCGTCGAAGGCGACGACGACGATCCTGATCGGGTGGGCGGAGGTGGTCATGGCCGTATTATAGGCCCGTTTATATCGGAGCAATGCATTCGGGCCACTGTCTGGCACTTTCCCAAAGGAACCGATCGCGTATCTGGTACCAAGTCGTGTCTTGACCGGAGATGCCGTCACGGCACCGGAGTCCACCCCTTCCCGCCATCGAATCCGGAAAAGAACGCCGCCCGCGAGCCATATGCCGCCTTCGCCTCCTCCACACCGAACACCCGCCCATGCACCCGCCCGCTCGCATCGAGCGGCTTGCCATTTAGATCCATCGACCCAAACTCCCGCCATCCGGCGGTAGCCGTGGCCACAGCTGGATTCGGCACCGGCTGCTTCACATTCGGCCCGGCCCAGCCGCCGGGGGCGATGTGCGCCCCCATGCGGCAATCGATGAAGGCGATGTGGTCCCACGTGCCCGCGTAACCGGGACTGCGCGCGAGCCAGGTGGCGCCGGCGGGAACGTCGTTGCCGGTCGGGCCGGGGCCGTGCGTGAGCCGGCTGTTCACGAACAGGAAGCCCCTGTCGCCGGCGGACATCGTGCGCGCCTGCAGCAGGTAACCGCCGTTCCTTGAATTGGCGCTGTCGCCCACGGTGCGGATCTCGCTGTCCTCGAACAGGGCGGCACGGTTGTTCCCCCATATGAAGTCCACGTTCCCGGCGATCAGGGTGCGGAAAAACCAAGCGTAGCCGCGCACCTGGATCGTGTCCTGCTCGCTGAAGAAGCTGGCGTTTTTCGCGACCAGCCGGCCTTCGCTATTGAAGAACAGGGTTTCGGCCTGGCCGCCGTTGGGCGCATTGCGTAGCGTGCTGTTGCGGATCGTCAGCGTGTCGAGCGTGAGCATGTCGGCATCCTCGACGAGAAAGATCGCGCGGCCGCCGTTGATGCCGGGCGATTGCGCATCCTGGGCCGTGCCCGAACCCGGGTTCAGGCCATCGCCGTTCAGCGCGTCGATCACCACGCCGTCGCGGCTCTGGCCGCGCAGGGTCACGTTGTCCCTGCCGCGCAGGTACAGCTGCTCCTGGTAGCGGCCATTGCGGATGTCCACCGTCACGGGCGCCGTGCGGGCCGCGTGCTGCATGGCGTGATTCAGGGCGCCCTGCACCGTGCGGAAGTCGGCCGCACCATCGTCGTCCACCACGAGATTCCTGCGCTGCGGGATGGCGGCGCGGGTGCGGAACGTCCAGCCCTGCTGCGGGCCGATGCCGGCGAACGGCTGGCCATTGAAGCTGCCCGTAAAGACGCCGTCGTCGATGGTGACGACGTATTCCTCATCGGGCTGCAGCCTCGCGCTATGCAGGTGGATAACGGCATTGCGGCCTTCGATGGCGATCGGCTGCAGCCGCACCGCGCGGCGGTATGCCTGGCCCGCATAGCCCAGCTGGTCGTATTCACCGCTGGCGTGAATCGTGTCGACGGGCGCGCCGTCGCGCTTCCGGTGGATGCGGATCGCGCCGGTCGTGCCCAGCGTGGGCATCGCGTCGAAGCGCAGGCGCAGCGGCGTATCGTACGGCACGTTGCGCTCGCCGATGGCCGGAGCGACCGCGCCGCCGAGTGCATAAGCGGCGGCCGACGGCACCTTGCGCTGCGTGATCCGCACGTCGAAAACCGTTTGCACGTTCGGGTCGTCCAGGCTGGCCAGCGTCACCGTCGTCGCGCCCGGCGCCAGCGATGTCAGCGTGACGAAACCATCGCCCGCCTCCGCGCGCACCAGGGCCGGGTTCGCGGCCGTGGCGGTAAAGCGGAAGGGCATGGCGCCGAACGCGGTGGCGGTCGGCGGGCTGGCCGTGGTGAGGAAGGTGCCGGGCTTGCCGGCCGGTGTGGTGGAAGGAGAAGCAGCGACAGCGGGATCGCCGGCCTGGCGGTAGCTGCCCAGCGCGCTGGCCTCGAACCGCGCGGGGCCGTCGCCCAGCGTCAGCTGCGCCAGTTGTGGTGCCCTGGCCAGTGCCAGGCGCGCCGGCTTTTGCGCCGGGTCGCCGGTGACCGGGATGCTTGCTTCGAACGCGGTGCCGCTCGCGACCACGCCGGTGCGGCCACCCTGCGGCAATGCCGTATCGGTGACGTTGGTGACGCGCTCGCCGTCCAGGTAGACGACCAGCGTGCTGCCGGCCATCTCGAGCCGCACGGTATGGAACCGGCCATCGGCGGCGGCGGCGCGTCCAAAACCTTTCAACCGCGTCAGCTGCCCGCCGTGCATGCGCACGATCTCCACCTGCATGCGCTTCGCCGCGGACTGGAAGCTCAGGCCCGCGCCATACCAGTTGCCCTCGTCCTGGTAGCGGCCGACGACGTACAGCTTGCCGTCGCCTTTCTCACCGGCCAGGGGCCGGAAGCGCGCCTCGACGTAGGCATCGGCCGCCGTCGACCCGGCGGTGCGCACGGGCGCGCCGGCGTCGATCCGCACGACCTGGTCGGCCGCGGCGACCGATATCGATACCGCCATCACGGCCGCGCATGCGGCAATCCTTGGACCCATCATCCGTCTCCTGTTCTTGGTGAAGAAAACCGGTGTCTGACACCATTTCCGTCGGAAATGGTGTCAGACACCGATGCTTCTGGCCTGACCACTTTACAACAGGTCAGGCCATGAACGCCAGCGTCAGGATGATTGCGCTACCGGGGCATCACAGAGCGAAAAGTAAATTTCCTAACGCACTCCGGTAGAAAACTGTTTGCGTAAACATGCATTTTAAGACATCCTAAAAAAAGGTTGGTCAGGCCAAATACTCAGCGGCCTGACCACCGTGCAACCAGCACCGTCAAAGAACGAACAGGAGACCAGATGCACCGTATTCCCCAGCGGATCGCGTTGTCCGCGATCGCCCTTGCCATTGTCACGCTCACGCAAACGGCATCCGCCCAGCAAATCGCGCAACAAGCCGCGCAACAAGCCACGCCTCAAGCAGACTCGCCCATGCTGCGCGTGGAAGTGACCGGTTCCTCGATCCGCCAGCTGGCGACCGAAAACGCCCTGCCCCTCACCACGCTGAAGTCCGAAGAGCTGGTGGCGCGCGGCTTGACCACGATGTCCGAGGTGGCCACGTCGCTGACGGTCGGCTCCACCAATGAACCGGTCGGCGGCGGTGGCGGCGGCACGATGATCAATATGCGCGGCCTGAACACGAACCGCACGCTGGTGCTGCTCAATGGCCGGCGCCTGCCGAACGAAGCAGTCGGTGCCAGCTCCGTCAACGTCGACGTGGTGCCGATGAGCGCCGTGGAGCGCGTCGAAGTGCTGCGCGACGGCGCCTCGTCGATCTACGGCACCGATGCGATCGCCGGCGTCGTGAACTTCATCACGAAGCGCACGCACAATGGCACCACCGTCACGGGCGGCTGGGTGCAACCGGAGCGCCATGGCGGCGGCGACCAGCAGCGCGTGAGCATCGTCAGCGGCATCGGCGACCTGGCCGAACAGGGCTGGAACGTCTATGCAGCCCTGGACTTCCAGCAGCGCGCCCGCCTGGCGCAGAGCGACCGCCCCAATATCAGCGATCCAAACCTGATCGCCCAGCTGGGCGGCAATCCGTTCACGTCCGCCGTGGCCGGGTCGTCGTCGGCGCCGGCCAACTTTACCGTCTACCAGAACGGCAAGCCCACCACGCGCACCGGCAACCCGTATTTCGCCAACGGCTGCGCTGCCCCGTACGGCGGCGCGCAGTACACGATTCCTTCGTCCAAGGCGACCGGCGCCGGCGTGGGCACCTGCATCCTGGACCCGGACCTGTACCCGCAGCTGCTGCCCGATAACATGCAGGCTTCGCTGTTCACGCGCGCCTCGCTGCGCCACCATGGCGACAGCCTGCTGACGGTGGAGCTGCTGGCCACGGAATCGTTCATCAAGGCGATGAATCCGCCGCAGGTCTTCGGCGCCCAGACGGACTACGACAAGTACAACCCCGGCGTGCGCAAGCCGCTGTTCATCACGCCATCCTCGAAGTGGTATCCGGGTGGCAGCGGCGGCGTGCCGGGCGTTGCCGGCGTCACGAACCAGGACCTGGCGCTGACCTGGAGCATGGACGAAGCGGGTCCCGCCAGGACGGATGACCGCCAGAACACGCGCCGCCTGGTGATCGCCGACCAGGGCGAATTCATGGGATGGGATTACCGCGTGGGCGTGACCGCCGCCGAGAGCAAGCGCGCCGTGGGCTGGATCAGCGGCTTCTTCGCGACCGATGGCATCTACGAGGGCGTAACAAACGGCACGCTGAACCCGTTCGGCGCGCAGGACGCCGCAGGCGCCGAATACCTGGACAGCATCCGCCGCGACGGCCTGACCTACCGCGTTGCGCGCGTGGGCTACGTGGGTACCGACTTCAACATCGCCCGCCCGCTGCTGGACCTGCCGGGCGGCCCGCTGACGCTGGCGATCGGCGGCGACTGGCACCGCGAAACCTATCGCGATGCCACCGACCCGGTGGCCAACGAGGTCACCTACAAGGTGTCCGGCACGCCGAATTCCTACCCGCGCGGCGAGCGCAAGGTCACCGCGCTGTACCTGGAAGCGGATGCCCCGGTGACGAAAGAGCTGACGCTGACGGGTGCGGTGCGCGCCGACCACTTCAGCGATTTCGGCAACACCGTCAACCCGAAGCTGAGCGTGCGCTGGCAGCCCGCGCAGACCGTGCTGCTGCGCGGTACCGCGAGCACGGGCTTCCGAGCGCCCACGCTGCCGGAACTGTACGGCACCCCGCAAACGCGCACGCCCTCGACCGGCAAGTGGGATGACCCGCTGCTGTGCCCGAGCGCCACGCCTTCCGTGCCCGGCACCGGCAGCCTCACCACCGATCCGCGCTATGCGGGCCTGAACCTCGACCCGGCACGCGTGTGCAACACCAACCTGGTCACGCTGCAGGGCGCCAACCCCGACCTGGAGCCGGAAAAAGCCCGCACCCTCACCGCCGGCATCGTGCTCTCGCCCGTGAAGAACCTCTCCGTGTCGTTCGACTGGTGGTCGATCAAGATGAAAGGCACGATCGCGCAGATCACCGAGGATTCCATCTTCGACAACCTGGGCCAGTACCAGGACCTGTTCGTGCGCAACGCCGACGGCACGCTGGACTACATCGTCAAGACGCGCCTGAACATGGGCGGCCTGCGCACGCGCGGCATCGATACCGCCGTGAGCTACACCTGGCCCACCACGCAGTGGGGCAAGTTCGGCGTGGGCCTCGACGGCACCTATGTCGACCGCTACGAAGGCCAGAACGACGAAGGCGGCGAATGGGTCGACAGCGTGGGCAGGCCGGGCGCGCTGGCCACCGGGTCCACGTCGGCCAATACCTATGTGTACCGCTGGAAGCACAACTTGCGCGTGTCGTGGAACTACAAGAAGTTCGGCGCGCAGCTGACGCAGGCCTACACGTCGCACTACGAAGACACGAACGCGCAGCCGAACCAGAAGCCGGGCCAGCCCTACTTCAACCAGATCGACCATTACACGCTGTACAACCTGGCCACGAACTGGAATGTGTCGGACAAGCTGAAGCTCACGCTGGGCGTCAACAACCTGCTCGACGAAGACCCGCCGCTGTCGAACCAGCGCATCGGTTCGCGCGTGGTGTTCGCGCAGAACGTGTCGAAGCCGATCGGCCGCGCGTGGAACGTGCGCGTCAACTACACCTTCTGAGGCATGCCATGAAGATGACCACCACGCTGCGCGCCGTTCCTTTCCTTCTCCTTGCCCTCTCCGGCCATGCCGCCGAGGCGTGGGTACCGGATCTCGGCAACGGCAAGTACCAGAACCCGGTGCTCGATGCCGACTATTCGGACCCGGATGCGGTGCGCGTCGGCGACACGTTCTACATGACGTCGTCGAGCTTCAACAGCGCGCCGGGCCTGCCGCTGCTGCAATCGAAGGACATGGTGAACTGGCAGCTGGTGGGCCACGCCCTGCCGAAACAGGTGCCGGTCGCGCACTTCTCGACGCCGCGCCACGGTGGTGGCGTGTGGGCGCCCTGCCTGCGCCACCACGACGGCAAGTTCTGGATCTTCTATCCCGATCCGGACCATGGCGTGTACGTGACGACGGCCACGGATTTCAAGGGCCCGTGGAGCGAACCGCACCTGCTGTTGCCGGGCAAGGGCATCATCGATCCGTCGCCACTGTGGGACGACGATGGCAAGGCCTGGCTGGTGCATGCGTGGGCGAAGAGCCGCGCGGGCATCAACAACCGGCTGACCTTGCGCAGCATGGCGCCGGACGGCAGCCGCCTGCTCGACAGCGAAGGCAAGGTCATCGTCGACGGCGACAAGCTGCCGGGTTACCGCACGCTGGAGGGCCCGAAGTTCTACAAGCACGAAGGCTATTACTACGTGTTTGCGCCCGCCGGCGGTGTGGAGCACGGTTGGCAGTCCGTCTTCCGTGCGCGCACCATCGACGGGCCTTATGAAGACCGCATCGTGATGGAACAGGGCGACACGCCCGTCAACGGCCCGCACCAGGGCGCCTGGGTGCGCGCCCAGGATGGCAAGGACTGGTTCCTGCACTTTCAGGATCGCAAGGCCTACGGCCGCGTGGTGCATCTGCAGCCGATGGCGTGGCAGGACGGCTGGCCGGTCATCGGCAAGCAGGGGCCGAAGCCCGGCGTGGGCAACCCGGTCGCCACGTACGACAAGCCGGTGGCGGGCCAGCCTGTCTCCGTTCCGACCACCACCGACGAATTCGACGGCAAGGCGCTGGGCCTGCAGTGGCAGTGGAACGCCAACCCACGCGATGGCTGGTATTCGCTGGCCGCCCGTTCCGGCCACCTGCGCCTGCCCGTGCAGGCGGTGCCGGCATCGAAGGAATTCGTGCGCGCCGCGCCGAACATCCTCACCCAGAAATTGCCCGCCACGACGTTCACCGCCGAGACGCGTATCGAACTGCGCGGCGCGAAGGATGGCGACCGCGCGGGGCTGATCCTGAATGGCCAGAGCTACGCGGCGCTGGGCCTGCACCAGCGCGGGAAGGACCTGCAACTCGTGTACACCACGTGCACGCCGTTCAAGCCGCGCTGCACGGAAAGCGCCACCGTTTTGCTGCCGAAAGCGCCGGCCGCGCTGACGCTGCGCATGACGATCGCCGAAGGCGCCAATGCCCGGTTCCAGTACAGCGTGGATGGCAAGCGGTTCGTCGACGCGGGGGCGCCCTTCGCCGCCACGAAGGGCCACTGGGTGGGCGCGCAAATGGGCTTCTACAGCGCCAGCGATGCGCTGGCGCCTTCCGGCGCCTGGCTCGATGCCGACTACTTCCGGGTGAGCAAATGAAGAAGCTGACGCTGTGCATCCTGCTGGCCGCGCTGGCGGCAACGACCGCGCACGCCGCGGGCCCGTACCGCAATCCGGACAACAAGAACCTCAACGATCCGCTGGAAGGCACCTACCCGGTGCCGTACAAGCTGCCCGTGGTGGCCGAGATCACCGCGCAGCTCGATGTCGTGCGCGGCTTCATCGACCGCGCCACGCCGAGCCGCATCGTCGACAAGGCCACGGGCCAGCCGGTCACCGATTTCAGCGCGCCGGTCACCGGCGCGGTCGTGGAACCGTCGCCGAACGATTTCGGCATCATGAACTACGAGATGGGCGTGATGCACGCGGGCCTGATGCTGGGCCGCCGCGTGACGGGCGATCCGAAGTGGACGGCGATGACGGAACGCCACCTCGACTTCTTCTACCAGCGCCTTGGCTATTTCACGGAACAGGAAAAGCAGTTCAAGCTGGGCCGCGCGAACAGCTTTGCGCGCTGGGTAAAACCCCATGCGCTCGACGATTCGGGCTCGATGTGCGCGGCGCTGGTGCGCGCGCGGCTGGAAAAGATCGGGCCGGACATGTCGCCCGTCATCGCCACCCTTGCAGACTGGGTGCACAACAAGCAGGTGCGGCTGAAGGATGGCACGCTGGCACGCAACCGCCCACAGGCGTGGTCCGTGTGGGCGGACGACATGTACATGAGCATTCCCGCGCTGGCCGAGATGGGCCGCATGACGGGAGAAAAGCGCTACTACGATGACGCCGTGAAGAACGTTCTCGGCATCTCGAAATACCTGTTCGACAAGCAGATCGGCCTGTACACGCATGGCTGGAACCAGAACAATCCCGATGCGCCCGAGTTCTACTGGGGCCGCGCCAACGGCTGGGCGGTGCTGGCCATGTCCGACCTGCTCGACGTGCTGCCGAAGAGCCACCCCGGCTACGAAAAGGTGCTGGCGCAGCACCGGCGCGCGCTGCGCGGCATCGCCAAGCAGCAGTCCGGCGAAGGCATGTGGCACCAGATGCTGGACCGGCACGACTCCTACCTGGAGACTTCGGGCACGGCGATGTTCGTCTACGCGCTGGCGCATGCGATCAACCAGGGCTGGATCAGCCCCACCACCTATGGCTCCATCGCCCAGGCGGGATGGGCCGGCATCTCGGCGCGCATCAAGCCGGACGGCAGCGTGGTGGACGGGGTGACGGCCACCACGTTCGCCAGCGACCACGTGTACTACTACAACCGGCCCACCAGCATCAATGCGATGGCCGGCTACGGGCCCGTGCTGCTGGCCGGGTTCGAGATGATCAAGCTGCTGAACAACCCGGACGTGGTCATTACCGACAAGGTGAAGACGTATCACTACGGGCCGAGGAAGGCACAGCCCTAAGCGTGAGAAAAACGGGAGAAATCCGGATGTTCATGCAAAATCATCGGCGCCGGTGCGGCGTTTCATTCATGCTCGCCGCGTGCATGGCTGTGCCAGCCGTGGCGGCCGCGGCGCAGCCGGGCGAACTGCGCTTCGACTTCACCGGCCGCCCTGCGCCGGGCGCGGTGGCGGTCAAGTGGAACGGCCACGCGCCCCTGTATGACGCCGCCGCTGGCCATGGCTTCGTCAACCAGACGGCCGCCCTGCCCGTGCGCCCCGTGCATACGGAAGGCATCCGCTGCGGCAGCGACGGCTGCACGATCACCGAAGCGGTCATCGATGCCAACGCCGCCACCGACCATTACAACAATTTCGGCATGGCGTTCCGCATCAAGGCGCCGGCGGGCGCGTATGCAGTGAAGGTACGCACCACGTCAGACGCCGCCGACACGACCGTGTCGATCACCGGCATGCAGACCAGCCGGCTGGTTTCCCCCGGATTCTGGGATGCGGCCAGCCTGATGCCGAACGGGACCCGCGTGACGGCGCAAGGGCGCGACTGGTCCTACCGCTACGTGAACGGGCGCGACTTCATCGACATCGAGATCGAGCCGAAAAAAGCGGGCGTGCCGGTCGGCGTGGCGGAGATCGTGCTCGCGCCGATCGCTCCCCAGCAGCGCGCCGCCGGGGAGCGCCCGGCGCTGTTCACGCTGGGCGACTCCACCGTGAAGACCTACACGTTCGACGAGGCGCCGATGAGCGGCTGGGGCCAGGTGTTCGACAGCCTGTTCGATCCGGCGAAAGTGAAGGTGCTCAATTACTCGATGGGCGGCCGCTCGTTCCGCAACGCATATGCCGAAGGGCGGCTGAACGACCTGCTGATGGCGGGCCGCGTGGGCGACGTGGTCATGATCCAGTTCGGCCACAACGATGAAAGTACCGACGAGGCGAAACGCTACGGCCGAGGTGCCACCGAGGCGATGTACGAGGAAATGATCCGCTCGGTGTACCTGCCGGCGATCCGCGCGCGCGGCATGGTGCCGGTGTTCGTCACGCCGATGTCGCGGGTGAACGGCACCCAGAAGGCGGGCGAGCCGTACGTGAATTCGTTCAGCAAGCGCCGTTTCCCCGACTTGATGAAGAAGCTCGGTGCCGAACTGGGCGTGACCGTGGTGGACCTGAACGCGCGCAGCGTGGCGTACTACAACGCCGCCGGCGTGGATGCCATCACGGCGATGGTGATGTCGATCGAGGCCGGCGAAACGCCGGGCAAGACCAACGATGGCAGCTACGCCAATGGCCACCCGGCCAACAAGATCGACGGCACGCACTACAAGGAAGCCCTGTCGAAGCAGTACGCGCGGCTGGTGGTGACGGAGCTCGCGCGGCTGGCCGCGGCCGGCGACAAGGTGGCAGCCGGCATCGTGGCGCAACTGGACGGCGACGTGCGCGCGGCGGTGGCGGCGAACGACTGGTCCGCGATCTACCCGGAGATCGCGAACGATATCGCCGGTGGCGACGGCGCCTACTACCGCAACCAGATTGAAAAGCTGCTGCAACTGGGTGCGCTGCGCAAGGATGCGCAAGGCAATTTCAGCCCGCAATCGCCGATGGCGGCGGGAGAATTCGTCGCGGCATTGAAGAAGGTGATGGCCTTGCCCGACGCGGCGCGGCCACGCTACACCGACGGCCCGCTCACGCGCGAAACGATGGGCGCCATCCTGCACGACGCCTACCATGCGAAGTTCACGGCGAAGCCGGCGTACATGACCGACTACAACGGCAAGACCATCCTGCCCGGCAGCCCCGGCTACGACCCGAACCTGGACAGCGGTGCGCAGGGGGCGATGTACTACCCGCTCGTGCGCTGGGCGCAGCTGGAGGATACGGCGGCGGTGTTGCCGGCGTACGTCGCCAAGCTGCGCGACGCCTATGAACTGGGCCTGATCCGCTCCGAAGCCGGCATCGCGCGCGGGCGCATGGCCAACGGGCGGCTGCTGGAACCGAAAGCCGTCGTCACCCGGGCGAAGGCGGCGAAGGCGCTGTACTTCATGTGGGTGCTGGCGCAGCCGCCGAAGGGAGAGAACGACCGGCACTGAATCGCCCGCGTTCCAGGAGGCGCGGTGCCGGGCTGGCGACTGTTATGGATGCGTTGGAGATGCGCTGCGCGATCAGTCCAGGCCCCGCGATTCCCAGCCCTCGCTGGTCAGCTTCACGCCGTGTTTGCTCTCCTTGCTGCCTGCGCCATCGAGCAGCATCTTGACAGCCGGGAAAGCCGCCTGCACGGCGGGTGTCCTTGTCCAGGCGGCGGCATCGTCGATCTTGTAGGTGTAGACAACGTTCGCCTCCTTGTATTCGCCGAAGCTCATCGGTCCTTCCCATTTCACGATCTTGTCGAGCGCTTTCTTGCCCCAGCAAAGGTCGACCTGCTTGACGGTGGTGCTGCCGTTGAGTCCAATGGATTTGACGTCGCGTTCCTTCATGTATGGCTTTGCCGCATCGGCAAGTTCGTAGCGCTTCATCTTGAACATGCGTCCATTCGGCTTGCCATCCCAGCTCTTTCCCTCCACTTCGATGTCCTGGCTCTTGACCAGCCCCGCAGCTTCCAGCGCCGCCATGCGGTTGAGATTGCTGTGCAGCATGTCCTTCTGGAAGCGCAGGTCCGACTCCGATATGTCCACTGGCCATTTTCGCGTATCGAGACACAATTCGCCCTTCTTGTCGAAATACTGGGTCAGGGCCGCGCCGAAGTTCTTTTCATTTGCATCGGTTTTGCTGCCGCAAGCGGTCAGCGTGGTGGTGGCAACGACGGCGAGGATAAGAAGGTGGTGCTGCATGAGACTCCTTTCGGTGATGGTCAATTCAATATGCTGTCATCCGGCGCATTGCGGCAGTCGATGACGCCCGGCGCCAGGCAGGCATAGCGCGGCTTGCAAAAACGGCAAGGATAGCAGTCGGGCAAGGCTTGAAAACTCGCACACTGTCACAACGAAGGTAAAAGCTTGTCCGGTTGACCATGCAATCCTTCCGGCCGTTGTATCCGTGCACCATCCCGATGATTTGATTTGCCTCAATGCAACTTTCATTCTATAGTTGCATGGCGTTAATTCCGCCCGTACTCCATTCCCATATCTCCCGACATGAAGCTCAACCGTATTGGCATCATCCTGATCGCCTGCGCGCTCGCGGCGATCACGCTCGTGGTCACGCTGCTCGTCATGCGCCAGCAGGACAGCCAGGCGGCGCAGGTGCGCGTGAAAGGCGTGGGGCTGGCGAAGTCGCTGAGCGGCATTCCCGTCGCGCAGCTCGATGACGGCAAGACGGCCGGCCTGCTCAATGCCCTGCTGGCCTACCATGACGATGGCAATTTCGCCTATGCCGCGATCACGGACGCGAATGGCCGCACGTTGGCCGAAGTGGCCAGCCGCGGCACGATGACGCCGCGCGTGGCGCTGCCGCCGGATGCGGCCAGCGGCTTCGGCGAGCGGGAACTGCCCCCTTCCGCGGCCGGCCCCGTGCTGCGCGAATTCTATGGCCCGATGACCGACCGCAGCCGCGGCACCGCCTTCGTGCGCGTGGGTTTCCAGCAGCCGCGTTTCGCGGTCCTGGCGCGCGACGTGTCGTTCCTGGCGCTGCTGGCCCTGATGATGTTCCTCGTGGTGCCGGTGATCTACCTGGTGATCAAGCGCGAGATGGCGCCGCTGGCCGGCCTGCACGACCAGCTGCGCCAGCTCGCCGCGCCGGATCAGCCGTCAAGCCGGGTGGACGACATGCGCGAACTGGTCTCTGGCATGCAGGGCTATCTCGCGCAGGCCGGCGAGCGCGTCGCCCGGCTGGAACTGGGCGCGCGCACATCGACCGCCGACAACCGCCTGCTGCAATACGGCAGCAAGAAACTGAACGCCGCGCTGCACTCGCTGCCGGACGGCCTGCTGATGCTCGATCCGGGCGGCGACGTGACCTTCGTCTCCGGCAAGGTCGAACCGCTGCTCGGCATTCCCGCCGATGCGCTGCTGGGCAAGCCGGTCGACGACTGGTGCCGCGACACGGCGCTGCGCACGCTGCTGGCCCGCTACAGCGGTGCCGCCCGCGATGGGGCCCGCCCGCAGAGCGTGGAGTTCGCGCCGGCGAACGTGGAAGGCCGCCAGCTGTGCGCCACCGCGCAGCCGCTCAGTGGCGGACATGGCGCGATGTCGTTCGGCACGCTCGTCGTGCTGCGCGACGTCACGCGTGAACAACTGGCACGCCAGGCCGGCAACGACTTCGTGGCCCACGTGTCGCACGAGTTGAAGTCGCCGCTGAACGTGATCGGCATGTATGCCGAGATGCTGGCCGATGCCGACGAGGAAAGCCTGCGCGTGGAATCGCTGAACGTGATCCAGGACGAGATCGAGCGGATGAACGCGCTGGTCGGCAACCTGCTCAACGTAAGCAAGCTCGATGCGGGCAGCATGAGCCCCGAGCGCAACCGCGTGCGCCTGGACGACATGCTGCGCGACGCCTATGACCAGGCCATCCCGCGCGCCGAGGGCAAGGGCCTGCACGTGGCCCTCGACCTGCCGCGCGACCTCGATGCCGTCACCATCGACAAGGACCTGTTCCGCATTGCGCTGAACAACCTGCTGACGAACGCGATCAAGTACAACCGCCCGGGCGGCAGCGTCACGCTGGCCGCGCGCAACGATGGCCACGAGATCGTCATCAGCGTGCGCGATACCGGCATCGGCATCGCCGCGCCGGACCGCGACCGCATCTTTGAAAAGTTCTACCGCGTCAGCGAAAGCGGCGCGCCGGTGGCCCGTGGCGGCCATGGCCTGGGCCTGTACCTGACCGCGCAGATCGTCGAACTGCACCATGGCCGCATCGCCGTCGACAGCGAACCCGGTGTCGGCAGCACGTTCTCCATTCACCTGAAAAGCGCGCCTGTCCCGGCCGGCGCGGCAGTCCTATGACCCAACATCACATTCTCCTGGTGGACGACGAGCCGCACGTGCTGCGCGTGTTGCGGCTCGCGCTCGAACGTGAAGGCTACAGCGTGGCCACGGCCGGCGACGGCCACGCCGCGCTCGCGGCCATGGCGCAGCGCCTGCCCGATGTGCTGATCAGCGATATCCAGATGGATGGCATGGACGGCCGCACCCTGTGCCCGCTGGCGCGCAGCACCTACCCGGACCACCCGTTCCTGATCCTCGTGATGACGTCGATGACGGCGCTCGACGAACGCGCCTGGGCGCGCGCCGTCGCCAACACCGAATTCCTAGAAAAACCCCTCAGTCCGCGCCAGCTGGTGGCGCGGCTGGGGCGCCACTTCGCTGCCCTGGCGGCAGCGAGCAATTTGCCGGAGTCCAGCCATGCCCCGTAGTTTCCTGTCCAGTCTCGATCATTCCCGCCACGCCCGCTGGCTGCAGCGCATCACCGGCGCCGACCAGGCGCTGGCCGTGTGCGATGCCGCCGGCGTGCCATGCTGGACGGCGCCGGGGCACACCGACCTGGAGCAATGGCTGCTGCACCTGAACCCCGAGGGCTTCGTATGGCAGACCGATGGCGAAGGCATGCAGCGGCACGACGCGCCTGACGCGACCCTGCTGTACCAGCCGGTCATGTCGAAGGGCCGGCGGCTCGGCTGGCTGGCGGTGCGCGTGGCCCGTGTCGATGGCGCGGCCGACGCGCCATTCGAATGGGATGCGCTGGCCGAGGCGCTGGAAGATATCGCCGCGTCGATCGGCGACGATTACGTGACGCACGGCGAATTGAACGCGATGGCCGACGAACTGTCGGACCGCTACGAGGAACTGCACCTCGTCTACGCGATCGACCGCCAGGTGCAGGACATGACGAGCGGCGAAGACATGTTCGGCAACCTGCTGGAAAGCTGGGCAGAACACATGAACGCCGACGTTGCCGCGTTCATCAAGCCGGGCGACAACCTGTGTGTGTCGGCCACCAACCTGTCCGCGCCGATCCACAACCTCGACCTGGTACTCGTGGAAATGCGCGGCGACCTGTACCGCTTCGCGCACTCGTCGCGCCAGCCCATCGTGATGAACGATGCGAACGACCCGCGCCGCGCCTACATCTTCACCGACATGCCGTTCAAGATCCTGTGCTGCCCCGTGTTCCAGGATAAATCCGTGGTGGCGATCCTCGTGCTGCTGAACCACGCCGAAAAGCCGGATTTCACGAACAGCGACCGCAAGCTGGGCGAGGTGCTTGCCAACCATCTGTCGAGCCTGTCGCGCATGCACAGCATGCTGGCTGAAACGAGCAAGTTCAACCAGCAGATGGCAGCCGCGCTGATCGAGGCGGTGGAAGCCAAGGACCCGTACACCCGCGGCCACTCCGAGCGCGTGCACCACATCTCGATGGAGATCGGCCGCGCGCTGCGCCTGCCGCCGCGCGAACTGGACAACCTGTTCTGGGGTTCGCTGCTGCACGACGTGGGCAAGATCGGCATTCCCGACGCGGTGCTGTGCAAGCCGGGGCGCCTCACGCGCGACGAGTTCACCTTCATCATGGTGCACCCGGAGCGCAGCTACGAGATCCTGCGTCACATCGACCGGCTGAAGGGGGCCGTGCCGGGCGCGCGGCACCACCAGGAAAAGTACGACGGCACGGGCTACCCGCATGGCCTGGAAGGCCACGATATCCCGTACAACGCGCGCATCATCGCCGTGGCCGATACGTATGACTCGATCACCAGCTCGCGCGCCTATCGCGCCGGCCGCAGCCACGAGGTGGCGATGGCGGAGATCGCGCGCGTGGCCGGCACGCAGCTCGACCCGGCCGTCGTCGACGCCTTCGCCGGACTGTGCCTCGCCGAGCCGGACTGGATCGCCGCATTCGGCATCTCGCGCGACACGCTGCCGGAGACCACGGCCGCATGAATAGCGGGGTCACCGGCGGGCTGACCAGCGCGCTGACCGGCGGAGACACGATCACCCGCAGCCGCATCGGTGCGATGACGTATCTCGCACCGGTGACGGCGCTCGTGGCCGAGGAGGCCGTGCGCGCGCTGCAGGCGGCGCTGAACGAGTGTATCGGCCAGCACCAGGTGTCGATCGTGGTCGACCTGGGCAAGGTGCCGCTGCTGTCCGGCCGCGCGCTGGGCATGATGGCCGACATGGCCGAACGGCTGGCGGCGCTGGGCGGCTGGCTGAAGCTGGCCTACCCGAACCCGCTGCTGCAGGAAATCCTCGCCGCCACCGGGCTGCACGAGCAGCTGCCGCCGTTCGACGCCCGCACGGTGGCGCCCCGGCGGGCGCGCGAACCGGGCAGCAAGCTGGGCGACATCCTCGTCGAACGGGGCGCCGCCACGCCCGAGCAGGTGACCGAGGCGGCGCGCCTGCAGGAGCAGACCGGCAAGCGCATGGGCCTGATCATGGTGGAGCGCAAGTGGATCAGCGAGGCGGCGCTGTATGCCGCGCTGGCCGACCAGCTGAACCTGCCCTACGTGAACCTGCGCGCCGGCCTGTACGACCCGGCGGCGCTGGCGCTGCTGGACCGCGATGCCGCGCGCCGCCTGAACGTGCTGCCGCTGTTCCAGGTGCGTGATACGCTGACGGTGGCCAGCGCCGACCCGCAGGCCATCCACCACATCGACGAGCTGCGCACCCGCACCGGCTGCCGCATCCGCATCGCGATCGCGCCACCGGCCGACATCCGCCGCGTGGCCGACGAAGCATATGGCGGCACGCTGCCCGAGTTCGTGCACACGGAGGCCAGCGACCTCGAACTGATCGAATCGACGATCCCCGACGACTACACGCAGATCGACGAGATGGCCGGCGCCAGCCCCATCATCAACATGGTCAACGCCGTGATCCAGCGCGCGATCCGCGACAGCGCCAGCGACATCCACATCGAGATCTCGCGCAACCGCGCGCGCATCCGCCTGCGCATCGATGGCATCCTGTATGAAGTGATGGCGCCGAAGGTGGACCAGCATCCGGCCATCGTCTCGCGCCTGAAGGTGATGGCCAATCTCGACATCGCCGAGCGCCGGCTGCCCCAGGATGGCCGCATCCAGGTGGCCACGCAGGGCCGCACCGTCGACCTGCGCTTCTCGTCGCTGCCGGGCATCTACGGCGAAAAAGTCGTGCTGCGCGTGCTCGACAAGAACCAGTCGATCCTCGACGTGGACAAGCTGGGCATGAACGATGGCGCAGTCACGGCGTTCAAGCGCCTGCTGGGCCGCAGCCACGGGCTGATCCTCGTGACGGGGCCGACCGGCAGCGGCAAGACGACCAGCCTGTATGCGGCGATCAGCCATCTCAAGAGCATCGAAAAGAACATCGTCACGATCGAGGACCCGGTCGAGTACCAGCTCGACATCATCAACCAGAACCAGGTCAACGATGCGATCGGGCTGACGTTCCCGAAGATCCTCAAGCACGTGCTGCGCCAGGACCCGGACATCATCATGATCGGCGAGATCCGCGACCGCCAGACCGCCGAGATCGCGGTGCAGGCCGCGCTGACCGGCCACCTGGTGCTGACGACGCTGCACACGAACGACACGCTGGGCGCCGTGTCGCGCCTGGTGGAAATGGGCGTGGAGCCCTACCTGCTGTCGTCGGCACTGATCGGCGTGATGGCGCAGCGCCTCGTGCGCCGCGTGTGCCAGGGGTGCCGCACCAGCTACCTGGCCACGCCGGAAGCGGCGGCCGCCTACCGCTACCGGGGCAAGGGCGACCTGCGCCTGATGCGCGGGCGCGGCTGCCCGGCATGCTACGACTCCGGCTACAAGGGCCGCATGGGCATCTATGAATTGCTGGAAGTGGGGAATGACTTGCAGCGCATGATCGTGGCGAATGCCAGCAAGGACCAGTTGGCGGCGCATGTGAACGCCACGGGGCATCACGACCTGTATGCCGACGGCATGGCGCGCGCGTTCGAAGGCCACACCACGCCGGAAGAAATCGCCCGCGTGGTGCATTCGCTGTAACGCCTGCGCACTGATTATTCCGATGCCGATCGAACTCGACCCGCCCGTTTCCACCGGCCAGCCCAGGGCCACGCTGCGCATCACGCTCGGCGAGCGGGCGCCCGGCGTGCGCGAGCGCGTGCTGTTCACCGAACGCCTGGCGCTGCTGCTGGAAACGGGCGTGCCGCTGCACGCGGCGCTGCAGTCGCTGCTCCAGCAGACCGACCACCCGCAACTGCGACTAATGATCGGCACGATTTCCGACGACATCCTGGCCGGCGAGCGCTTTTCCGCCGCGCTGGCGAAACATCCGCTGTTCCCGGTCACCTATGTGAACCTGGTGGCGGCCAGCGAGGCCGGCGGCTTCATGGGCGAGGTGCTGGCCCAGCTGGTGGAGATGGACGAGAATGAGGAACGGCTGCGCGCCACGCTGGTCTCCGCCCTCTCCTACCCATTGTTCCTGATGGCGTTTTCCGGCGCCGTGGTGCTGTTCATCCTCGTTTCCGTGTTCCCCAAGTTTTCCGCGCTGTTCGCATCGATCCACGACCAGCTGCCGTGGACCACGCGCGTGCTGCTCGCCGTCAGCAACACGCTGACACAGCATGGCGCCCTCGTCGCGGCGGCCGTGGCGCTGCTGGGCGGCGGCGGCTGGCTGCTGGCCCGCCGGCCGGACGTGCGGGAAAAGCTCGACAGCCTGAAACTGCGCGCTCCGCTGCTGAAAGATATCTTTGCCAAGATCTACATGACCCGGCTGCTGCGCGTGATGGGCATTTCGCTGGAACGGGGCGTGACGATCCTGGCCACGCTGGAAGCCTGCCGCGCGGTGGTGACGAACGCTGACGTGCAGCGTTTCATCCTCGACCTGGAAACGGATGTCACCGAGGGCAAGGGTATCGCCAGTGGTTTCAACAACAGCCCGTTCGTGCCCGTCGCCGTGCGCCAGATGATCGCCACGGGCGAAGCCACCGGCACGCTCGGCCGCGTGATGGGCCGCATCGCCGATTCCTATGACCGCGAACTGACCCGCCAATTAGCGCGGCTGTCGAAGCTGGCCGAACCCGTGATGCTGCTGGTGATGGGCGTGATGGTGGGGACCATCGTGAGCTCATTGATCCTGCCTATTTTCAAACTATCAAGCGCGGCGCGTTGAAGTGTTTCGGATGCACGACAGATAGAGTAAGCAATCGAAAGTTTGAGTCTGCAAGGCAATATCTTCGTGTTACTCTATGGAATTACGTATTTCTACTCATAAAGTCATCCAAGATGACTTTTCCATCACAGAGCACACCATGTCCAAGACTTTCAAGCGCGCGGCGGCGGCCGGCTTTACCCTCATCGAACTGCTGATCGTCGTCATCATCCTGGCGATCCTGGCGGCGATTGCGATTCCGCAGTTTTCGGCTTCCACGGTCGATGCCCAGCTGGCGGCACTGGATACCAACCTGACCAGCATCCGCACGTCGATCGAGCAATATCGCCTGCAGCACACCGGCATGGTGCGCCCTGGCATCCATGCGTCGACCGGCGGTGCGAATTGCGCAGCGGGCAATGGCGGCACCGGTGAAGCCGGAACGTTGCTGGCCATGCAGGAACAGTTGCAATTCGCCTCGAACGCGGCCGGGCAGACCTGCCGTCTCGCTGGCGGGGAGTACCGCTTCGGCCCCTACCTTACGCGCGGCATTCCGGCGGAACCGGTCAGCGGATCGGCGGCGGTCGTCTTCACCAACAATGCCAACGCAATCGCTCCTGCCGCCAATGGAACTGGCTGGGCTTACAACGCCGGTACGGGCCAGTTCATCGTGAACAACTCCGCCAATGACCCGAATGGCCGCGCATACTCGGCACACTGATAATCGCCATTGTGAGCAGGCCGGCACCTCGCGGCTACACGCTGGCTGAGATGCTCGCCGTCTGCGCGGTGCTGTCGATCGCCGCAATGGTGGCGATTCCGTCAGCCCAGCCGGTCGACGAATCGCGTGCCGATGCCGCCGCCGGCGAAGTCGTGCTGGCATTGCGGTTCGCCCGCGATGAAGCGTTGCGCACCGGCGAATGGCGGATGTTCACCTGCGAACCGCAACGGAACCAGGTGCGCGTGTTCGGCCTCGGTGCCGATGGCGCAAGCCTGGCCGAACAGATGGTTCCCCATCCGGGCAACCGGCAGCCGTATGCGGTAGCGCTGGCTGCCGCGCCGGCGGGCGGTCATGTCGCCCTCGCCCGGTGCAGCTTTGTCTTTGCCGCCGGCGGGACCGCAATGTCGGTTGCCTTCGATGGCGCCGGCAATCCGGTGCGCGGCACCGGCAGCGCCACCGTGCGGGCGCAGCCGCTGCAATCCGGCACGATCGTGCTCGGCACGGGCAACGCCACCCGCACGGTCGCGGTCAACGCGGCTGGCCGCGTGACAGCATCCTGAACCCAGTCTCCAAAAAACATGTCCGTATCGTTTCCTTCCAGCCCCATGCAGCGGGCAGCCGCCGGCATGACGCTGGTGGAAGCCGTCGTGGCCCTGCTGCTGCTGTCCGTCTGCCTCGTGCCGGCCGCGAACGCCTTGCGCGACGCCCTTGCCGCCCCTGGCAACACGGCGCAGGCGGGCCGCGACCTCGATTGCGTGAGCGCGCGGATGGAAACGGTGCTGGCCGAACCCTATCACCGGCTGCTGGCGGCGGCGCGCACGCTGACGACGGCGTCCAGCTATTCCACGGATGCCACCACCGCATGCCCGGCGGTCAGCGTGTTCATCGCACGCTATGGGAATGACAGTACGATCACGCTGGGCACTCGTAACGCCGGCGACAATCTGCTTTACGTGGGTGTGCGACTGGCGGACACGAACGCCGGCAACCAGTTTCCCCTGACTACGCTGGTGGCGCGATGAGCGAACGACAGGCGCAGACCGGCTTCACGCTGGTGGAACTGCTGGCCGGACTGGCCATCGCAGCGATCCTCGTGCTGCCGCTGGCCGACCTGCTGCGCACTGGCGCGGACAGCGCGCGCATCACGCGCGCGGCGCTCGATCTCAACGAGAATGCCCGCCTTGCCTTGGGCCGCATCGCACGCACGGCAGCCGATACGCCCGAGGCGAAAGCCGTTACCGACGTGGCACCGGCAAGCTGGCTGGCCCCCGTGACCTACACGCTGACAGGTACCGACTTGGTGGAAAGGAAAGCGGGCATCAGCAGCGTCATCGCCTCCAACGTCGCGGCTTTCGAGCTATCGGCGCCCGAGGTGGTAGATGGTCGGCCGCTGTTGGCCATCGCATTGACACTGAGCGCCGAGGGCACCACGGTAACGCGCACGCGCACCGTTCGCGTGGGACCCCGCACGCCCGACGGAGAGCAGCCATGAGGGCAAGCCCGCGACACAACCGCCAGTCCGGCGCCTTGCTGCTAATCGTGGCGCTGCTGCTTGCCACGATGGCCGCCTTGGCCTTCGGCGTCAACCGCGCCGCAAGCATGGATGCGATCGCCGTGCAGGGCGACTATGAGAGCCGGGCCGCTGGCTATCTCGCCGAAGCGGCGGTGGCAGCGGCAAGGTGGGGCAACCAGGCGGCGGGCTGCATGAGCGAAGACGTTCCACTGACCGCATTCGGGCTGGGCACCATCCGGGCAACTGTCGCCAAGGCCTCCTCCAAGCGTCTGAATATCGTGGCGACCGGCACTATTGGCGGCGACACGATCCGCACGATCGAGCGCAAGGAAGTCGACATCGTCGATTTCACGAAAACGGAAACGCGGGACCTGACCGCGGCGGCATTGGATATAACGATCGACGCGTCGCGCCTCATGGCCGACGGTGCGAATGACACCCTGTCACTTGTTTCGGACCGCGCCTATGCACTGCTTTACTGGCCCATCAGCGAAATCTCGGCCGACATGCGCGTTGTGGCCGCGACACTGACACTGACGCAGAATGGTTCGAGCGCCGTTACCCGCCCGGTTGGCGTCCACCGCATGACGACGCGCTGGGACAGCAACGCAACCTGGCGCATCGCGCGGCCCGGCGTGGGCTGGACGGGTGGCGACTTCGGCGATATCGCCGCCGCCGCGACCACGGTTGCCGGCGCCAGCAGGTATTCGTGGGACGTCACGTCACTTGTCGACGGCTGGGTGGCGGGTCGCCTGGCCAACTATGGGATGCTGCTGCGCCTTGCCAATCCGGGGCAGTCCGCCAATTTCTACAGCTTCGATGCCGGCGCCGCGCAGCGCCCCGTGCTGCGGGTCGTCACCGCAAAGGCTTGCTGACACCATGAGCCGATTGACCGCATTGTTCTCCCGGCCTGCCCAGCGGCCCGCCGTCCGCCCCATCGGCGCGGACTTCGCGGCCCGCCGTCTGAACCTCGTGCAGGCGGACGTGCGCGACGGGCGCTGGCACCTGCGAGCCGCGGCCTCGGTGCCTTACCCGCTGCCGCGCGGCGAACTGTTTGCCGCGCCGAAGCGGCTGGCCCGCTTCGTCGACGCCGCGCTGGCATCGGCGCCGTTCCAGGGCCGCCGCGTGGTATCGGCGCTGCCGCCGGCGGACGTGCGCATCCTGCCGCTCACCGTGCACCTCGCCGCGGGCCAGCCGGAAGCGCAGGCCGTGGCAAAGGCGGCCGCCGAGCAACTCGGCAGCACCGCCACCGATCACGTGCTCGACTACTACCAGGTGCGCGGCGCCGATGCCGACGGCACCGAACGGCAGGTGCTCGTGGCGGCGGCGTTGCAGACGCGCGTGCTGGCCTACCTGGCCACGCTGGAAACGGCCCGGCTGGAACCGCTGGCGCTCGACATCGGCCCCACCGCGATCAGCCGGCTGCTGGGCACCATGCACGGCAACGAGGTCGGGCAATCCGTCGCGCTGCTCAATTTCGGCGCCCGCAAGAGCTACCTCACGGTGATCTGGGGGCGCCGCCTGATGCTCGACCGCGAGATCGACTTCGGCGAAGAGCGCCTGGCGCGCAGCCTCGCGACGGCGCTCGACCTGCCGCCCGACACGGCCACGCATCTGTTGCGGGAACATGGCATCGGCGGCCGCGCCAATGCCCAGGACGAGCTGGGCCAGGCCATCCGCGAGATCCTGCACGCCGATTGCCGGGCACTGGCCGACGAACTGGCGCACACCCAGGTCTATGTGGCATCGCGCACGCGCGGCAGTTCGATCAGCCGCATCTACCTGAACGGCAGCCTGGCGCGCTATCCGGACATCCATGCGCGCATCGGCGAACTGATCGACGTGCCGGTGCACCTGCTCAATCCGCTGGGCGCCTTCGAGCACGCCTTGCCGGAGGCCCGCGCCACCGAACTGGCCACGCCGCTAGCGCTGGCGGCGGGGCTGGCCCTGCGCGGAGGGCTGCGTGGCTGATATCGACATGATCCCGCGCAGCTGGCGCGACGGCATCCGCGTGCGCCACGCGCTGCGCCGCACGGCGGTCGCACTGGCCATCGTGGTGCTCGCCGGCGCGGCGGGCAGCGGGTGGCTGCGCTGGCAGGTTGCGGCGCTCGACCGGCAGGCCGCGCAGTTGCGGGCCACGGCCACGCAGGCACAGGCCGGCCAGGCGCGCGAGGCCGCCCTGCGCGAAGAACATGAACGCCATGCGCGGCAGGATGCGCTGCTGCGCACGCTGCGGCGCCAGGGCGAACTGGCCGCTTTCGCGCAAGCCATCGACGGTGCCCTACCGCCAGATGCCTGGCTGACCGGCATCGTGCTGCGCCGCGACCTGCAGGCGGTCGGCGGCACCGCCATTGGCTCGGGCAGCGCGCAGCCGGCCGCTGCACCGTCCGCTGCACCGGCCGTTCCTGTGCCGCCCGGCAGCACCGTCGAACTCGCGGGGCAGGCGCTGGACTACGAAGCCGTCACCACCTTCCTCGCACGGCTCGGCCGCGCGCCCGGCGTGGCCACCGTACAGCTGCAATCGAGCGGCGCCGCCGACGCGGGGGAAGTCGGATTCCACGCCGTCGTCACGCTCAAATGGGAGGACCTGCCATGAACGAGCGCCTTCGCGCCGCGCTGGCGGCGATGCCCGCGCGCCAGCTGAACCTTCTGTGTATCGGCGTGGTGGCGATCGCGGCGATGCTGGCGTGGAGCGCGGGCCTGCGTGCGCCGCTCGCGGCATGGCGGCAGCAGCGCGCGGCCGTGACAGCGTTGCAGGCATCAAACGCCGCCACGGCCACCATGCGCGCAGCCAACGCGCCGCTGGCGGCAGCCGGCAGGCCTGCCCCGACGCCCATGATGCAGACCACGCCCACGCCGCTCGCCTTGATCGGCGCGGTGAGCGGCAGCGCGAAGCGGGCCGGCGTGGATGTATCCTCGGCGTCGCAGGGTGCCGAACAGGCCGCGGCGGGCCTGCGCCAGCAGACCGTCGACATCACCGCCACCGGCACTTACACCGCCATCCATTTGTGGCTGGACGACATCGAGCGTACGCAGCCCGCCGTGGGCATCGTGCAGCTGGACATGCAACCCGGCGAGGCCGGCGCACAGCGCGAGGTCACGCTGCAACTGGCCATCTACGGCCTTCCAATCACGCCATGAAATCCGTTTCGACATTGCTCCTGCTGCTTGCCGGATTGCCCGCGCTGCCCGCCCTGGGCGCGGACCTGCGCGATCCGTTCGCCCGCCCCGCCCCGGCCGTGCCGGCGGCGGCACTGGCAGCCCAGGCGGCAGCGGCGGTACCGCCGCCGCCATTGCGCCTGCGCGCGCTGATCCTGAACGGCGCCCGCTCGCTGGCCAACATCGATGGCGACGTGGTGGCGGTGGGCGACGAAGCGCCCGGCTACACCGTGCTGCGCATCGATGCGCGCGGCGTGCTGGTGGCCCGTGGCGGCCGCCGAGAACTGCTCGTGATGGGCGAACCCGGGCAGGACCGCCCACGTGACAAGGAAACCGAATGAAACTCCGGCACCGACCGATCGTCCTGGCCATGCTGTGCGCGCTGCTGGCCGGCCATACCGCCGCGGCTTCGGCACCCGCGGCCACCGCAACTGGCGACACCGCGGCCACTGCGGTGATGTCGTACACGTTCCGCGACACGCCCATCGCCGAGCTGTTCAACATGATCTCGCGCACGGCGCGCATCAACATCGTGCTGGGGCGCGGCGTGGGTGGCAACGTGTCGATCAACCTGTATGACCTGACCGTGCGCGAAGCCGTCCACGCAATCGCCGAGGCGGGTGGCTACACGGTCAGCGAACGGCCCGGCGGTTTCCTCATTGCCGATCCAAAGGCGGGCGGCAAGGATGCCGCCGGCACGCAGGTGAAATCGCTGAAAGTGCGTTATGCGGACGTGAAGAAGGTGGGCGAAATCCTGGCGCGCCAGGTGGGTGCATTGGGCACCGTGACGGTGCTGGAGCAAACGAAGAGCGTGGTGATCGAATCGACCGCGGCCGGCATCGAGCGCGCCACGCGGGCGCTGCGCGCCATCGACGTGGCGCCGCAGCAGATCCTCATCGAAGCGAAGATCCTCGAGATCACGCTGGACCAGGCCGAGAATTTCGGCATCGACTGGTCGCGCGTCTTCAACAGCAATGGACCGGACATGGTGGGCACGACGGGCTTCGCCACCCGTGGCGGCCCGCTCTTCTACCTGGGCGTGATCAACAACAATATCGAAGTCTACCTGAGCGCCCTCAGCAACAAGGGCCGCGTCCACACGCTGGCCACGCCGCGCCTGCTGGCGCTGGAAGACCAGGAAGCCACGACCAATGTGGGCGACCAGCTGGGCTACCGGCTGACGACGACGATCAACAACGTGACGTCGGAATCGATCCAGTTCCTCGATACGGGCGTGATCCTGCGCGTGACGCCGTCCGTCGATGCCGATGGCCGCATCGTGATGAAGGTGCGCCCGGAAGTCAGTTCGGGCACGGTATCGGCCGGCATTCCGTCGAAGAAGACCACCGAGGTCAATACGCAGCTGGTGGCGAACGATGGCCAGGCCGTGCTGATCGGGGGCCTGATCAAGAGCAGCCGCACGTATCGCCGCCAGGGCGTGCCGTTCCTGGCCGACCTGCCGGTGGTGGGCAAGGCGTTTTCCAGCACGGACGATGGCGGTCTGACGACGGAGACGATCGTCGTGATCACACCGCGCATCGTGCCGCCGGGCGGCATCGCCATCGACGATGCCAGCGAGCGCAAGCTGCAGCAGGCGGAGCGCAACCTGGACGTGCGTTCCGATGCGCTCGACCGCAAGCTGGAACGCATCGCGCCTTCGCGCTGACGTCCGCTGTCAGAGGGGTTCCGGCCAGTCGCTGCCGGGATCGAGCACGTCGGAGCGGCCGCCGGCCAGCAGGATGCTGAACGGCGAACTGTCGCGGTGCCCGCAGCGCGAGTTCGACAGCAGCGTGCCGAAATCGCCGAACCCTTCGATGCGGCTGCTGCGCTGTGTCGTTCGTTCCTGTATCACGCGTTCATGCAGCGCGCGCTGGCCGCCTGCCGCGACGCCGGCAGCACCCTGGCCTTCCAGCGCGGCCACGCGGGCGGCCAGCACGGCCACCGTGCGGCGCAGTTCCGCCAGCTCCTCGTCCTTGCGGCGCAAGGCGCGATCTCGTTCGGCCAGCAGCGCGCCCACGCTGCCTTCGGCATCCGCATGCAGCCGCTCGGCCAGTTGCCCGACCAGCGCCAGCAGCGCGTGTTCGGTCTCGTCGCGCCGCGCGACGTCCGCCGGGTCTTCCCCCGCCAGCTCCTTCAGGTACCTGTGGATGGTCGACTTCGAACCGGTGTCGCCCAGCGCATGCCGCACCGCGTCGGCCGACGGATAACGCCCCGCCGCCAGCAGCTGGTCGCGCACCGCCCTGACCTGTTGTTTCGTGAGTCCGTTGCGTGCCATGGTTGTCTCCTTCAGGAACTGGCCTGACCGACCAGGTCGCGGTTCTGCGCCCGGTTCAGCTTGGGGTGCACCACGGGAATCGTCAGCATCGTGCTGCCCACCGCCATCAGCAGCAGCGCGGTGAACGTTTCGCTGGTGATGATGCCCTTGTCGAGCAGGATGTTGGCGAAGATGATCTCGATCAGGCCCTTGGTTTGCAGCAGCCACCCGATGATGGATGCTTCGCCCGGCTTCCAGCCCAGCATGCGCCCGGCGATGTGGGCGCCGGCAAGCTTGCCGCCCACCGATGCGAGCAGCAGCACGCCGCCCACGAAGAACACCGCGTAGCCGCCCATGTCCCACTTCGTCTTCAGGCCGGTGCTGAGGAAGAACACCGGCATCATCACCAGCAGCACGTTCTTGAACAGGTTGTCGAGTTCTTCCTGGCCGAACCAGTCGGCATCCATCACCACACCGGCAAGGAAGGCGCCGACCATGAAATGCAGGCCTGCCCAGTCGGCGCCAAAGCCGCACGCCACCAGCCAGATCAGCGCCACGTACCAGCGGTCGCTGCGCGACAGGCGCACCATCAGGCGGCGGTACAGCATGGTCAGCACGGCGAATGCGACGAGGAAGCCGACCTGCCTGCCCACGCGCTCCCAGTCGAGCATGATCAGCGCCAGCACGCCCCAGATGGCCACGTCGTCCAGGCTGGCATAACGCAGGATGCGCTGGCCCATCGGCTGGCGCAGGATGTCGAGCTTTTCCATCAGCAGCACGAGCACCGGCAGCGCCGTCACCGCACAGGACATGCCGGTGCCGAGCAGGAATTGCCAGGTGGCCGCCTTCGGCCCGACCCAGCCTGGATAGGCAAGCAGCAGGCAGGCCGCGCCGCAGCCGAACAGCAGCGGCATGCCCAGCGACAGGCCGGCCGTGGTGGCGCTTTCGCCGCGGTACTGCCACACCTTTTTCAGGTCCAGTTCGATGCCGGCCAGCATCACAAACAGCATTACGCCCCACAGCGCGATGCCGTTGAGCGTCTTGATCACGTCGGGCGTGAAGACAAAGCTATGGAACTCGGGCATCGCCATGCCCAGCACGCCCGGGCCCAGGACGATCCCCATGATGATCTGCACGATGGCCAGCGGTGCGAAATAATCGGTCCTGCCGACGCGCCAGATCAGGAATGGCACGACGAAAATCAGCAGCATCGCCAGCAGGAATACTTCGGTGGTATTCATGGGTCTCCAATCGTTGTTGTTATGTAATTACGTACCGACGACGATAGTAGCGGAGAGTTGGTTTTTGTGAAAGCGATTTCATGGCAATAGTGGTAGCGTTTCCACAACGGAGGCGGGAAGAATTGTTTTTGGTCGACGATGGGATTTACGGTGCTGCGACTACTCCGCCCGTCTTTGCTTGCATTGCTGGAGTGCTGGCGAAAAACCGGGGGCGTAGCAGGGGTTTCGGGAGCACTGCTCCCGCCTGCGCAGCGGAGATGGCATGCATGCCATCTCTCCTCCCAGTCCCCTTGATCAGCACTAGCGACTTAGATAGTGCCGACAACTGGCGGGGACAGACCCCTGCTGCTCCGCGGCCACTGGCCAGAACTTGGGCGGGGAGCATGGCATGCGTTACAACCGCCCCACCGCCCACAGCACGCCCCTGGCCACGAGGTCGAGGTAGCGCGGGTCGGCCATCACGGCTTCGTTGTGGGCCAGCGTGGTACTGAAGACGCGTGTGCGCTTCGGGCCATACAGGTGCGTCCACGCCACCGTGTATGTCTTGTCGCGGTCCGCCGCTACCTGCGATTGGGGTTGCACGCCAAGCAGCACGGGCGTGACGTCGAACGTGGCCAGGTTGTTGTACAGCTCATCGCTGGCGGTGGTATAGGGCCGGAAGCCGGCGGCGACTGGGTGGCCGGTGTTCGCCGCCGTCAGCCGGATCGGCGATTGCGGGCCATGGCCGCTGGACTGGATGCCGGTGAATTCGAACCAGCGCGCGTTCGGGGCGCCGGCGATCACCGGCTTCTTCCACTCCCCCGAACGGTAGGAATGCATCGCGCAGTGCAGGTTCACGGCGGGCACGCCCGCGCGGTGCGGTGCCAGTACCGCGTCCAGGGCCGCGGCGCTGTCTTCGTCCGCCGCGCACTCGTTGTGGATCACCACGTCGAAGCCTCGCGCATAGTCCGGGTTGCCATAGATCGGCAGCGCGGGGCGCGTGGCTTTCTCGCCGGGCTTGGGATCGTGGAAAACGTGGCTGACCTGCGCGGCCATGCGGCTTTTCAGGCCCTCTTCCAGCAGTTTGCGCTGCTGCGGGTAGTCGTGGCAGCAGCCGCCGCTGACGATCAGGATCTTCACCGGCCCCGCCGCTTCAGCCGCTCCAGCCGGTTCGGCGCCCGCCGGCGCGATGGTGGCGGTGGCAAGGGCAAGCGCGCCCGCGATGGATTTCAGCATGGCAAGCCTTCCGTAGTGAAAACGCCGATTTTAAAAGGAAAGCGAGCCACGCTCCGATCAATCGGCCGATCAATCAACCGATCGATCGGCCGAATTTGCGGCGGTGGCCGGAATCGCCCCGCGAATCGCTGGCTGCCGGCACAGCGCGGCACCGCAGGAACGAAAAAAAATGCACACTTTGTCACGCTGCCTACAATGGAGCTATCGGCATTTCAGCGTTGCGGAGAAGAGCATGCATGCGGTAAAGAATGATCATGTAGAAACTGACTATATCGTTTCCTACAAGGCGTTGCGCAACACCATCGGGTGGGCCGGCCTGCTGATGCCGCTGGCCGTGCGCGGCGGCGGCCTGCTGCTCGAAGGCATCCGCACCACCGATTCGATCAGCGCCTATTACTACACCAGCATGCGCGACATCTTCGTGGCGACGACCGTGCTGACCGGGGTGCTGCTGGCGTGCTACCGCACTTCCCACCTGCTCGACAATATCGTGGCCACCATCGCCGGCCTCGCGGCGATCGGCGCGGCGCTGTTCCCGATGGACCCCACGTATGCGGCCGAACTGCTGGCCCGCTATCCGGACCTGGGCACGCAGGCCCATTATTCGAACCACGGCATTCTCGGCTACCACCTGGCCTTCGCGATCACGTTCGCGGTGCTGTCGTTCTACCTCGTGTACTTCCGCTTCGGCGCCGGTGCGGCGCCGACCAACCGGCAAGCGCTCAGGCGGCGGGCCGTGTACAAGATCTGCGGCGCCGTCATGCTGCTGTCGTTCGTGGCGATCGCCTTCATGGGCCTTGCGCTGGAAGGGCAATCCGTGTTCTGGCCCGAAACGTGTGCCGTGGCCGCGTTCGGCGTGGCATGGCTGGTCAACGGGCAGACGTTCCTGAAGGACCGGCCGGCGGGCACTTCCATGACGGCACATCATCAATAAGCAGCGTCATTGAGGGACTGGTATCATCGGCAACCGCCCTGCCGATACCGTCCCCCATGGCCCGCGACAACATCAACGATATCCTTGTCTTCCTGGCCGTTGCCCGCGAACGCAGCTTCACGCGCGCCGCCGCCAAGCTCGGCATGACGCAATCCGCGCTCAGCCACATCGTGCGCGCGCTGGAGGGCCGGCTGGGCGTGCGCCTGCTGACGCGCACCACGCGCAGCGTGTCACCGACCGAGGCCGGCGAGCGGCTGCTGCAGAACGTGGCGCCGCGGCTGGAAGAAATCGAGGCCGAACTGGCGGCCATCAGCGACCTGGGCGACAAGCCGTCCGGCACTGTGAGGATCACCGCGATCGACCATGTGGTGGACTCGCTGCTCTGGCCGCGCATCGCGCCGCTGCTGCCGCTCTACCCTGACCTGCACGTGGAAATCAGTTCCGACTACCGCCTGGTCGACATCGCGGCGGAGCGCTACGACATCGGCGTGCGCCACGGCGACCAGGTGGAAAAGGACATGATCGCCGTGCGCCTGGCCGCGGACGAGCAGATGATGATCGTGGGATCGCCCGCCTATTTCACGCGGCGCCCCGTGCCGGCCTCGGTGCAGGACCTGATGAAACATAATTGCGTCAACCTGCGCCTGTCCGGCAGCGGCGGCCTGTATGCATGGGAACTGCTGCACGATGGACAGCCGGTCGAAGCGCGCGTGCGCGGCCAGGCCGTGTTCACGAACGTCTACCCGATGCGCGATGCCGCGCTGGCCGGCGTGGGCCTGGCGTTCCTGCCGGCGAGCCTCGTGGGCCGCCATGTGCGGGAAGGAGCCCTCGTCAGCGTGATGCCCGAATGCTGCCCGGCCTTCCCTGGCCTGCACGCCTACTACCCGAGCCGGCGCCACTCGTCGCGCGCGCTGGGGCTAGTGATCGACGCGATCCGCTACAAGGGGTAACGCTTGGCGGTGCGTGCCGCGAGAGCCGCCACGATGGTGGCCATGACCAGCAGCACGGCGCTCAGGTAAAACGTGGCCTGGTAGCCGCTGGCGTCGAACAGCAGGCCGCCGACGGTGGCGCCCAGCATGATCGCCAGTTGCACCACCGCCACCATCAGGCCGCCGCCCGCTTCCGCGTCGTGCGGCAGCGTCCTGGCCAGCCACGTCCACCAGCCCACCGGTGCCGCGGTGGCGACGAGGCCCCACGCGGCAAGCAGCAGCGACGTGGCGACCGTGGAAGCGCCGAAGGCAACGAGCGCCACGGCGATCGCCGCCATCATCGCGGGAATGGCGACGAGCGTGCGGAACAGGTTGCGCTTGAGTATCCCGCCGATCAGCGTCGTGCCGACGAAGCCGGCGGCACCGAGCAGCAGCAGCATGAACGACAGCATCGAGACGCTGGTGCCGGTGACCGTTTCCAGGAACGGCCGCAGGTACGTAAACAGCGCGAACTGCCCCATGAAGAACAGGCTGACACCGGCCATGCCGAGCGCCACGGCGGGTTGCTTCAGCAGCCGCAGCACGCCATTGCCGCGCGCCGCGCCCTGCGCGGGCATCGATGGCAGGCTGGCGAACTTCCACGCCAGTGCGATCGCGGCGAGGGGCACGACGAAGAAAAAGGCGCCGCGCCAGCCGATGAGGGAACCGAGGAAGGAACCGAGCGGCGCGGCCACGATCGCCGCCAGCGCGTTGCCGCCGTTCAGGATCGCCAGCGCGCGCGGCACGTCGCGGTCCGGCACCAGCCGCATCGTGGTGGCGGCGGACATCGACCAGAAGCCGCCGATCGCCACGCCGATCAGTGCCCGGCCAACCATGAACACCGGATAATTCGGCGCCAGCGCGACGATGGTGCCCGAGGCGATCATCAGCGCGGTCAGTGCCAGCAGCAGGGTCTTGCGGTCGAGCCGCCCGGCCAGCGGCGCGATGCACAGGCTGGTCAGCAGCGCGAACGCGCCGGAGATGGCGATCGCCTGGCCGGCCTGCCCTTCGGTGATGCGCAGGTCGGCGGCAATCGGGCTCAGCAGGCTGACGGGCATGAATTCGGAAGCGATGAGGGCGAAGGCGCCGAGCGCCATCGCGTACACCGCGCCCCAGGCGGCGGGTTTCTCGACGGGCTGGCCGGGCATGGTGCCCGCAGCGCTGCCGGCGCCCACCGCGGGGCCACCGTGTTGCGTCCTTGCTTCGAATGGCTGGTCGGCGGCTCGCGCGGCATGGGCTTTGACGGTCATGGGGTTCCTTGTCTGGTTGCCGGGGCCTTGCATGGTAATGGCGAAGACAGAGGAAAAACGGGGCGGGAATTGGATGGGCTTATGAACCCGGTTCATGAATCCAGCCGTCGATGGCCAGTTCGGGACCACGGCATGATCGCTCCGTCATCATGCGGTCATCTTGCATGATTAAAGTTGCGGCTTTTCCAACAGCCGATCCAACACATGAACCGCAAGTCCATTTTCATCGCCGGCCTGAGCATGGCGCTGCTGTCCGCCTGCGGCAGCGACAACGACAAGACCTCCGACATCTTCACGCCAACGCCGGCGCCCGGCGTCGACGTGCCCGCCCCGAAGAACGTGATCTTCTTCCTCGGCGACGGCATGGGCCTGACCACGATGACGGCGGCGCGTATCTACTCGGTCGGCGAGGATGGCGAACTGACGATGGACACGCTGCCGGAAACGGCCTTCGTGAAGACGTTCTCGAACGATGCGCAGGTGACCGACAGCGCGCCGTCGATGGCGGCCTACATGACCGGCGTGAAGATGAACAACGAAGTCATCTCCATGTCGCAGGACACCCGCGCGGTCGATCCCGTGACCGATGCCGCCGGCAACCGGCTGGGCAACAACTGCGGCGCGAACAACGGCAAGCCGGCCACCACGCTGCTGGAACTGGCCAAGGCGCAGGGCCTGGGCACCGGCGTCGTGTCGACCGCGCGCGTCACGCATGCCACGCCGGCCGCCACGTACAGCCACATCTGCCACCGCGACCTGGAAAACGACATCGCCGCGGCCCTCGTGCCGGGCGCCGCCGGCTACAACAGCGCCCTGGGCACCACGGGCCTGGACGTGATCATGGGCGGCGGCAGCCAGTTCTTCAAGCCTGTCAAGGATGGCGGCAGGCGTGCCGACGGCCGCGACCTGACCGCGGAACTGAAGGCGAAGAACTACGCCTACGCCAGCAACGCCACCGAGTTCGCTGCCATCGACGGCACGAAGACCGACAAGCTGCTGGGCCTCTTCACGTCCAGCCACATGAGCTACGACCTGGATCGCGACCCGGCCAAGGAACCGAGCCTGGCCGACATGACGACCAAGGCGATGGACGTGCTGGCCCGCAACGGCAAGGGTTACTTCCTGATGGTGGAAGGCGGCCGCATCGACCACGCCCTGCATGAAACCACGGCGAAAAAAGCGCTGCAGGACACGGTGGCCTTCGACAACGCCATCAAGGCAGCGATCGCCAAGGCCAAGGTCACCGACCCGGACCTGAAGAACACGCTGATCGTCGTCACGGCCGACCATGACCACACGCTCGTGCTGAACGGCTATGCGAAGCGCACGGGCAAGACGGCGGCCGGCAATGCCGGCGTGCTGGGCGTGGTGAAGAACTACGTGACGGGCGAAGTGGACAAGGATCTCGATGGCGCGCCTTACACGATCATCGGCTTCGGCAACGGCGAGAACCGCATGCAGGCCAGCCGCGCCGGCCAGGTGGCCCTGGACGACAACGCCACCAGCGCCAACACCTACCACCAGGAAGCGGCGGTGCGCATGGGCGTGGGTGCCGAAACGCACGGCGGTACCGACGTGTTCCTGGGCGCCATCGGCAAGGGCGCCGACACGTTCACCGGCACCATCGACAACACCAGGGTCTTCAGCCTGGTGAAGACCGCCGCCGGCCTGTAAGCCAAGAACAACCGATACGACGACACGAACATGAAACGAACCTTGCTGAACCCCACCCTGCTGCAACGTACCCTGCTGGGCGCCGCGCTGGCGCTCTCCTTCACCGCCGCGCACGCCGCCGGCGAGGCGAAGAACATCATCTTCTTCCTGGGCGATGGCATGGGCCCGTCCACCATCACCGCCGCCCGCATCTTCAAGTATGGCGAAGACGGCAGCCTCACGATGGACACGCTGGAACGCACCGCGCGCATCAAGACCTTCTCCAACGATGCGCAGACCACCGACAGCGCGCCATCGATGGCCGCCTACATGACCGGTGTGAAGATGAACAACGAGGTCATCTCGATGTCGTCGAACACGGTGGCCACCAATCCGGGCCGCGATGCCAACGGCAACCTCGGCGTCAACAACTGCGCCGCCGGCAACGGCACGCCGGCGGTGACGATCCTGGAACTGGCCAAGGCCAGGGGCAAGGCCGTGGGCACGATCACGACCACGGAACTGACGCACGCCACGCCGGCCTCCGCCTGGTCGCACATCTGCAACCGCAACGCGCAATATGCGATCGCGGCCCAGCTGGTGCCGGGCGGTGCCGGCTTCAACACGGCGCTGGGCGACGGCGTGGACGTGCTGATGGGCGGCGGGCGCAATCACTTCACGCCGTTCGCGGCGGGCACCAACGCGGCCGGGCGGGCCGATGGCCGCAACCTGCTGGCGGAACTGGCCGCCAGGGGCTACACGGTGGCGGCCAGCAAGACCGAGATGAACGCGGCGGCACCCGGCAAGAAATTCATTGGCCTGTACAGCAGCCGCAGCCACCTCGAATATGAGCTGGACCGCACCGCCACGCCGCCCGTCGGCGAAGGGGCGAACCAGCCAAGCCTGGCCGAAATGACGGTCAAGGCAATGGACCTGCTGGCATCGAACACCAACGGCTACTTCCTGATGGTGGAAGGCGGCCGCATCGACCACGCGCTGCACGGCACCAATGCCAAGCGCGCGCTGACCGACACGATCGCGTTCGACGACGCCATCAAGGCGGCACTGGCCAAGGCGAAGCAGACCGACCCCACGCTGGCCAATACGCTGATCGTCGTGACCGCCGACCATGACCACACGCTGACGATCAATGGCTACGGCAAGCGCGGCAACCCGATCCTGGACATCAACCGCGGCTACCGGGACAACCAGCCGAACCGCGATGCCGACGGCAACACGTACACCACGCTCGTGTTCGGCAACGGCCCGAACCGGCCGAATGTGCGCGCGAACCTGGACAGCACCACTGTGCTGGCCGACAACTACCTGCAGGAGACCGGCGTGCGCCTGTCCAGCGAAACGCACGGCGGCGGCGACGTGAAGCTGTTTGCCACCGGCGCCGGCGCGAAGACGTTCAAGGGCACGCTGGACAACACGAAGGTATTCACCTTGCTGAAGGCCGCCTCCGGCCTGTAAATCTAATTGTCAATCGCGGCCTGCGGGCACGCAGCAACTTCGGAAGCGGGCATGGCCCGCTTCCTGTCATTTCGGGAAAGCAGATGAAATACCTTCTTTTGATCGCCGGCGCCCTGGTCGCGGCCGGCTGCGCCCATGCCGGCGCCGACGTCGACCTGCGCATCAGCCGCTACAGCAAGGTCGTGACCGCGGAGGGCGTGACGCGCGAAGCGCGCTACGAGGAAACGATGCTGCGCCGCGCCGGCCACGTGTGGACCGCGCGCGTGCTGCCCTTGGCCATGCAGGGCCATGACGACGGCCACGGTCATCATGGCAATGGCCAAGGCGATGACCACGGCCATGGCGCCAAGGCCGGGGCGCACAAGGTGGCGGCGCGCAAGAGCGTCGGGCACAAGCACTTCAATCCCGTCACGCTGCCGCGCCACGTGGCCATGGAAGGCGGCAAGCTGCGCCTCGCCTATGTCGACGCGCATTCGAAGGAAGTGATCGCCATCCCGCCGGGCGAGTTCGACAACGTGGGCTTCGACGGGTCGTGGGATCACGCCTATCATCTGCTCGATACCAAAGGGCTCGCATCGATGGCCGTGTCGAAGCGCGCTTCCGCCGTGCCCGGCGCGCGCTGGCGCGAGCGCGAACGCAACGGCCTGTACGAGCGCGTGCTGTGGGACGACACTAAGCAGCTCCCCCTCGTGATCGAGAGCGGCGACAAGGCGGGCACCTTCTACCATCGCACGGACCTGAAGGTCGCGGCGGGCCTCACGCGCGAGCTGCCCTGGCAGAAGCTGAAGGGCTATGCGCAGCGGGAGTATGCGGACTACCTGGATTGACGTGGACTTTGCCCCTGGCGGTTTGACTATAATCGGTCTCCCAAGTTTGCAGGCCGGTTCACCCGTCATCAACCATGCCATCAGCCGTGCCTTACAGCCTGCCGTACCGGCATCGTCACGACCCGCGCGAACCCGGCATCGACCTGCTGCGCGCGGCCGCCATCGGCGCGGTGATGCTGTACCACGCCAGCAGCCACGGCATCGCGCTGCCGGCGCTCGTCGAACATGGCTGGATGGGGGTCGACCTGTTCTTCGTGCTCAGCGGCTACCTGATCGGCTGGAAGATCCTGCATGAACTCGCGCAGGGAAAGATGCCGCGCTGGGGAAAGTACCTGCTCGACCGGGCATTGCGGATCCTGCCGGCCTACTACGCGGTGCTGGCGTTATATGTGCTGCTGCCGGAATGGCGCGAAGCCGGCGGCCTGCAGGCGCCGTGGAAATTCCTCACCTTTACGGTCAACCTCGCACCCGACTGGGAGCGCGGGACCGCCTTTTCGCATGCGTGGTCGCTGTGCGTGGAGGAACACTTCTACCTGCTGCTGCCGGCTTGCGCATGGCTGTTGGCGGGGCGTCCGCGCGCGCTGGCCATCGCGGCGATCGGGATCATCGTCGCCGGCATGGTGCTGCGCGCGTGGTCCTGGCATGCCAGCGTGGCACCGCCGCTCGCGGCTGGCGACGCCGCCACGGCAATGTGCAACTACATCACGTTGATCTACATGTCCACGCATGCGCGCCTGGATGGCCTGCTGGCCGGCGTGATGCTGGCCGCCGTCCGCGCCTTCCGTCCGGAATGGTGGCACCGCCTGCAGGCGCAGGCCCCGCTGCTGCTGGCGGCGGGCGCCGTCCTCCTGGCGGCCTGCACGCTTATCGAACCCGCCGGTGCCTTCGGCGCCCCATTCCTGTTTCCTTTGGTCGCGCTGGGCTGCGCGTGCCTGCTCGGAGGCGTAACCGGCAAGCGAACGTGGTTCGGCACCATGCGGGTGCCGGGCAGCGGCCTGCTGGCCACGCTGGCGTTCAGCCTTTACCTGACCCACAAGGCCGTGTATGCCTGGCTCGGCGGCCTGCTCCCCGGGCTGGACGCGTGGCCACCGGCGCTCGCCCTGGCGGTGTTCGGCGCGGCATCGCTCCTCGTGGCCGGCGTGCTGTACCTCGGTGTGGAACGGCCTGGCTTGCGCTTGCGCGCGCGGTTAGCCACACGTTCGTTTCCGCCCACGCAGGAGGTGCGTGCGGCTGACACGCGTGCGGGCCGATAGCGCTTTTCCGTCTAGGTCAGCCAGCCATGCACCAGATAGTGCGCAGTGGAAGTATGAGAAGCACCCGGCTTGCGGCCAAGCTGGGTTGGCATGCAAAAGCCCGTCGCACACCGTCGGCCGTCGTCATCAATGCAGCCTGCTTGCATGTTTTGCAAGCCCGGCGGGCGGGCGCGTGGGCACAGAATGGCGCCCGCCGCCGTGTCGATGCGGGCAAACGCGCCCGGCAGCGAGAAAGTGCACTATCATCCCGCAATGTCCAACTCGTCCGTTTGGCCGCACCGCCCGCGGCCGGATGTGTAAAGCCCGTTCCCGACCCCGCTCCACATGCTCCCGAAACGCTCTTCCAATTTCCTGTTGACGATCCTCTGCGGGATCGCGCTGCTGCACTTCGGCCGCGAAGTGCTGCAACCGATCACGCTGGCCCTGGTGCTCAGCCTGGCGCTGGCGCCGCTGATCCGCGCCATCGTCGCGCTGGGTGTGCCGCGCACCACGGCCACGTTCGTCACGCTGGGCCTGTCGATCTCGGCGCTGGTCGGGGCGGGCGTGGTGCTGGTGGCCCAGCTGTTCGCGCTGACGACCGACCTGCCGCAATACCGGGCAGAAATCCGCGCCAAGCTGAAGGAAGTGCAGGTGCTCACCGAACGGCCTCTGGCGCGGCTGCCGACGGAGCTGCTGGAAGGCGTGCCCGGCACGGCGCAGTCCAACAACTCGCTGCGCGCGCGCCGCGGCACCACGCAGCCGGTGCCGGTGGTGATCCGCGAGCCCACGTCCACGCAGGATTCGCTGACGCGGGCCATCGGCGTGGTTTCCGGGCCGCTCGGCGCGGTGGGCCTCGTGCTGGTGCTGCTGGTGTTTGTCCTGCTCGACCAGGAAAACCTGCGCGACCGGCTCGTTCGCCTGGCCGGGAATCGCGAAGTGAGTCGCACGTTGAAGGGCCTGGAGGACGCGGCGCAGGGCGTATCCAGCTTCTTCTTTTCCCAGTTCGTCGTCAACATCGTGTTCGGCGCCGTCATCGGCGCGATCCTCTGGCTGCTGGGCATCCCCCATGCCGTGCTGTGGGCCGCGCTGTGCGCCGTGCTGCGCTTCGTGCCCTACATCGGCGCGCTGATCGCCGGCGGCGCGATCGCGCTGTTCGCCGCGGCCGTCGATCCGGGCTGGACGCTCGCCCTCGTGGCTCTCGGCCTGTTCGTCGCACTGGAAGTGGTGCTGGCCTATGTGATCGAGCCACGCGTGTATGGCCACAGCTCGGGCATGTCGCCGCTGGCCGTGATCGTGTCGGCGCTGTTCTGGAGCGCCGTGTGGGGACCGGTGGGCCTGCTGCTGGCCACGCCGCTGACGCTGTGCCTTGTCGTGGCCGGGCGTTACATCAAGGTGCTCGAACCGGTCACGATCCTGCTGGCCGAAATGCCGAACGCCAGCGCGGCGCAGCGTTTCTACCTGCGCGCGCTGTCCGGCGACGCCGCCGCGATCATTGGCGATGCCCGCATTTTCCTGCGCAAGTCCACGCTGGCCCGCTACTGCGACCAGGTCATGCTGCCCGGGCTGGCGATGGCCATCGGCGACCTGCGCAGCGGGCACACGGACAATGCGCAGGAACAGCGCCTGCGCGCCACCATCGCGCTGGTGGCGGACACGCTGGGCGCCGGCAAGGCGTCCGGACGGGCGCGCCGCCTGAACGTGTCGATGCTCAACGAGAGTGTGGGCGCGCATTTGCGGCACCTGCGCGAGGAACGGCTGGGGCGGTGGCAGGGTTCGCTCGACGTACCGGCGCGCTCGATCGTGCTGAGCGTGGGCTTCTCCAACATCCGCGAGGAGTTCCGCACCGAGCTGCTGGTACTGGCGCTGCGCGAAGGGGGCATCGACGCGCGCAGCATCATGCTGGACGACGACGACGACGAAACGCGGCCGGATGCCGAGCACCTGGTGTCGACGGTGTTCGTCGTCTATCCGGTCGATACGCCGTTCACGGAATGGAGCGAGGCCGTCGCCGCGCTGCGCGAAAACCTGCCCGACGTGCCGCTGGTGACGATCCGCCCGCGCGAGGATGGCGTGGCGGCCGATGCCACGCAGGTGGCCGAACGGGTGGACATGGTGCTGCAATCGTTCGAGGAAGCACTGGCGTTCGTGGCGCCCGTGAAGGCGCCCAAGGCCACCAAGGCCACCAAGGCCGACGCGGGCTGACCGCCGGTCACCGACTTTTCCTGATGGTCAGTCGGTGACCTTGCCCCGCAGGGCCTTGATCTTACCGCTGCGCACCTTGGCATCGACGCGCCGCAGCTGCGAGCCGCGCGTCGGCTTCGTGGCGCGGCGCACCACGGGAACGTGCGCGGCCGCGTCCACCAGTTCCTGCAGGCGGCGCAGCGCGTCTTCCTTGTTCTGTTCCAGGCTGCGCGACGCCTGCGCCTTGATGACCAGCACGCCCTCCTGCGTGATGCGCGTATCGCGCAGCGCCAGCAGGCGCTCCTTCACCCGTTCCGGCAGCGACGACGCGGCGATGTCGAAGCGCGCATGCACGGCGCACGAGACCTTGTTGACGTTCTGCCCGCCCGGCCCCTGGGCGCGGATGGCGGTGAACTCGACTTCGCTGGGTTGGATGACTGCCATGCTGCCTCTTGAAAAACGCGTAACGATTCTGGACCGGTAGGGCGTGCCGGTTGCGCGCCCCGGCGCTATCGTACCCGAAGCCGTGCGGGCGAACCGGCCGATGAATGCGTGGTACACTTGCCGCGTTCCGTGTAACGTTATGTTTATGAGACGATTATTCGTCATCTTCCTTGCCCTGCTGTTCCCCCTGAATGTCCTCGCGCTGTCGATGTCGGTGTCGTCGATGACGTTCCCGTCGACTTCGTTCCCGTCGACTTCGTTCCCGTCGGCGCACCCTGGCGTTGCCGCGTCGCCCGATGCGCTTGCCGCATTGCCCGACCTGGCCGTCGATGACATCGTCTTCGACATCGATCCGGACGAACCGCCCGCGGGCATGGATTTCCACGATACCGTGCATGGCGCCGTGCGCCAGCCTGCGGCCTTCCCGCTCGAGCGGGCGGCCACCCTGCCCCTGCCACCCCGACGCGGACTCGATCCCCTGCCCCCGATAAAACCGCCGCCCAGCGCATGAGCGTGGCTGCGCCATGCGCGCGGCTGTACTTTTCCGATTCCGGCCACGCCGTCGCCCGTTGCGACCGCGCGCCTTCAACAATGTTGTCTACACGAGGTTTTATCAAATGGAATGGCTTTTCGACCCGGCGATCTGGGCGGGCTTGCTGACGCTTGTCGTCCTGGAGATCGTCCTGGGCATCGACAACCTGATTTTCATCGCCATCCTGGCCGACAAGCTGCCGCCCCACCAGCGCGACAAGGCGCGGCTCATCGGCCTGTCGCTGGCGATGCTGATGCGCCTTGGCCTGCTGACGATCGTGTCCTGGCTCGTCACCTTGACCACGCCGCTGTTCTCGGTCGGCCCGCAGGACTTTTCCGGGCGCGACCTGATCCTGCTGGCCGGCGGCGTCTTCCTGCTGTTCAAGGCCACGATCGAGCTGCATGAACGGCTCGAAGGCATCACGCACGTCCAGACCGGCTCGAAGGTGTATGCCGGGTTCGGCGCCGTGGTGGCGCAGATCGTGGTGCTCGATGCCGTGTTCTCGCTCGACGCGGTGATCACGGCCGTCGGCATGGTCGACAACCTGGCCGTGATGATGGCGGCCGTGGTCATCTCGATCGGCGTGATGATCCTGGCCTCGAAGCCGCTGACGCGTTTCGTGAACGCGCATCCGACCGTGGTGGTGCTGTGCCTGTCGTTCCTGCTGATGATCGGCCTGTCCCTCATGGCCGAAGGCCTGGGCTTCCATATTCCGAAGGGCTACCTGTACGCGGCCATCGGCTTCTCGATCGTGATCGAAACGCTGAACCAGTTCGCGCGCCGTAACTTCCTGAAGAACGAGGCGCGCCTGCCGTTCCGCGACCGCACCGCCGACACGGTGTTGCGCCTGATGGGCGGCCGCAAGCGCGCGGACGCCGCCTCGGCCGACCAGGGCGACAAGCCCGCCGCGGAACGCGAAGCCTTCGCGGTCGAGGAGCGCAACATGGTCAGCGGCGTGCTGACATTGGGCGACCGCTCGGTGCGTTCGATCATGACGCCGCGCTCGGAGATGTCGTGGGTGAACCTCGACGACGATGCCGCCACGATCCTGCGCCAGTTGCAGCAGACACCGCACAGCCGGCTGCCGGTGAGCCGCGGCCAGCTCGACGAGGTGGCGGGGATCGCCCGCACGAAGGACCTGATCGGCGACCTGCTGCTGCGCGGGCGGATCGACGAAACGGCCGCCGGCAAGATGCGCGCGCCGATCGTGCTGCCCGACACGGCCGGCGTGCTGAAGGCGATGGAAACGCTGAAACGCGCGCACGGCCAGGTGGTGCTGGTGACGGACGAATATGGCGTGGTGCAGGGTCTGCTGACGCCGGTCGACATCCTGGAAGCGATCGCCGGCGAATTCCCCGACGAGGACGAGGAGCTGGCCATCCGGGCGAAGGCGCCGGGCGAATGGGAAGTCGATGGTGCCGCGGACCTGCACCTGCTCGAACAGGTGCTGGAGACCTCGGCGCTCGTCAGCGAGGACGACGACTATGCGTCGCTGGCCGGCTTCCTGCTGGCCCGATTCGAGGGCTTCCCTGAAACAGGCCAGGCGCTCGAGATCGACGGCCTGCGCTACGAGATCCTGGCAGCGGAGGAACGGCGCATCGTCAAGGTGTCGATCCGCAGGATCGCCACCGCCGACACCGGGGAGGCCTTCGCATGACGAAGCATTCCGGTGGTCCGGCCCTGTCCGAGATCCTGCGCCAGCTCGCCGACGACGTCGCGCGCGAACGCGTCTCGATCGGCGACCTGCTGACGGCATTGGCCGACCGGGCGCTGGCCGCCCTGCTGTTCGTGTTCGCCTGCCCCAACGTGCTGCCGACGCTGCCCGGCACGTCGGCGATCCTGGGTGCGCCGCTGGTGATCCTGGCAGCCCAGCTGGCGTTCGCCCGCAAGCCCTGGCTGCCCGCATTCATCGCCACGCGGTCGATGGCGCGCACCGATTTCCAGGCGCTGATCGGCCGCATCATTCCGTGGCTGCAGCGGGCCGAACGCATGCTGCGCCCGCGCGGCAGCGCCTGGGCGCTGCCGCCGATGGAATACCTCGTCGGCCTGGTCTGCCTGCTGCTGGCGATCGTGGTGCTGCTGCCGATTCCGTTAGGCAACATGCTGCCCGCGGCAGCCATCAGCATGCTGGCGCTGGGCATCCTGGAGCGCGACGGATTGTGGATCGTGGCCGGTCTTGTGACCGCCGCGGTATCGGCCGTGCTCGTTTCCGGTGTTATTTTTGCTGCAATCAAGGCAATGTTGTTTATCATGATGAACTTTTGACATGACAGGATGAACATCGCATGACCGCAACATCGATCGGATGGCTCGAAGCCGCATTTCTGGGACTCATACAGGGCTTGACCGAATTCCTCCCGATTTCCTCCAGCGCCCACCTGCGCATCATCGGCCCGTTCCTGCCTTCCGGCACGGATCCGGGCGCCGCCTTCACCGCCATCGCGCAGATCGGCACCGAACTCGCCGTGCTGCTCTACTTCCGCAAGGACATCGCCCGCATCGCCCTCGCCTGGCTGCGCAGCCTCACCGACCCCACCGTCCGCAAGGATCCCGACGTGCGCCTGGGGTGGCTGATCATCATCGGCTCGATCCCCATCGGATTCCTGGGCCTGCTGCTGCGGGATGCCATCGAAACCTACCTGCGCAACCTGTACCTGACGGCGACGATGCTGATCGCATTCGGCGTGCTGCTGGGCGTTGCCGACCGCATCGGCAAGCAGCGACTGACTCTTGGCGACATGACGTGGCGCGATGGCATCCTGTTCGGCTTCGCGCAGGCGATGGCGCTGATCCCCGGCGTGTCCCGCTCCGGCGGCACGATCACGGCCGGCCTGCTGATGGGCTATACCCGCGAGGCGGCGGCGCGCTACTCCTTCCTGCTGGCGATTCCGGCCGTGATGGCCTCCGGCGGCTACCAGCTGGTCAAGACGTGGGGCGTGGCCGGCCCGGTGGCACCCGGCCCGACGGCGCTGGCGACCGTGGTGGCATTCTTCGTGGGCTACGGCGTGATCGTCGGCTTCCTGAAGATCGTCAGCAGCCGCGGCTTCATGCCGTTCGTGATCTACCGCATCGTGCTCGGCATCGTGCTGCTGGCATTGCTGGGCACGGGCCGCCTCGCACCGATCTGACCGGCATATTCTCCTCTGGCCGCCGTTTGCATGATGTTGCAAACGGCGGCCGAACTACAGGGGTCTGTCCCCGCCAGTCGGTGGCACGATCGGCGTCGCTGCCCCTGATCAAGGGGACTGACCCCGGTTTTGGCCAGCGTCGAGTCATACCCAGACGATGAACGAACAAAACGGCGGCCTCCGGGTCGCCGTTTGCATTGGTGGACACCCTTTTCGTTAACTTGATAATGCATTCTCATTATCGTATAGTACAGGCCTGCCACCCTCCGGAGTCCCATCTTGCTTCCCCTGCCGCGCCGCGCCATCTCCACCCGCCTGCCCACCCACGCCCTGCCACGCGCCGTGTTCATCGCCTGCGCCTTCCACGGCATCGCATGCGCAGCGGAGGAGCCACTGGACGTGCCCCAGGTCGTGGAAATCCGCGGCAGCAAGGAAGGCGAAAGCCGCATGGAACCTTCAGTCGCAGCCAGCGCGCTGCCCGCCACAGTCGACACGATCACGGCCGACGACATCGCCACGCTGGCCATCGGCCGCGACATCTCGAACGTGTTCCAGCGCATCCCCGGCGTGGTGGCCAACAATATCGACCAGGGCGACACGGGCAACGGCTTTCGCATGCGCGGCTTCGCCACGCAGGGCACGCACGGCGCCGACACCGCGATCACCATCGACGGTGTGCCGCAGAACATTCCGTCCAGCCAGGGCGGTGCCGGCCACGGCCCGGCTTTCCTGGAATGGATGACGGCCGACATGATCGACACCATCGACGTGATCAAGGGCCCAGTCTCCGCGCTGTTCGGCGACCAGAACCGCGCCGGCGCCATCGCCATCGCCACGCGCGAAGGCGGCGCCGCCACGCCGTCGAGTGCGGCGATCACGCTGGCCGGCTACGGCGGCAGGCGCGCTTCGCTGACGCTGTCCAGCGACCATGGCGCCGTGCGCTCGCTGCTGGTCGCGGACCGCTATCGCAGCGACGGGTTCCGCCACGGCGCGAGCAACGACCGCACGAACCTGTTCTGGAAGCTGTCGACGACGATCGGCGACGGCATCTACAGCGTGCGCGCCAGCTATTACCGGTCGGACTACGCCGGCGCCGGCTACCTGTCGTTGCCGGCGCTGGAAGCAGGACTCGACCCGCATGCCACGCAGTTCGGCCTGCCCGGCTTTGGCGACGCCCACCGCGGCACGCTCGTCTTCAACCGCCAGCCGACGGGCGCGGGCGGCTGGTTCGCCACCGTGTATGCCGAGGATTTCAGGCGGGGGCGCGCCATCGCCAACAGCGCCACGCTCCACACCTTCGGCTACGACGACCGCACGATCCATGGCGGCCGCGCGGGCAACACGTGGACCTTCGGCGACAAGGCCGTGCTGACGGTCGGCGCCGAGACCCGCAGCGACAAAGGCGACGCGCTGCGCCGCCAGTACCGGGACCGCCAGCCCACCGCGAACTACGTCAACAACCAGGAGCTCGACCTGCTGACCTATGGCGCGTTCGCGCAGGTCCAGTACCGCATGATGCCGGCGCTGAAACTGCACGCGGGCGCCCGCTACGACCGTTTCGACTACGACGTGGTCAACCGCAAGCTGCCGGCCGCGTCGACTGCTTACCGCGGCGGAGCCTTCACGCCGAAGTACGGCGCGACGTGGAGCGCGCTGCCCGGACTCGACGTGTTCGCCAACGTGGCGCAGGGCTTCCGCTCGCCGGCCGCGGAACAGATCAGCGCCAGCGGCAGCCTTGGCCCGCTGGGCGCGCCGGGCGGCCGGATCAATGCGGACATCGACCCGAGCAAGGTACGCTCGCGTGACCTGGGCATCCGCGCCCGCCCGGCCGCCGGCTGGAACGTGGGCGCCGCCGTGTATGACATCGGCAATGACGACGAGATTGTCAACACCGCGCCGGACGTGTTCCTGCCCGCCGGCCGGACCACGCGCCGTGGCTACGAATTCGACGTGAACTGGCAGCCGGGCCGCGCGCTCGGCGCCTACCTCAGCTACGGTCGCATCCTGCGCGCCCGCATCGACAACCCCGCACCGGGCGCGGGCGCGCTGCTGTCCGTGCCCGCACACACGTGGAAGGCCGGCGCGCAGTACCGCGGTGCACTCGGCCCCGGCAGGCTCACGGTGAATGGCGACGTGTATGTCACGGCCGGGAACCCCTACTACACCGGCACGCCCTCCATGCGGCGCGACATGCCGACCTACGTGCGCTACACGCTGAAGTCCGGCTATGACGTCGGAAAAGTGCAGGCTTCGCTGTCGCTGGTGGCGCAGCCGCACAGGTTCGCCAGCGACATCGCCTACGGCACGGCCGCGGGCCTGCTGGTGTCGACGGTGCCGCGCCTGCAGGCCGAGGGCTCGCTGCGCTACTTCTTCTGACCCGTGACAACGAAAGGAATGCCATGAACAAACTGACCGGCGCGGCCGATGCCGCGGGCCTGTTCGCCTCCACCCTCTGCATGATCCACTGCCTGGCCATGCCGGTGCTGCTGGCCGTGCTGCCCGCCATGAGCTGGGCCAGCGACGAACACGCGCACGAAGTGCTGCTCGCGGTCGCGCTGGGGGCGGCGGTCCTGTCGCTGGGGCCGGGCTACCGGGCGCACCGGCGCCTGGCCGTGCCGCTGCTCGGCGGCGCGGGCCTGGCCTGCCTGGCCATTGCCATGTTCGTCGTCGAACCCCGCTATGGCCACGGCGCGGAGGCGGCGGTGAGCGTCGCCGGCGCCCTGCTGCTGTTCGGTGCCCACGTGCGCAACCGGATCTGCTGCCGCCGCTGCGTGGACGTGCGCATCTTCTCGAAGTGACATTCCGGCCATTGCCGGTATTTCCATCTTCCGGCGGTGGGCTGCACGAAACAAAAAAAGCAGCGAAAATAACGGGTTATGTGATTTCCCAATGGCTTTACCATGACCCATTCAGCTTCCATGCCCCTTTCCCGCCGCGCGGCCATCAATCCGAAACCGCTTGGCGCTGCCCTCTTCCTGATCGTGCTCGGCGCCTGGTTCCTCGCCCAGGCGGTGGGTCCGAACCAGGCCGCGCTGTACGTGGTCGGCGCGCTGCTCGGCGTGTCGCTGTACCACGCGGCATTCGGTTTCACGTCCGCCTGGCGCGTGTTCATCGCCGATGGCCGCGGCGCCGGCCTGCGCGCGCAGATGCTGATGCTCGCCATCGGCGTGGCGCTATTCTTCCCCGCCCTCGCGGCAGGGTCCCTGTTCGGCAATCCCGTGACCGGCCTCGTGTCACCGGCCGGTACGTCCGTGATCGTGGGCGCTTTCATTTTCGGCATCGGGATGCAGCTGGGCGGCGGCTGCGCGTCCGGCACGCTGTACACGGTGGGCGGCGGCAGCACGCGAATGATCGTCACGCTCGTCGCCTTCATCGCCGGCTCGCTGATCGGCACGGCGCACATGCCGTTCTGGACGTCGATGCCCCAGCTCGAACCGATTTCCGCCGTCAAGGCGCTGGGCCTGGCGCCGGCGCTGGCATTGAACTGGCTCGTCTTCGCGCTGATCGCGGCCATCACGGTCGTCGTTGAAAAGCGCCGCCACGGCAAGCTCGTTGCGTCGCACACGCAACCGGCGCACACATCGCCGTGGCTGCACGGCCCCTGGCCGCTGGTCGCAGGAGCCGTCGCGCTGGTGCTGCTCAATTTCGCCACGCTGGCGCTGTCCGGCCGGCCGTGGGGCGTGACGTCCGCCTTCGCGTTGTGGGGCGCCAAGGGCGCCGCGCTACTCGGCGTGGACGTCGGCAGCTGGACCTACTGGTCCACCGGCAAGAACGCCGCCGCGCTGGCCGCGCCCGTGTGGCGGGACGTGACGTCGGTGATGGACATCGGCATCGTGCTCGGCGCGATGCTGGCCGCCGCGCTGGCCGGCCGCTACGCGCCAGTGTGGCGCATCCCCCTGCGCTCGCTGGTCGCGGCGATCGTCGGCGGCCTGCTGCTCGGCTACGGCGCGCGGCTGGCCTATGGCTGCAATATCGGCGCGTATTTCAGCGGCATCGTTTCCGGCAGCCTGCATGGCTGGCTGTGGCTCGTGGTGGCCTTCCTGGGCAATGTCGTCGGCACACGGCTCCGCCCGCTGTTCGGCCTCGAAGTGGAACGGGTCAAGCCAACCGCTTGCTGACCCGATCGCCGTTTTGCCTGCAGATCAAAATCGGTGACAGACACCAATGCGTGATGTTGCCGATTTCCTGCGGAGAACCGGTGTCCGACACATTTTCCGGATGAAGCTCCCGGAAAAAATGTCCGACACCAAACATCGTCAGCGTCGCAGGGGTCTGTCCCCGGTAAGTGTCGGCAGTGTCGTTCACCGCTGGCGTCACGAGGGGACTGACCCCGGTTTTTGCCTGCACAGCAAACATTTTCCGGCAACGGCATCCCCTATGCCGGCAAACACAAGCTCCCTGGTTTGCGGATGCGAATGATTCGCATTACAATGCAATGCTCATCATCAACCGCCAAACCTCACCCATGAACAAACTGCTGCTTTCCCTCGCCATCCTGGCCGCTCCGGCCGCCCAGGCCCACCATGTCTGGCTCGAGCAGGATGGCAAGATCGTCAAGCTGCAGTTCGGCGAATTCGCCCTGAACCAGCGGGAAACCACGCCCGGCCTGCTGGACAAGTTCGTGGCCCCGACCGCCACGCTGATCGGCGCCTCGGGCGAGCGCGCACTGGCCGCCGAGAAGACCGCCAGGGGCTTCGTGCTGTCCGGCACCCCGGCCGCCGGCGAATCGATCGTGGCCGAGGAAGCCAATTACCCGTCGTGGGAAACCACCAAGGATGGCACTGTCAGCACGCACGTGTGGATCCCCGCCGCCCGGCTGGTGACCAGCTTCGCGGCCCAGCAGCCCAAGCTGGCGCTGGATATCGTTCCCACCGGCAAAGCTGGCCAGTTCAAGGTGTTCTACAAGGGCCAGCCGCTGCCGAAGGTGGCCGTGAACGCCACCGTGCCGAGCGGCTGGGCAAAGGAAGCAACGACCGATGCCCAGGGTGCGGTGCAGTTCGACCTGCCGTGGCGCGGCACCTATGTGCTGGAGACGAAGCACACGGACAAGGCTGGCGGCGAGCGTGCCGGCAAGGCGTATGCGTCGGCCAGCTATGTCACGTCGCTGACGGTGAACCAGCCGAAAGGTATCGCCGCGTTGCCGGCCGGGCCCGTGATGGCGCCGGAAGCGGCGCACTGATCGGCTTTAACGCCGGGCGGGTGCCCGCCTTTTCGTTCCCTATGTAGCCGTGCGAACAGTACGTGCCGGCAGCCGTCGCTAACATGACGGTTTCGACCTGGCAGGGCATGGCATTGGCATGACGAACGCTGATCGGGGAGCACGTGGCCGGCAATGCGCCGCGCCACGGGTAAAGCATGGATGAGCGCAAGGATGAGCGGGCGACCGGCGTGCCGCGCGTGATCGTGCCGCCCGTCGTGGTGGTGCTCTGCGCATTGATCGGCCTGGCGAACCTGGCGGGCTGGATCAGCGGCGCGCGGATTCTTGTTTCGATCGCATCGGGCCTGCCAGCGATGGTGCCCGCCACCACGATACTGGCGCTGCTGGCCGCCGCGGGATTGTGGGTGCACTGGCGCTGGCCGAAGCGGACTGGCCTGGCGCGTTTCTTTCCAGCGCTCGTGATCGCGCTTTGCGTCGCGATCGGCATCTGCTACGTGGCCGGGGCCGCGCCCGGGCCGTTCAGGCTCGCGCAAAGCGGCCATGAATTCCCCGCCAGCCTGCCTTCGCCGGTGACCGCCTTCATGTTCTTCTTGCTGGGCAGCGCACTGCTGCTGTCGGCCACGCGCACACGGCTCATGGTGGCACAGGGCATTGCCCTGGCGGTCTGCATGCTGGCGGTGCTGAACCTCGGCGGCTACCTGTTCCGTGACACCGTGCTGTTCCAGCTTCTGCCGGGCCGCGGCACATCGATCCCGACCACGGCCCAGGCGATCCTGCTCGCGCTGGGCATCCTGTTCGCCCATCCGCGCCGGGGCCTGATGGCGGCTGTGACGGGCAACCTGCCGGGCGCCGCCATCTCGCGCCGCCTGCTCGTTTCCGCCTTCGTGGTTCCCGTCGCGGCGGGAACGATCGCGGTGATCGCTGCGGACCATGGCTTGCATGACACGGAAACGACTCTGCCATTGTTCGTGTGGACGATGATCGTGCTGTTCCTGCTGATCATGTGGCGCTTCGCGCTGCGGCTCTCGTCCGCCGACGTGGCCCGCTTCAACGCCGAGCGCGAATTGCAGGGCGCCCTGCGCGACCTGCGCGCCGAGCAGGACAGGAAGGACATCTTCCTGGCGACCCTCGCCCACGAGTTGCGCAATCCCCTCGCCCCCATCACCGCCGCAGCCGAGGTGCTGCGCCACGGAGGCGGTCAAACGATGGAAGACCGGCAGCGGATCGGCGGCATCGTCGCGGCGCAGGCGGGCAATCTGGTCGACATCGTCAACGACCTGCTCGACATCGAGCGCCTGAGCAGCGGCCGCATCGCACTCGACCGGCACATGCTCGACCTGCGAACGCCGGTCGCCGGCGCGCTGGAACAGGCGCAGCCGCTGATCGCACGCAAGGAACACGCATGCCGGGTCGACCTGCCCCCGGAACCGGTCTACATCTGCGGCGACGTCAAGCGGCTGGTGCAGATCCTGTCGAACCTGCTGAACAATTCGGCCAAGTACACGCCCCCCCGGCGGGACCATCGCCGTGCGCCTGGCAACCCACGGCGCCTGGGCCTCCGTGACGGTGGACGACAATGGCATCGGCATCGCCGGCGACATGCTTGCCCGCGTGTTCGACCCCTACTCCCAGGCCGCGCTGACGCCCGACCGGACCGAAGGCGGCCTTGGTATCGGCCTGTCGCTGGTCAAGCGCCTGACGGAACTGCATGGCGGCAGCGTCACGGCGGACAGCCCGGGCCCCGGCAAGGGCAGCAGCTTCACCGTCATAGTGCCGCTGATGCCGCCATCGGGGCGGTGCGCGGACGCCGGGGACACCGCCGCGATACGGTCGAAATGAAGCGATGCATTCCGGTGTCCGCCTGAGAACTCATGCAGGGAATCGCCGCCATCCGGCCGGCACGCCATCGCACACCATCCGCCCGTACAGTTCGATACAGATCGACGACAACCGATGACACCGCGCATGGCGCAACGGGTGCACTATCGCCATTGATCTTGCGCGGAGAAGTCACGCGCGAATTGCCCCGCCCTGCCATCGAAAGGAACGACCATGCATGCCATCCTCCCGTGCCTGTGCGCCGCCCTCGTCGCGATCACGGCCTCCTTCCCCGCCAACGCCCAGCCCTCCGGCGGCCAGCGCGTCATCCTGGCAGCCGACAAGACCAATGCGATCGCGCACTGGCACGATATCGGCGCCGCCACCGTCACCGCGAAGGCCGCGGCGGCAACGACGGAGGCGGAAAAATATGCCGCGTTCCCGGCCGACATGGCGACGCTGCACCTGGCCATGTACGACGCCGTCATGGCGATTGACCGGCGCTACCGGCCGTTCCAGTATGCGCCGCAGCGGCCCGACGGGAGCGCCTCCGCCGACGCGGCCGCGGGCAGTGCCGCCTACGAGGTGCTGCGCGCGCTCTTTCCCGGTCGTGCCGACCAGTACCGCGAGGCCCACGAACGCTTCATGGCGGCGCTTCCCGACGATGCCGCCAGGGCACGCGGCATTGCGCTTGGCAAGGCGTCGGCGGCGGCGCACCTGGAACGCCGCGCGGCTGACGGCCGGGCGACGTCATTGCCCGGCTACGCGGCGCGGGAAACGCCGGGCCGGTTCCGGGGCAAGGACCCGATCAACCGCCACTGGCCGACGATCCGCCCGTTCACGCTGACGACCATCGCCCAGTTCCGCCCGCCACCGCCGCCCGCGCTCGACAGCGCCGAGTATGCCGCCGACTTCAACGAGGTCAAGGAACTCGGCGGAACGCACAGCACGCGGCGCTCGGCCGGTCAGCTGGAACTGGCGCGCTTCCATTCCGAAGCACCGCCCCCGTACTTCACCCGCAACTTCGGCCGCTTCGCCCGCACCACGGCGGATACGGCCGATGCGGCCCGGCTGATGGCGGCGATCTACACGAACTATGCCGATGCCATCGGCGCGTGCCTGGAGGCGAAGTACCACTACGACACGTGGCGGCCGCAGAGCGCCATTCCACTGGCGGAAACGGACGGCAACCCGGCCACCGCCGCCGACCCCGCGTGGACACCGCTGCTGCCCACGCCGAACCATCCCGAGTATCCCGCGGCGCATTCCTGCTCCGCCGCCACGCTGGGCGAATTGCTGCGGCAGTACTACGGCACCGACCAGGTCACGTTCACCTGGGACAGCAAGGTCACCAACGCGACCCGTACCTACACGGACACCGATGCGCTGGCCGCCGAAAGCAGGATGGCGCGCATTTACGGCGGCATGCACTTCCGCTATTCGACCGCCGCCGGGGCCGAAGTGGGCAGGAAGGTCGCGGCATGGACGATGGGCCACGCGTTCATGCCGCAACCGAAATGACGTGGGCGCGCATGGCGCCGGCAAGCGGGCCATCGCCGAAACGCCGCGCCAGGCGAGCCGCCGCGAAAGCCGTGGCGGCCGCCGGATCGCCGCCCCGCGCCGCGATCTCCAGCCGCAATGGCGTGCCCTCGCACAGGCCCGCCGCCACGCTCGCCGCATCGGCGGCACGGCCTTGCAGGGCCACCGTCTCGATGTCCGGCGGCGACGTGAAGCCGGCCGCCGCCAGGTCGCGCACGATCGCATCCTGGTCATGGTAGCCGTGCGGCGTGCGGGCGAGGAAGCCTGGCGGATCGGCGGGAAACAGTTCTTCCATCGCGGCCTGCACCTCGCGGGCAAAGGCATTGGCCGCCAGCGCATCCCACACGTTGAACAGCAGGCGGCCGCCGGGCGCGAGCACGCGGCGCGCCTCGGCGAACGCCGCTGGCTTATCGGGAAAGAACATCACGCCGAACTGGCACACCACCAGGTCGAAACCCGCATCACCGAAGGGCAAGTGCATCGCATCGGCGACCTGCCAGGCCAGCCGGGGTGAGTCGATTGCCGCGCGCCCCAGCGCCAGCATGCCCGGATTCAGGTCGGTGGCGACGATGTGCGCCGATGGCAGCGCCATCACGAGATGGCGGGTCACGATGCCCGTTCCCGCGGCGATTTCCAGCAGCCGCCCCGGCGCCAGGTCCACGGCGCGCGCGACGAGGTCGCGCGCGTAGGGTTCGAACAGCAGCGGCACGAGATGGCGTTCGTAGTGCTGCGGGAGCAGACCCGCGAATTGCGCGTCGGTGGATGTCATGGTGTGGTCATGGTGAAGAAGTCAGCGATTTGGCCTGAAACTATCGTTAATTGGCATACGGGCCAATATGAGCGCCAGCGATCCGCCGTCACAATGCTGCCATCAATCACCTTCATGGAGCAGCACATGCAACGATCGACCACCCTGGCCTTCTTGTTGGCCGTGACCCTCGGCACGGCGGGTATCATGGCCCACGCAGCACCGGACACCGGGACGGCCACGGCAACGCAATCCGTCCAGGTCCAGCAGATTCGCAACGCCACGATGAAGATCAGCTATGGCGGAAAGACTTTCCTCGTCGATCCTTTCCTGGCCAAAAAGGGCCAGTATCCCGGTTTCCCGGGCACCTTCAACAGCCAGCTGCGCAACCCGCTCGTCGAACTGCCGATGCCGGCAAAAGACATCATGCAAGGGGTGGACGCGGTGATCGTGAGCCATACCCACCTCGACCACTGGGACGGGGGCGACCACCAGTTCGTGCCCAAGGCGATGCCGCTGTTCGTGCAGCATGACGCGGATGCCAAGCTCATTCGCGGCCAGGGCTACACGAATGTCCGCATTCTCGACGGGACTGCCGTGTTCGAAGGCGTGCAGCTGACCAGGGTCGGCGGCCAGCATGGTACGGATCAGATGTACTCGAAGAAACCGCTGGCCGACTTGCTCGGCGAGGCGATGGGCATCGTCTTCCAGGCACCGGGCATGAAAACCGTCTATGTCGTGGGCGATACGATCTGGCAGCGTGACGTCGACCAGGCTCTGGCAAGGTTCAAGCCGGACGTGATTGTCCTGAACGCCGGCGACGCCCGCGTGGTGGGCTTCACCGGCTCCATCATCATGGGCAAGGACGACGTGCTGCACGCCTGGCAGCGCATGCCAAACGCCACCATCGTTGCGACCCATCTGGATGCGATCAACCACATGACGCTGAGCCGCAAGCAATTGCAGGAGCATGTGACACAGCACGGCGTCCAGGACCGCGTGCGCATTCCGGCCGACGGCGAAATCCTGAAGTTCTGAAGCGCGGCCGGCCACGGCCGGCCGCGCCTTCCCACGGCTGGGCACTAGCGGCCGGAACCGCCCGCCCGCAGCCGTTCGCACTCCTCGTCCGTGAACAGGCGCGAGCGCGTCAAGAACCGCCGGCCCGTGCCGTTATCGAGCGAGAACATGCCACCGTTCCCCTCGACCACGTCGATGATCAGTTGCGTGTGCTCCCAGTAGGCGAACTGCTCGACGCCCATGTAGAACGGCGCCCCATCGAGCTCGCCGAGGCGGACATCCGTGTCGCTCACGTTGAATTCGCCATCCGGATAGCACATGGGGGCGCTGCCGTCGCAGCAACCGCCGGACTGGAAAAACATCAGCGGGCCATGGCGCCGCCGCAGCTCACCGATGAAGGCCAGCGCGGCGGGGGTCGCGGTCACGCGGGGGACGGGGTCCGTCATCGCGTCGCCGTGCGCCATCAGAAGAAGCCCAGCGCCTTCGGGCTGTAGCTCACCAGCAGGTTCTTCGTCTGCTGGTAATGGTCGAGCATCATCTTGTGGTTTTCGCGGCCGATGCCCGACTGCTTGTAGCCGCCGAACGCGGCGTGCGCCGGGTACAGGTGGTAGCAGTTGGTCCACACGCGGCCGGCCTGGATGGCGCGGCCGACGCGGAAGGCACGGCTGCCGTCGCGCGTCCACAGGCCGGCGCCCAGGCCGTACAAGGTGTCGTTGGCGATGCGCAGCGCGTCCGCTTCATCCTTGAACGTCGTCACCGAGACCACCGGGCCGAAGATCTCTTCCTGGAAGATGCGCATCTTGTTGTCGCCCTTGAACACGGTGGGCCGCACGTAGAAGCCGCCGGACAGGTCGCCCTCGTGCGTGGCGCGCTCGCCGCCGGCCAGTACCTCGGCCCCTTCCTGGCGGCCGATATCGAGGTAGGAAAGGATCTTTTCCAGCTGTTCCTGCGACGCCTGGGCACCGATCATCGTGTTCGCATCGAGCGGGTTGCCGGCCTTGATGCGCGCCACCCGGTCCAGCGCCTTCTCGATGAATTTGTCGTAGATCGATTCCTGCACGAGCACGCGCGACGGGCATGTGCACACCTCGCCCTGGTTCAGCGCGAACATGGCGAAGCCTTCCAGGCACTTGTCGAAGAAATCGTCGTCCGCATCCATCACGTCCGCAAAGAAGATGTTCGGCGACTTGCCGCCCAGCTCCAGCGTCACGGGGATCAGGTTTTGCGCCGCGTATTGCATGATCAGGCGGCCCGTAGCCGTTTCGCCCGTGAAGGCGATCTTGGCAATGCGCTTCGAGGAGGCCAGCGGCTTGCCCGCCTCGAGCCCGTAGCCGTTGACGATGTTGAGCACGCCAGCCGGCAGCAGGTCGCCGATCAGTTCGACCAGCACCATGATCGACGCGGGCGTCTGCTCGGCGGGTTTCAGCACCACGCAGTTGCCCGCCGCCAGCGCCGGGGCCAGCTTCCACACGGCCATCAGGATCGGGAAGTTCCAGGGGATGATCTGGCCCACCACGCCCAGCGGCTCATGGAAATGGTAGGCGTAGGTTTCATGGTCGATCGTGGCGATCGACCCTTCCTGCGTGCGGATGCAGCTGGCGAAATAACGGAAATGATCGATGGCCAGCGGCAGGTCGGCCGCCTTGGTTTCGCGGATCGGCTTGCCGTTGTCGATGGTCTCGGCGGTGGCCAGCATGTCCAGGTTCTGTTCCATGCGGTCGGCAATGCGGTTCAGGATATTCGCCCGTTCGGCCGGCGATGTCTTGCCCCATGCTTCCCGGGCGCCATGGGCGGCGTCCAGCGCCAGCTCGATGTCCTCGGCCGTCGAGCGGGCCACCTCGCAGAACGGCTGGCCCGTGATCGGGGTGACGTTGGCGAAGTATTCGCCCTTGACCGGCGCGGTGAAGCGGCCGCCGATGTAGTTGTCGTAGCGTTCGCGGAACGGGTTGGCCACGCCCAGTTTGCTGATGTCGGCAAGATTCATGTCGTCCTCGTTTCTCTGTTGGAGTAAGGGAACGCTTGCGCATGATGCAGGGTCTGCAAGCGCCATGCCATCCTGTTTCCGGTCTGGTGCCGGCGAGATGTCACCTGGCGATTATTTCACAAAAGCGCCGCGATGCGGCATCGCACCGGCTGCCCGGGCGCCGCCAGGGCCGCTACCCCAGCAGCACGTGGGCCACGGTGCGCGCCGCGATGCCGACGCAGCCGCCCAGCACCGCGGGCAGGCACACCTTCGCCACGCGCTTGCCGGCGGAGATGAGGATGGCGACGCCGGGAAGGTCCATCGTGTGGATCAGCCAGCCCGCGCTCTGGTTCACCAGCAGTGCATTGGCGGTGCCGTCACGGTGCATGTCGCCCAGCAAACCAAAGACCGCCGTGCCGCCGGCAAGCGCCTTCGTCAGCGTCAGCAGGACGAGGCTGGGGTCGATGGACGCGGCTTGCAGCAGTGGCGCGAGCAGCCCGGTCAGCCAGGCGAACAGCCCGAGCTCGCGCAGGATGGTGATCGCCACCAGCGACAGCACCAGCATCGGGATCACGCCGACCGCGATGCGGAATGCTTCGGCGCCGGCGCGGTTGATGACATCGAGGATGCCCTTGCCGTCTTCGGCGACCGGATGCTTGAGGGTTTCGTCCATCGGCTTCTCGCGCGTGGACAGGGCGCGGCCGAAGCCGTAATACGTGGCCGCGGCGGCCAGCAGGCCGCCGGCCACCGACACGGCGAGCGCCAAGCCAAGCCGCAAGTCCAGCGCGGCCATGGGGAACATGACGTTGGCCTGGCCCATGGCGAAGACCATGGCGAGCGTCGCGGCCAGGTGCCGGTCCGACGCGCCGCGCTGCTCCATCATCGCCAGCGTGGCGATCGGCGCGGCAAAACTCACAAAGCTGATTTGCAGGGCGGCGAACACGCTCAGGCCCGTCAGGCCGACCGGCTTCAGCACGGGGGCGAGTTTCGCCACCACCCAGTCCACCACCCCGCGCGCTTCCAGCAGCCGCATCAGGGCCAGCATGACGACCATGATGGGCAGCAGGATGAACAGCGACAGCTCGACGGCCGAGCGGCCCGCCTTCAGGACGATGTCGATCAGTTCCATGGAACGCTCCGTGATCCGTGGCCGCGGGGTCGGCGGCGCGGGACGTCAATACCCGACGCATCGCTGCGGCAGGCGTGCGGTGGCGGTTAGCTTACGGCCTGGCGAGTTCGGCGTCGATGGCAGCCACGAGGCTCGGGTCGTCCGCCGTGACGTCCGGCGCGAAACGGCCGACGACGTCGCCATTGCGGCCGATGAGGAATTTTTCAAAGTTCCACAACACGTCTTCCTTGCGGGCCGGGTGCACGCCGTACTGCGTGAGCTTTTCGCGGAACGGGCCGTCGCCGGTGGCCGCCGGCTGCGCCGCGACCAGCGCGGCATACAGCGGATGCTGCGTGTCGCCCAGCACGGAAATCTTGGAATACAGGGGGAACTTGACGTCGTAGTTCAGCGAGCAGAAGGCGCTGATGTCTTCGTCGCTGCCCGGCTCCTGGCCCATGAAGTCGTTGGCGGGAAAGCCCAGCACTTCGAGGCCCTGCGCGCGCTTTTCCTGGTACAGCGCTTCGAGGCCGGCGTATTGCGGCGTGAGCCCGCACTTCGAGGCGACGTTGACGACGAGGAGGACCTTGCCGCGGTGCGCGGCCAGTGTGTCGTCGGTCCCGTCGATGCGTTTCAGGGCAATGTCGTGCAGTGCGGCCATGGCATTCCTTTCAATATTGGACAGGCCATTGTACCGGCGCGGCGCGCTTTGCGCCGGCGCGACTCAGAGGAATGGCCAGCCGAGAATGCGCCTGGCGTGCAGCATGGAGCGCAGCGCCAGGTAGCCCACCGCGGCACCGAAGGCCACGAGGCTGCGCAGGTCGCCCATGAACGCCAGCCAGAAGCCCCCCACGGTGACGGCCGCGACCGCGACCATCAGCCACGTTTCGATGCTGAGGAAAAACGGGAGCGCCGCGCGGCAGGCGCGCAGGACGAGGGCAATGGCTTCCCGGAAGGTGGTGGCTTCGCTGTTCATGGTGCGGGATCGATAGCGGCTGGACGGAACCGGGTATCTTACGCCAAATCAACTAAGCTGGCCACTCTTGCATGGTGCGAACCGGGGTCTGACCCCGATTCAGGGAAATATTGCCATAGATCGGGGTCTGACCCTAATGCCGTTCAGTTAGCAAAGATCGATGGAGTTTGCGGCGCTAGCGTATTGGTGTCGGACACCGGCCTCTTGGTGGCTTGGCAGGGGTTTCGCGAAGCATGCTTCGCGCCTGCCAAGCGGTGAAGGCATGCATGCCTTCACTCCTTCCGGACACCGGTTTTCCGCTCAGGAATTCGGCAACATCAGGCGAAAACCGGTGTCCGACACATTTTCCGGATAAAGCGCCCGGAAAAAATGTCCGACACCAGGCACGCTAGTGCCAACCCAAATGGTCACGTCGCCTTAACTTAACGACATTAGGGTCCGACCCCGGTCTGCATTACCGCGTCGCCTCTTCCGGTTCGGCAATGGCGGCAGCTTCGTGCGGATGCGACAGCAGGATGGTCTGGTTGGGGAATGCCAGGTCGATCCCCGCCGCTTCGAGCCGCTCGTAGATGGTCAGCAGCAGCGTTTCGCGGATGACGACCTGCACGTCGAATTCGCGCACGTCGATATAGGCGAACACGTCGATGTTGAAGGAGCGCTCGCCGATGCTGCCCAGCCGGGCCCGGGCGCCTTCGGCGATGTGCTCCTCCTCGGCCAGCACCTGCTGCACGATGGTGATGGCTTCCTTCAGCTTCGCCGACGGCGTTGCATGGTCCACGGCGATGACGGGATTGAACAGAAAGCGGTCGCGGTCCGCGAAGTTCTCGATCTGGCGTGCCGACAGGTCGCCGTTCGGAATCGTCACGACCGTGCGTTCGCCCGTTCGGATGCGGGTCGAGCGGATGCCCACGTCTTCCACCGTGCCGACCACGTCGCCGACCTTGATGAAGTCGCCCACCTGCAACGGGCGGTCGGCGATCACGGTCACGCTGCCCACGAGGTTTTCCACCGTCTTCTGCGCGCCCAGCGCCAGCGCGATACCGCCGATACCGAGTGCCGCGATGCCCGTGGTCACGTCGATGCCGAAGGTGTCGAGGATGCCGATGCCGGAGAACAGCAGCAGCAATACCTTCACGGTGCGCCGCAGCAGCGTGATGACGGAAACGATCTGCCGCCGCCCCTGCCGGCGCATGCGGGTGATGACGAGTTCGGCGATCGCATCGACGAGGCGCAGCCCGAACCACACGACCGCGATGACGGTGACGATGCCCGTGTAGCGCAGCAGGGCCTGGCGCGCCACGATGGCGACGGGCAGCTGGTCCGCCCAGTTGTAGAACACGGCCACGGCGACGACGAGGCTGAACGGCGGCAGCGCCGCCTCGATGAAGCGGTAGGCGCCATTGGCCGCGGGGTCGGTCACCATGCGGCGCACCGCGGCGATCATGAGCACGGACAGTATCCACAGGCCGCCGAAGACGAGGATGGCCAGCCCGACGAGGATCGCCCAGTCCTTCAGCGGCGCGCCGCCAACGACGAGTTCATTCTGCACCGGTTCCTGCGCCGCGGCGGCAATCTGGCTCTCGGCGGCGATGAGCGCCTGCGTTTCCTTCGAGATGCGCCAGACCTGCCGGTCGCCTTCCTTGGCCAGCGATGCGAGCACCGGCACCGGCTTGCCCTTGATGGTCACGTCGCCGATGTGCTCCTGGTCGAGCGGCAGGTCGTCGTCGAGCCGGCCGCCCGGTTCGTTCGACAGGGCCGCGAACGGGTCCAGCGTGCCGCCCTCGTCGAGCAGCGCGTGGAAGCCGCGTGCCTGGTTGACGGCCTTCATCCGCTGCCGCGCGCTGTTCGCGGTGGGCTGGTCGAAATACATGGCGGCGCGGTCGTAATCGGGTTCGGCCAGCGCTTCGAGCAGGCCGGACACCATCGCGCGCGGCGTCTCGCGGCCCAGCGGGTCGGGCTGGACGGCCGGCGCAGCCGGCGCGGCGGGTTTCGGGGCGGCAAACAGAGCAAAGCTGGTGGGGCTCGCCAGTGCGAGCACGATCGATAGCAAAAAAGCGGGGAAAAAGCGCATGCGTAGAACACCTCCTTGGGTCAAGCCGATGGCGCAGGGTCGCGGGCGCGGTGGCACTGGCCGGCGTGTTGATCACTGCGGGAATGATGGCGCGGAACCGCTGCGGAAGAATGCCTGTCGGCGAATTACTTGTCTGGATTGCAAAGTTTAACATCCCGCCACGCCATTGTCCGCACGCTTGCCCGCGCATGCCGCCCCGCAACCTTGCTCAACACTCAACAACTTGAGCAGGCGCCGCCCTGCCAGGGTGCTACGCTCATGCGGTATGCCACCGGCAGGCCCCACCAGGAAGCCCCATGATCCGCAGAGAATTCATCGCCAGCGCGCTGGCGGCCATCGCCTCCGCCTCCGCCCTCGGCGCGGTACAAGCCGGCGCACGGCGCCCCAACATTATCTTCATCCTGGCCGACGACATGGGCTATGGCGACACGGCCGTGTATGGCCAGCGCCGGATCGCCACGCCGAACATCGACCGGCTGGCCAGGGGCGGCATGCGCTTCACGCAGGCTTACGCCGGTGCGCCCGTCTGCGGACCGTCGCGCTGCGCACTGATGACGGGCATGCACACGGGCCATGCGCGCATCCGCGACAACACGGCCATCGCCGGCGGCAAGCTGGGCACGAAGGGCAAGGGCAAGCAGCTGTGGCGGCGCCCGAACCTGCTACCGGACGACAGGACGGTGGCGCAATACCTGCGCGACGCCGGCTACCGCACCGGCCTGATGGGCAAGTGGCACCTCGATGGCTTCGAAGCCGAGGCCACGCCGATCCAGTTCGGCTTCGAGGAATTCAAGGGCTGGCTCACGCCGCTGGAAACCACGCACGGCTACTGGCCGGCACAGCGCGTGCACGGCGACAAGCTGGTCGACATTCCCGAAAACGCGAACGGCAAGCATGGCCGCTACGACACGGACATGATCACGCTCGACGCTCTCGACTTCATCGAGCGCCACAAGGCCGGGCCGTTCTTCCTGTACGCGGCCTACAACAGCCCGCACTCGCCGTACACGGCGCCGGACTTCGGGCCCTACGCCGATCGCGCCGACTGGTCGGACGACGAGAAAACCTATGCGGCGATGATCCACTACCTCGACCTCGGCATCGGCCAGCTGCTCGACAGGATCAAGGCCGCGGGGCTCGACAACGACACAGTGATCTTCTTCGCCTCGGACAACGGGCCGCGCTCGGAGCCCACGCCGCCGCAGACACGGCTGGCCGACTTCTTCGATTCGAATGGCGGCTTGACGGGCTACAAGCGCGACATGTACGAAGGCGGCGTGCGCACGCCGTGGATCGTGCGCTGGCCGGGCAGGATCCCCGCCGGTTCCGTAAGCGAGGTGCCGGTGTATTTCCCGGACTTCCTGCCCACCGCGCTGGACCTGGCGGGCGCACCCGTGGCGAAGTCCGATGGCGTGAGCCTGCGGCCCTTCCTCGTCGACCCGCAACGGCAGGCGGCCGACCGCTTCCTGTACTGGGAATACTACGATCCCGAATTCCGCCAGGCGCTCCGCTGGGGCAAGTGGAAGGCCGTGCGGCTCAAGCGCGACGGCCCGCTGGAACTGTACGACCTGTCGCGTGACCCGAAGGAGAGCACGAACGTGGCCGCCCGGCACCCGGACATCGTCGCGCGCATGGCCGACGGCATGGCGCGCGAACATGCCGCGTCGGTCGAATATCCGGACCCGCCGAAGAAAACCTAGGCCGGCGACAGCGGGCGCACGCAGCGGAAGCCGATGTTCGACGCTGCGCTGTCGGGCGTGTTCATGGTGCGCGCGGCGGGCCGGTAGCGGTTGCAGTACGACGCATGGCACAGGAAGGAACCACCCTTCATCACGCGCGCCGTGCCGTGCGCGGGCCCTTGCGGATCGCGTGACGGCCCGGCCGTGAAGGCCGTGCTCCAGTAGTCGGCGCACCACTCCCAGGTGTTGCCGGTGACGGAAAACAGGCCGTGGCCGTTCGGTGCAAAGGCGTCCACGGGACAGGTGGCCGCATAGCCGTCGTCCGCCGTGTTCACGTGGGGGAACTCGCCTTGCCACACATTGCACAGGTGGCGGCCATCCGGCACCAGCTCGTCGCCCCACGGATAGAGCTTCTGTTCGAGGCCGCCGCGCGCGGCGTATTCCCACTGTGCCTCGGTCGGCAGCGTAGCGGCGCTCCATGCGCAGTAGGCCATTGCGTCGTTCCATGAGACGTGCACCACCGGATGCGCCATGCGGCCATCGATCGTGGAACCCGGGCCTTCCGGCGCGTGCCATGCGGCGCCGCGCACGAGGCACCACCAGGGCGCCGCGGCCAGCGTGTCCTCGACCAGGTCGTCGTAGCGGTCGTCCGGCACCTGCGCGTGGAAGACGAACGAGGTGCCGTAGCGCTCGGACTCCGTCACGTAGCCGGTCGCCGCGACAAAGGCCGCGAAGTCGGCGTTCGTCACCGGATGGATGTCGATCGCGAACGGCGACAGCGCCACCTCGCGCACGGGCCCTTCGCCGTCGCCCTTGTTGGCGAGCGCGTAATCGGTTCCCATCAGGAAGGTGGCGGCGGGCAGCAGCACCGCGGCACGCCCTTGCCCGGCCTGTCCTGCCGCCGGCATCGACGGCGCGGGCGGCGCGATGGCGCCCTGGCGCGAGGCCGCGCAACAGGGTTTGACGGGGGCCGGGTCGGAAGGCTGCTCTGGTGCTGGTGCCTGGGAAGGCGCGTGATGATCGTTCATGTGGGGGCTCGTGCAGGGCAGGCCCGAGTATAAATGCTGCGGGCCCGCCCTGCCCTGCCGGCCCGTGCGCTAACCGTTGTGGCGGCGCCGCGCGACGGCCCCGAGCAATGCCAGCCCGCCCAGCAGCATCGCGTACGTGCCCGGTTCCGGCACCGGCGACACGCCAGTGCCGGATCCCGGCATCGGCGTCACGCCATCCCAGATCGCCGAGTAGCCTTCGGTCTGCACGAAGGCCTGGAAGATGCCGCTCGCGTCGTTCATGCTCGCGTTGGTAAAACTCACGGACAGTTCGCCGCTCCAGCTGTCGGTGACGCCCGTCGTGGAATTATCGTCCAGCACCTCGAAGTAGGCGTCGAGATAGCGCTCCTCCACGTCGAACTGGTCCACGCCATCGACATTGCCGAACAGGTTCAGCAGCACCTGCGAACTGGCGAACTCGCCCATGTCCGCTGCCAGGTTGTAGCCCATCGTGGTCGTGACATGCATGTCCGCGAGGACGCTGAACGTGACCTGCGTATTGGCCGACAGCGTGAACGCGTTCTGCGGCACGGCGCCGGTGGCCAGGCTGCGGTATGTGCCCCAGCCATCGAGCCCGCTGTGCGCCACGCCCTGCGCCGACATCGCCGTGAAGCCCGCCAGGCTGTCTGCCGTCGCCACGGTGGCGAGGGACGACGACCATGCCGTTTGCGTGGCACCCGTCAGCAGGCCATCCTGCCGCGGCGCGTAGTTATAGAAGATCTGGCTATCGAACACATCGCCCGAGCCCTGCGTTTCGCTGGCCACGAACGAGGCGCCGTTGAAGCCGAACGACAGCGAAGGCGCGATGCCGTCACCTGTGTCGAGGTCCGTCAGCGTCACGACGAGGTTGCCGAAGGTGGCGCTGCTGCTGGCGGCGGCCAGCGCCGGGACGGCCACCGGCACGAGGCAGGCCACGGCCAGGGTGTGCATCAATGCTTTGGTCAATGTCCGCATCCGTATTTTCGTCAGCGTGCGCATCATCGGTTTCTCCAGGGTGGAAGGATTCACAGGGGGCGGTTGCGGCGGCGGGCCATGGCGCCGACCAGGCCCAGGCCGCCCAGCAGCATGCCCCAGGTCGACGGTTCCGGCACGGCCGAGATCACCGAATCGCCGCTGATCTCGGCGTAAGCCCAGAATTCGCCTTCGGTGGAACTGCCGCCCAGGTTGCTGAAACTGGCCGACAGCACGCCGCTCCAGCTGTCGCTTGCGCCGCCAGGCGCGTCGCCGTCCGTGTACGCCACGCTGACGCCCCGTTCCTGCAGGTCTTCGAGCAGCGTCGTGCCATCGGCGGCCATGCCGCTTGCGTAAAGACCCATCCTGGCCGAGGCGCTTTCGCTTTCCGGCGCGCCGGCAACGTGGCCGATGGTCGTGCGTGCGCTCATCGACGCGTCGACGGAAAACACGACCCGCGTGTTGGCGGTCAGGACATAGTCCAGGTGACCGAACGGGTTGGCGGGCACGCTGGCGTAGGCCCAGATGTGCGAGCGTTCCTCCGGCGTGCTGAGCGCACTGCCCGACAAACTCAGGGCGGTGAAGCCGACGCCGGTGGCGGACGCCGTGACGCTGCCCGACACGCTGGCCAGGTCGACCTGCACGCCGCCGCTCACGTCGGTGTCCTGCCATGCGCCGCGGGTGAAGAAGGAGCGGTACTGCGTGCCCGGGCCCTGGCTGCCGTTCGGCCCGAAGTTCGCTTCGCCACGCACCAGCGCGCCGGCGAAGTACCGGGTGGGCTCGGGGAAGAAGGTGATGCCGGCGTCAATGCCGTCGTTCACATCGAGGTCGATCACCGTGACGGTCACATTCCCGAACGTGGCGGTGCTGTGGGCGTCGGCAAGCGCGGGAGCCGCGGCGGCGGCAAGACAGGCGGCCGCCAGGGCGTGGATCGCGACAGGTTTCATTGCTCCTCCTATGGATTGGCAAGTCACCGAGTATGCACAGCAGTACCACGTGCGTCTACGCGGTTCCGGCGCGAATACTTTTGCCGGAAGGTCAAAAAAAGCCCTGTTTCCGGCGCTGATTCGACGCCGGTTTTCCCTATGAAAAAACAGCGGCGAACAACAGGTCAAACTGGTGCTAGCGCTAACAAACAAATATTTTGTAACGTTGTTTTTTTCGTACTGTGAAATCAATTTATTTAATTTCATGTCGAAATCCGCCAAACCGGGGCTATATTTTCTCGCTGATTTCATGAAAACAACCAACACCCTTCTGGGAGCGCTAACAATGGGAACGAAGCACGCTTTGCGGTATCGCCGTCTCACCCTGCTGCTGATCGCAGCGCTGCCGCTGCTGGCCGCCACCGGTCCGGCCCGCGCGGCGGACGTGCGCCGGACCTACATCGTGCAGTTGCCCGAGCCGCCCGTTGCCGCCTACCGCGGCGGCATCGCGGGCATGCGGGCCACCGCAAGCGCACCCGGTCGGCGCCTGGATCTTGGCAGCGCATCGGCACGGCAGTATCGCGGCTACCTGGCCGCCAGGCAGGCGCAGACCAGGGCGGCACTGCCCTCCAGCGCCGTGATGCACGAATACCAGGTGGTGTTCAACGGCTTCGCCGCCCGCCTGACCGACGCCGAAGTGCGCGCGCTCAAGGCCAGCGGCAAGGCCGTGCGCATCACGCCCGACCAGCGGCAGTATCCGATCACGAACTACACGCCCGCCTTCCTGGGCCTCGACCAGCCCGGCGGGCTGTGGGACCAGCTGGGCGGACGGGACCGCGCGGGCGAGGACATCGTCGTCGGCGTGCTCGATACCGGCATCTGGCCGGAAAACCTGTCGTATGCGGACCGCGTCGACGGCGATGGCAAGCCGACCTTCGATGGCGGCGGCACGCTGGCCTACGAGGCGCCGCCGGCCCGCTGGGCGGGCGAGTGCCAGGCAGGCGAAGGCTTCGCGGCCACGCACTGCAACAACAAGCTGATCGGCGCGCGCTACTTCAACGCGGGCTTTTACGCCAGCGGCAGCGCGATGCACTGGACCGAGTTCCGGTCGCCGCGCGACTCGCTGGCCGGCCCGGCCGGCATGGGCGGCCACGGCACCCATACCTCGTCGACGGCGGCCGGCAACGGCGGCGTGCCGGCGGTGGCGGCGCATGGCGACCTGCTGGGCGCCCGCAGCGGCATCGCGCCGCGCGCCCGACTCGCCATGTACAAGGTGTGCTGGAGCTTCGCGCCCCCGACCGGCGGCGTGGGCAATACCTGCTACGACAGCGACAGCATCGCCGCGATCGAGGCGGCCGTGGCCGATGGCGTGGACGTGCTGAACTACTCGATCAGCGGCGGCGGCAGCCCGCTGGACCCGGTGGAACAGGCATTCCGCCACGCCGCGGCGGCCGGCGTGTTCGTGGCCGCATCGGCCGGCAACGATGGGCCGGTCAACGCCGTGGCCCACATCAGCCCGTGGGTGGCGACCGTGGCCGCGGCCGCGCACGACCGCACCCATGCTGCCGCCATCACGCTCGGCGACGGGCAGGCGTTCACCGGCGCCGCCACCAATGCCGCGCCACTGCCGGCGGCGGCGCTCGTGCGTGCCGTGGATGCCGTGGCAGCCGGCGCCGATCCCTTCCTGGCGTCGCAATGCTTCAGCCGCGAAGACGCGGGCGCCGTGCAGCTCGACCCCGGGAAGCTGGCCGGCAAGATCGTCGTCTGCCAGCGCGGCAACAACGCGCGAACCGCCAAGGCCGATGCCGTGAAGGCGGCCGGCGGCATCGGCATGATCCTGCTCGACGACGGCAATGGCCTGGCGATCGATACCTACAGCGTGCCGACCGTGCACGTGAGCCAGGCCGATGGCGCGGCGATCGCCGCCTATGCGGCCACCGGTGGCGCCACCGCCGCCCTGTCGGCCAGCGAGATGGTGCCGGTCACCGGCCCCACGCTGGCCGAATTCTCGTCGCGCGGCCCGAACATGTTCGATCCGGGCGTGATGAAGCCGGACATGGCGGCACCCGGCGTCGACACCCTCGCCGGCATCTCGCCCAGCCTGGACGCGGCGGGCCGTGACGCCGTGATCGCCGGCGGTCCGGCCTACAGCCATTCGGCCTTCATGTCCGGCACGTCGATGGCCGCGCCGCACGTGGCCGGCCTGGCGGCGCTGCTCAGGCAACGCCACCCCGGCTGGTCGCCCGCCGCCGTCAAGTCCGCGCTGATGACGGCCGCCCGGACCGTGCTGCCCACCGCGCTCGAGGGCGACCAGGATGGCACGCTGCCGTGGGGCCAGGGTGCCGGCCTCGTGGTGCCGGCCGGCGCCGCCGACCCGGGCATGGTCTATGACATCGCACCGGCCGATTTCCAGAAGTACCTGTGCGGCATCAGCGGCGATGCCGCCGACTGCGGCCTCGGCACTCTGAAAGGCCATGCGCTGAACCTGCCCTCGATTTCGCTGCCGGGCGTGGTGGGCACGCAGCGCGTCAGCCGCACCGTGAAGAACGTGGGCGAGCAGGCCGCGATCTACCGGGCCAGCGCCGCGCTGGACGGCTTCGACGTGACCGTGTCGCCCGCCACCCTGCAACTGGCGCCGGGGGAAAGCGCGACCTACGCCGTGGAGCTGACACGCACCGATGCGCCGCCCGGGACATGGAAGATGGGCGAACTGGTCTGGGACGATGGCACCCACAAGGTGCGCAGCCCGCTGCAGGGCCGCTTCAACGATGGCGTGGAGGCCCCCGCGCGGCTTGCGGCCACCACGCCCGGCGGCGCGCGCAAGATGGCGGTGCAGACCGGCTTCGACGGTACGCTGAGCGCCGTGCGGGGCGGCATGCGCGAGTACAAGCGCCTGCCGCAGACGGTGGCGCAGGCGGCGCCCGGCTCGCTCGAGACGCTGGAGGATGTCGTCAGCGCGTGCGCGGCGCGGGGCACCGGCGTCAGGACGGTCGCGCTGGGCATCCCCAACAAGACGGTGATGGCGCGTTTCGAGATCGCCAACCGGGACACGGCGGGCGGCGAGGACGACGACCTGGACCTGGTGGTGATGGACCAGTCGAACAGGGTGGTGGGCATGAGCGCCCATGCCGACTCGAACGAGAGCGTGACGCTGACGCTGCCGGGGATGGGCGTGGCCCGGGTGTGCGTGCTGGGCTACCGGCTCAAGAACGGCGTCAGCACGAATTTCACACTGTCGTACGCCACCGCGATTCCGAACGATACGGCCGGCAACGTGAAGCTGGCCCTGCCGGCAACAGTGCAACAGGGCGGCACGTCCATGGTGGGCATCGGCTGGAGCGGGCTGGCCACCGGCAAGCGCTACCTGGGCGCCGTGCAGTTGCTGAACGGGGAAAGCGGCAGCGGCTCGGTGACCGAGCTCGATATCGACCTGCGCGACGTGGTGCCCGCTTCGCCATCGGCGCCGCGCAAACGCCTTGCCAGCGCGAAGTAAGGATCGGCCAGGGACGAAAGCGCGGTCGCATGCCGCGACGGGCGCCGGCGCATGGTAATGTGCCGGCATCGTCATCATCGCGTTCCGACCATGCCCACGTCCTTGCCCATCCTCCGTGTTTCGTTGTGGACCTGTCTTTGCCTGCCCATGCTCGCGGCCCTGGCGCCGGCCAGCGCCCAGCAACAGCCCGTGCCGGCGCCGGATTTGCCCCTGTGGGAAGTGGGCCTCTTCGGGGGCGCCGCCTCCACCCCCGCCTACCCCGGTGCCGACGACCGCTCCGCGCGCGCACTCGTGCTGCCGCTGGTGATCTACCGCGGCAAGATCATCCGCGCCGACCGCTCCGGCGTGAGCGCGCGGCTGATCAACAGCGACCGGGTGGAGCTCGACCTGGGTTTTGCGCTGTCGCTGCCTGCCCGCTCCGACGACGTGGCCGCGCGCGAAGGCATGCCGGACCTGAACTCGCTGCTGGAATTCGGGCCGCGCCTGAAAGTGCTGCTGGCCGAGCCTGGCCCGAACAGCCGCGTGAGGCTGGAACTGCCGCTGCGCGTGCCGCTGGAATTGCGCAACGGCTTCGCGCGCCAGGGCCTCGTGTTCGAGCCGCGCGTGGTATTCGAGACCGGCGACGGCACCGGCAAGTGGCAGGCCGATGCGACCGCCGGCGCGGTGTTCGGCAACGCGCGCCTGCACGGGTATTTCTATGACGTGGCGCCGCGCTACGCGACCGCGTCACGCCCCGAGTACGACGCTTCGGGCGGCCTGTTGATGACGCGGCTCGGCCTGAGCCTGTCGCGCCGGCTGACGCCGGACTGGCGCGTGTTCGGCTTTACACGCTATGACAACCACAGCCACGCGGCCAATCGCGACAGCCCGCTGTTCCGCAAGACCAGCGGCGTATCCGTGGGTGCCGGCTTCACGTGGACGATCCACCGGTCCGCGGCGCGGGCCTGGGAATGACCGCCCGGTTCAGGATGGGACAGCGCCCGCATTGACCGCCAGTTGCGCGGCAAACGCGCGCTTGTAGGCGGGCCGTGCCTCGCCGCGGGCCACGTAGGCGGCGAGGTTCGGGAATTCATCGAGAATGCCCGACGATCGCGCCCTGAGCAGCACCGATACCATCATCAGGTCGCCCGCGCTGAATGGCCCGTCGATCCATTCGGCGCTGCCCAGCCGGCTCGACAGCTGGGTCAGGCGGTCGCGCACCCTTCCCTCGACCAGGGGCAGGCGTTCCGCATACCAGGGCATGTCGCGCTCCAGCAGCATGACGTTCGACAGTTCGACGATCGGCAATTCCACCGTGTTGAGCGCGGCAAACAGCCACGCGATCGCGCGCGCCCGGGCATTGGCATGGTGCGGCAGCAGGCCCGCATGGCGTTCGGCGATGTGGAGCACGATCGCGCCCGTTTCAAACAAAACGAGATTGCCTTCCTCGTACGTGGGAATCTGGCAGAACGGATGCAGCGCCAGGTGCGCAGGCTGCTTCAGCCCCTCGAATGTCACCAGGCGAACCTTGTAGGGCTGCCCCAATTCTTCCAGCGCCCAGCGCACGCGCGTGTCGCGCGCGAGCCCCTGGCCGCCATCGGGCGAACGTTCGAAGGCGGTGATGGTGATCGTCATCGTGCTTCTCCTCGTCGGCAAGACCGCTGGCGGCGGATCGCGGCACGGGCGGCCGGCGTCGCGCCTTCCATCGGGTGAGCCGAGTATAAACGAGCATGCGGCCGGCACTGTTCACGCCAGTGTGTGGCGGGCGCGACGGTCGTGGCGCCGAATGGATGAGCTATCTGCCCGGCGCACCGCTTGCCTGGTCGGCCGGGGCGGCATCGGTCCACCCCTTGCGCGGATGTCTGCGGCCGTTCAGGAACACCCCCAGGAAGGTGCGGCGCACGAGGAAGTGATACGAGGCCAGCAGGATCGCCATCGTGACGGCCAGCACCAGCACCAGCTTGATCGACCAGTGCAGCGGCCACCGCAGCATCCATGCCTGCAGCAGCATGACCACTGGCAGATGGAGAAGGTACATCCAGTACGACGCATCGGCAAGGTAGCGCCAGCGCGCCGACGGCGCGGAAAGATGGCGCAGCGCCGCGCCGATGACGCAGAACGTGGCGCACCACTGGGCGAACAGGTAGGCGGCGAGATACAGGGCCTGCCCGGTACTGCCGAGCGGGAGCACCTTCAGGCTGGGCGTGCTGCCGGCGATGGCGAGCGCACCCGCCATGCCCAGCAGCGCCCCGGCCAGGTACAGCGGCCAGTCCCGTGCCAGCACGGCCAGCGTGTCCTGCCGGCGGTGCAGGAACCACCCCACCAGCAACGCGCCACCATAGGACAGCACGCTCGGCAGGTTGGGAACGAGCCCGGCGATCGGCGATGGAATGCCCTGCCACTGCACCCACCACGGGGCGCCATGCAACGACACGGCCACGGGCACGGCCAGCAGGATCGGTGCCAGCCGCACCCTGATGGACTGGTCGAGCAGGCGGCCGACGGCGGCGCGCAGCGTTCCGACAGTGTCGATCGCGCAGACGGCGGCGCGCAGCAGCAGGACAAGCAGGTAAAGCACCAGCAGCATGTAGAGGAACCACAGGTGTCCCCAGGGCACGGGCGGCCCGACGATGGGCATCGGATAGCCCCCCGCCCCCTCGCCATTCATGCCCAGCTGGCGGGCGCCCCAGATCATGGCGACGACGATCAATGGCATCGTCAGGAAGTAGAACGCGATCAACGGCAACGCGATCCGGCGCAGGCGGTTTTTCAGCAGGCCACGTGTGCCGACGCGCTGGTGCAGCATGCGTGCAAAGAAACCGGCGACCATGAAGAACAGCGACATCCGGAAAAGATGGATGGCGTAGTAGAGGATGCCCAGCGCCGGGCTCGTGGAGGCGTCGGCAAGCGGCCAGCCGGCTTCGCGGAAGCCCGGCAGGAAGGACATGATCGCATGGAGCAGGATGCCGGCCAGCAGTGCGCCGGCGCGGACTGCATCGAGGTGGTGGAACCGTTCGTCGGTCTGCATGTTCAGGGCCCGTTCGATGGAGGTTTGCACGTACGACATTTCTGCCAGGGCCGGCATGCGTTCCTGCCAGCCATGCGAGATTACGGCGGCGCCGTGATGCCTGTCCAGTTCTTTCGGAGCGTCTCGATCAGCCGGTCATGCTCACCGCTTCGCGCCGTTACAGTTCTTCCTCGACGATCGCGCCGGGGGCCTGCTTCGGCGCGGACTTCGGCATGTCGCCGACGCGCTGGATGCGCAGCGCCATATAGGGCTTGCCCGGCAGTGCGATCACGCGGTTCTTCACGTCCGCCACGCGATAGCGGGGCGGTTCGCCGATCTCGAACGTTTCCGGCACCGGCGTGACCGTCATGTTCCACGTGTCGATGATGTCGGCCTTGAACTTCATGCCCTTGCGCAGTTCCTTCACGGGGAGCACGAACGGGAATGCGGTGGGCTTGTCGTCACTGAAATAGTACAGATAGTATTCGCCGGCCTGGCCGGCGGCGTTCATCACGAACAGCTGGTCGATCGGCGCGAGCCCGCCCTTCGGCCCCGCCTCGACGATCTTGCGCAGGAAGCCGATGCGTTCCGGGCTGGTGCCTGCCAGGTGGCCGCCGCCGCTGATCCAGCCGTTTTCCAGTACTTCGCCATGCGTGGCATAGGCGCCGCCGACCAGGGCGACCCAGAAGCGGCGTGTCAGTTCCTCGCCGGAGAGCTGGCCCCAGCGGCTGGGCGAATTGCCTTCGTAGTTGATCTCGTCGTGCACGATCGGCTTGCGGTACATGTCGCGCAGCATCGGCGATACGCCGAACACCTTCACGGCGTTGTAGTACTGCAGGCTCACGTGGGTGACCCACGGCTTGTTGTAGTCGTAGATGCGGTCGGCATTGTGGATCGAGCGCAGGTGGCCATAGGGATCGTAGCGCTGCACGATCTGGAAGTAGCGGTCGAAGTCCTCGTCCGTCAGGTGGCGGATGTAGCTGTTCTCGTTGGCCAGGCTCCACCAGATGTTCTGGAACGCGGCGAAGCGCGCCACCATGTAGCGCACGAAGCGCTGGTTGACCGCGTCGCTGGTGGTGTCGAAGCCCCACTGCCCCTTGTCGTAGGGCCGGAACAGGATCAGGTCGACCTGGATGCCGAGGTCGGACAGGCGTTTCACGTCGCGCTCCAGGCTGTGGAAGTACGCCGGGTTGAAGCGGGAAAAGTCGAAGTCGTCGCGCGACGTGCCGACGAACGGAAACTGCGTGAGCTTGTCCGGCCCGTCGATGTAGCGCGGCTTCCAGGGCGGCACGGCCAGCATGCGGGCCTTGTTGAACGGCGCCTTCTGCAAGGTGGCCAGCGTTTCGCGCTTTTTCGCCTCCGACTGGAATGCCCATTCGTAGATCGTGGTGCCGAACGGCCGGAACGGCGTGCCGTCGGCATGCGCGAAGTGATGGACATTGGCCACCCGCACCGGCCCTTTGTTGGTCCCCTCGACAACGGTGAGCGAGCCGCTCTTGCCATCGAGGTCGGGGTGGTTGCTGTGCGTGGTCCAGGTCCATTCGCCGGCGCTGGGCGGCATGAAGCGCACGCGGTAGGTGCCGTTGCCGTCATAAAAACCCTCGGGCTGGTAACGCTCGGCGCCGCGCTTGAACGTGGCCGTCAGTTCCAGGTCGATGAAGGGATTGCCGGCGTCCTTGCCCTTCAAAACGATTTCATGCATGCCCCACCGTTCCACGCGCTCCGCGGCGGCGGCCGGGCCGCATGCGATCAGGAGCAGAGCAAAGAGCGGAGCAAACAGGCGGGCGAAGCGCCGGATGAGCGGTGTCGTCATGGATCGTCGGTCAAGGGTGAATCGGGCGGCACACGGCTAGCCGGTCGTACACGCTGCGATAGTACAGGCAAGGCGCGGCCGCATGTGGCCCCTGGCTGCGATCGATCAATCGACTGAGCGTTTGGCAGGCTGCCGCCTGGCATGGGAAATGCCAGGCAAAGCCGCTACGAATTCACCGGCGCTTTCCCGCCCGCCGCCGCATAACGCTGGGCAAGCACGGCGCACGCCATCAGCTGCAACTGGTGGAACAGCATCAGCGGCAGGATCACGCCGCCCAGCGCGCCGCCGGCGAACAGCACCTTGGCCATGGGCACGCCGCTGGCCAGGCTTTTCTTGGAGCCGCAGAACACGATGGCGATGCGGTCGGCCCGGTCGAAGCCGAGCCGGCGCCCCAGCCAGGCGGTGGTGCCCAGCACCAGTGCCAGCAGCACCATGTTCACCAGCAGCAGGCCCGCCAGCGCGCCTGGCGTCAAACGCGTCCACACGCCCTGCACCACGGCTTCGCTGAAGGCGGTGTAGACCACCAGCAGGATGGCGCCCTGGTCGACGGCGCGCGCCAGCTTCGGGTGGCGCACCACCCATGGCCCGATCCAGCGCCGCGCCGCCTGCCCGGCCGCGAAGGGCAGCAGCAACTGGAGCGCGATCTTCAGCGCGGCGTCGCCCATCCCGCCGCCGGCGGCATGGCCCGCCACGAACAGGCCGACCAGCACTGGCGTGAGCGCGATGCCCAGCAGGTTCGAGGCGGAGGCGCTGCAAATGGCCGCCGGCACGTTGCCGCGCGCGGCGGCCGTGAACGCGATCGACGACTGCACGGTGGATGGCAGCATGCACAGGAACAGGATGCCGACGTAGAGTTCCGGCGTCATCAGCGGCTCGAGCGCCGGCCGCAACGCCAGGCCCAGCAGCGGGAACAGCAGGAAGGTGCACAGCAGCACCGTCAGGTGCAGGCGCCAGTGCACGACGCCCGCCATCACCGCCTCGCGGGGCAGCCGCGCGCCATGCAGGAAAAACAGCAGGCAGACCGCGGCATGGGTGACGTGGCCGAACGCTTGCGCGGCTGTACCGCTGCACGGCAGGAAGCTGGCGATGGTTACGGTGGCCAGCATGGCCAGCGTAAATCGGTCGACTTTAAAACGGTCGACCTTGAAGCTCGGACGTGGCAGCTTCATGTCAGGCTCCCGCGCAGGCGCCGTCGGCGCGCGGATCGGTGGCCCCTTCGATCATGCCGTTCGGATGGAAGGCGACGGCGCCGGCATGGCCCATCATGTCCTCCCAGGGGCCGACCACGTCCAGCTCGTGGCCGCTGGCCGCCAGTTGCCCGATCACTTCCGGCGCCATGCGCGACTCCACCTTCAGGTTGGTGGACGCGGCGCCCCACGTGCGGCCCAGCAGCCAGCGGGGCGCGTCGATGGCGGCCTGCATGTCCTGCCCGAACAGCACGTGGCGCGTGAAGAACGCCGCCTGCGTCTGCGGCTGCCCTTCCCCGCCCATGGTGCCGTAGGCCAGCGTGCGGCCGTCGGGCAGCCGCGCGAGGGCCGGGTTGAGGGTATGGAACGGCAGGCGGCCGGGCGCAAGTGCGTTCGGACCCTCCTCCAGCGTGAAGCTGGCGCCCCGGTTCTGCCACAGCACGCCGGTATCGCCCGCCACCACGCCGCTGCCGAATTCCCAGAAGATGCTCTGGATATAGCTGACCACGCGGCCATCGCGGTCCGCCGCGCCCAGCCAGACGGTGTCGCCCGGCTTCGCCGGATGGGGCCAAGGCGCGGCGCGCGCCATGTCGATCGACGCCGCCTCGCGCGCCAGCTCGGGCTCGCGCAGCCAGTCGGCGGGATCGAAACGCATGCGGTCCGGATCGCCGACGTGGGCATTGCGCAGGATGAAGGCGCGCTTGGTCGCCTCCACCAGCCCGTGCACGTGCGCGTGCCCCTCGGCGCGCGCCACCTCCAGCCGCTCGAACAGCGCCAGGATCATCAGCGACGATACGCCCTGCGTGGGTGGCGGCAGGTTGTACACGCGGCCCGCGCGCAGTTGGACGCTCAGCGGCGCCAGCGTCCGCGCCCGGTAAGCGGCCAGGTCGGCCAGGCGCAGCGGGCTGCCCGCCCGTTCCAGGCCCGACGCCAGCGCGCGCGCCACGTCGCCACGGTAGAAATCGTCCAGTCCCGCCTCGGCCAGGCGCGCCAGCGTGGCGGCCAGCGCGGGCTGGCGCTGGATCGCGTGCAGCGCGGGCGGCCCGTCCGGCGCATACGTGGCGGCGTAGCCCGGCTGCGCGGCCAGCTCGGCGCTTTTCGACAGGGCCAGCGCCGCTTGCGACGCGGTGACGGGAACGCCATCGCGGGCATGCGCGATGGCGTCTTCCAGCAGGCGTGACAGCGGCATGCGGCCGCCGGCGGCGCGCGCGTGGCGCAGCGCTTCGTCCCAGCCGCCGATCGCGCCGGCCACCGTCAGCGCGGCGCGTGGCCCGCGCGTGGGAATGGCCGTGTCGCCGTGCGACACGTAGAAGCGCGTGTCGGCCAGGCCGGCGGCCGGGCCGCAGGCGCGGATGGCCACCGGCTCGCGCCCCGGCTCGGCGATCAGCCAGAAGCCATCGCCGCCGATGCCGTTCATGTGCGGATAGACGACGGCGATGGCGGCGGCCGCCGCGACCATCGCTTCGATGGCGTTGCCGCCTTCGCGCAGCACGGCGGCGCCGGCCTGCGCGGCCAGGTGGTGCGGCGCGGTGACCATGCCGCCGGTACAGATGCGGCTACGCAGCATGGTGGGCCTCCGCCGGCGCTTCGATCAATGAAACGTGGGCGGCGACGATGCGCCAGCCCTGCGCCGTGCGCAGCCACGTCTGGCTCTGGCGCCCGATGGCCGATGACCCTTCGCGCGAGAACTGCGTATTCGCCGTGGCGAAATCGTGGCCATAGGTGGTGATGACGGTGTGGCGCAGGCTGCGCGCCAGCCCCGCCGCCGGTCGCGCCTTGCGGAAGGCCTGGATGGCCGCGTGGCCGTGCAGGTTTTCGGTGGCGCCATAGCGGATGGCGTGTTCGCTGTGCCAGAACAGTTCGTCCAGCGTGGCGATGTCGTTGCCGGTCAGCGCCAGTTCGTAGCGCGCGAAGGCCGCCGCCATCTCGGCGTGAACGGTGGGCAGGTTGATGTCGTGTTCCATGAATTTCCTTGATTAGTGTCCGCCCAGGTAGGCCTTGGCCAGCGCGCTGTCGCCGGCGATGTCGGCCGCCGTGCCTTGCGCGACGACCTTGCCGCCTTCGAGTACATAGGCGCGGTCGGCGAGTGCCAGCGCGAGCGATGCCATCTGGTCGACCAGCAGGATCGTCAATGCTTCGCCGCGCAGCCGGTCCAGCACGGCGAACAGGTCCTCGATCACTTTCGGCGCCAGGCCGAGCGACGGTTCGTCCAGCAGCAGCACGCGCGGCTGCGCCATCAGGCCACGGGCGATCGCCAGCATCTGCTGCTCGCCGCCGGACAGCAGCCCGGCGCGCTGGTGGGCGCGCTCGCGCAGCCGCGGGAAACGGTCCAGCATGGCCTCGAGCCGCGCCTCGGTACCGGCCGGGCAGCGGAAGGCGCCGAGGCGGATGTTGTCCAGCACCGACAGCTCGGGGAAGACCTGGCGGCCTTCCGGCACCAGGATCAGCCCCTGCCGCACCACCTGCTCCGCGTTCAGGTCTTCCAGCGCCACGCCGTCGAGGTGCATGCCGCCCTGCACGGGCCGGTGCAGGCCGGCCAGCGCGCGCATCAGCGTCGACTTGCCCGCGCCGTTGGCGCCGAGCAGCGCCACCAGTTCGCCCTGGCGCACCTGGATATCGACCCGCTGCAGCACCGGCGCGGCGCCATAGCCGGCGCTCAGTGCGCCGATGCCCAGCAGTTCGGCGCCCGCATGACGGGCGCCGCCCGCGGTGGCCAGGGCGGGCACGCCTTCGCCCTCGCCCAGGTAGGCGCGGCGCACGGCGGGATCGTCGCGGATCTCGGCGGGCGTTCCCTCGGCCAGCGGCTTGCCCGCGTCGATGACCACGATCCGGTCGGAGATGCCCATCACCAGCGGCATGTCGTGTTCGACGACCAGCACGCCGATGCCGGCCCGCGCCACGCGCGTCAGCAACTCGGCCAGGCGGCCCTTGTCTTCGCGCGACAGGCCGGCGGCCGGTTCATCGAGCAGCAGAATGTCGGGATCGGTGGCCAGCGCGCGGGCGATTTCCACTAGCCGGCGGTCGACGTGCGCCAGTCCCGCCGCCGGCGTGGCCAGGTCGCCACGATAGCCGCAGAAGGCCAGCAGCCGGGCGGCCCGTTCGCGTGCGGCCGGCGCGGCGTAACGCGCGCTGCCCAGGAAGCCGCCGAGCCGCCCGCCCGTCATGGCCAGCGTAACGTTGTCGAGCACCGTCAGGGAACCGAACAACAGCGACGTCTGGTAGGTGCGCGCCACGCCGGCCCGGGCAAAACGGAACGCGGGCTGGCCACCGCACGCGGCGCTGCCCACGGCGATCTCCCCTTCCGTGGGGCGGTAGAAGCCGGTCAGCATATTGATGACGGTGGACTTGCCCGCGCCGTTCGGCCCGATCAGGCTGGTCAACACGCCCGGCTGCACGGTCAGGCTGATGCCGGATGCGGCGCGCAGGCCGCCGAACACCATCGCCAGCCCGCTGGCGCGCAGCGGCTGCCGCTCCCGCACGGCGATCGCTTCGCCGGCCGGCATGTCGGGCATGTCGGGCACGGTAGGCACGGGCTGGGCGCTGGCGGCGGGATGCGCATCGGCGAGCCGCATGCGGCGGGACAATCCTTGCAGCAGTCCCACCGCGCCGCCCGGCGCCACCAGCAGCACCACGAGCAGCAGCGCGCCGAAGAACAGCAGCCGGAATTCTTCCAGGCTGGCCAGCCATTCCGGCAGCAGCCCGACGATGACGGCGCCGATCAGCGGCCCCGCGATGGAACCCGCGCCGCCGATCATCACCACCAGCACGAACAGGATCGACAGCGGGAAGTTGAAACTGTGCGGCGTCACGAAACCCGACAGTGGCGCGAACAGTCCGCCCGCCAGGCCGGCCAGCGCGGCCGAGAACACGAAGGCCGCCGCCTTGACCCGCAGCGGATCGATGCCGAGCGATTCGGCCGCCGTTTCGCTGTCGCGCACGGCACGAATGGCCGCGCCCCACGTGCCGCGCGCCAGCAGCGCGCAGACCCACGTCGCCGCCACGGCCGCCAGCAGCGCCAGGATGGCCACCGCGCGCTCGCCTTCGAGGCCGCCGAACGCCGGCGCGGCGATGCCCATGATGCCGTTCTGCCCGCCCGTCAGTTCGCGCATCTCGACGATGCCGTGTTCGACGATGAAGGCGAACGCGATGGTCACCATCGCCAGGTAGGGGCCGCGCACCCGCAGGGCCGGCACAGCCAGCAGGCCACCGGCTAGTGCCGCGACCGCGACGCCGGCCGGCCAGGCCAGCCAGAAGTTCCAGCCCGCGCCCGTGGTCAGCATGGCCACCGTGTAGGCGCCCAGCGCATAGAAGCCGACGTGGCCGAACGACATCATGCCGCCCAGGCCGATCAGCACGTTCAGGCCGCAGCCGACGATCGCCAGCAGGGCCACGCTGGCCAGCACGAAGGCATGGTAGGCGTTCAGGGTCAGCGCCAGCACGATGCCGACGACCAGCATGGCCAGCACGCCGGCCACCTGCCCCGGCGTGCCGGGCAGCCAGGCGCGCTGCCGGAACGACGCTCCCGCGGCGGGCGCCGCATCGGACGGTTTGTCCGCGAACCTGCGTTCGCCCAGTTTCAGGTCGCCGAATTTGACGTCTCGCTTCATACCTTCCTCACTTGTGCGCGGCCGAACAGGCCATCGGGCCGGACAGCCAGCACCGCGATCACCAGCCCGAACATCAGCAGCTGCGTGTAGCCCGAACCGAGCGTGGCGGCGATCAGCGCCTCGGCGATGCCGAACAGCAGGCCGGCGATCATCACGCCCCAGGCGCTGGTAATACCGCCCAGGATGGCGACCGCGAATGCCTTCAGGCCGAACAGCGTGCCCATGTCGGCATGGACGTTGAACAGTGGGGCCACCAGCACCCCGGCGACGCCGGCGAGCAGCGTGGACAGTGCGAACGCCGCGGCAACCACGCGCCGGATCGGGATGCCCATCAGCCGCGCCGCGTCGCGGTTCTGCGTGACGGCCAGCATCGCGGTGCCCCAGCGCGTGCGACGCGCCACGGCATGCAGCAGCGCCGCCAGCGCCAGGCCGACCAGGGGGATCAGTACCTGCAGCGGATACACACCCAGTCCCCCGCTGCCGAACTGCAGCGGCGTGACCGCCAGCGGCGACGGCAGGTTGCGCGGCTCCTTGCCGAACAGGTACATCACCAGGTTGTCGAGCAGGATGCCCAGCGCCACGGTCGCCATCAGCCACGCGTCGGAGCCGCGGCTGACGAAGGGCCGCACGGCGATGCATTCCACCAGCAGCCCGTACAGCGCGCACAGCGCCAGCGCCAGCGCCAGCACGATGGACGGCACCAGCGGCCAGCCCAGCGTCTGGGCGAAGGTGAAGGTCAGCACCGCGCCCAGCATCATCGAACTTCCCTGGGCGAAGTTGACGGTGCCGGACACCGCGTAAGTCAGGTAGAAGCCCAGCGCCATCAAGCCATAGATGCTGCCGAGTCCGATACCGCTGATCAGTGCGGAGAGGAGCATGGGATCTTCCTTGAAAGAATTGTCGGGATTGTCCGAAGCGGCGGGTTCACTGATTCACGCCCACCGGCAGGATGCGCTCGCCGACGAAGCGGGCCCACACGTAGTCGTCCTTGCCCAGCGCGTCATGCATGCCGGGCGCGAAGGGTTTGCGGTAAGTCTTGATCAGCCCGGCGTATTCGTCGATCTGGTAGAGCGACTTGCGCACCGTGTCGCCATCCGTCGTGCCGGCCTTCGCGATGGCCCTGGCCACCAGCTGCATGGCGTCGTAGGCATTGGCGACACCGACCGCCGGCGTGATGCTCTCCGGTCCCTTGACGTCCGGGTATTTGGCCATCATCGCCTTGATCACCTTCGCGCCGACCGGCGACTGCTGGCCGAAGAAGCTGTACGTCTGCACGAAGTGCACGTTCGCCGCATTGGGCCCGGCCAGTTCGGTGAAGCGGCCGCCCAGCGGGCCCCAGTGCGACACGATCGGCACTTTCCAGCCCATGCGGTCGAGCGAGCGCACCACGAGCGCCGAGGGCCCCACGTTGCCCACCATGAACAGCGTGTCGGCGCCGGCCGCCTTCAGCCGCGACAGCTGCGGCACGACGTCGACATCGTTGCCCTCGAATTTTTCCACGCCGACCGGGGCCAGCCCTTTCTGGCGCAGCGCCTCGCGCAAGCCTTTCTCGTTCGATTCGCCCCAGGGATTGTTCACGAGGATCATGCCGAACTTCCTGCCCTTGAAGGTCTTCATCCCATAGTCGAGCATGGCCTGGTCGACGATTTCGTCGACGGCCGACACGCGGAACACGAAGTTCGGCTGGCCGGCGTTCTTCGTGATCGCCGTGCCGGCAGCCCACGCGCCCATGAACGGCACCTTCGCCTGGTTCGCCAGCGGCACCACCGCCAGCGAGACCGGCGTGTCCAGGCCGCCGAACAGCACCGCCACCTTCTCGCGGAAGATCAGTTCGCGCGCCGCCACCACACCTTTCGCGGGGTTCGATTCATCGTCGCGCCGCACCAGCACCAGCTTGCGCCCGCCCAGCAGCCCGCCACTGGCGTTGATCTCGTCGATCGCGATGGCGAGGCCGCGCGTGATGGCTTCGCCGGAACGCGCGGACTGGCCCGACAAGGCCGTCATCAGTCCGATCTTGATCGGCTCGGCCGCCTGGGCGGGCGCAGCAAGGTGGAAGGCCGCGATGGCGGAAGCGGTGGCGATGAAGACCCTGCGTGACATGTTCATGCTGGAAAACTCCTGTAGGAAAAGTGCGGTCGTCCCAGGTCAATGCAATCGCCATGCCAGGTGATGACAATTCGGTCAAGTAATCTGCCAGCACTATGAAAACCAAAGTGTCGACACTCTGGCACTTATCTTGCGTGCAGTAACACCACATGCCGTTTTCGACCCAACCAGCACCCTGCTGGTGCACAAAGGAGAATGTTCGATGCAGGACGCACCAATTTCAGTCATGGCCGACAACGACAGTGCGCGGCGCGCCGCCGTCACGGTCGACACTTACCTGCGCACGCTGATGATTCCGGACCCGGAAGGCGCGCGGCGCTTCATCGCGCCGGACCTGCGCATCCGCTTTACGGGCGGGCGTGCGATGACCGACCCGGCACAGTGCGCCGCCTTCAACGCGGTGCGCTATGCCTGGGTGAAGAAGCGCTTTGAACGCATCGAGGTCGTGTGCGGCGCCACCGACGACGAAGCCATCGTCTATAACCTGGGGACATTGCATGGCGCCTGGCCGGACGGCACGCCGTTCGAAGGCAACCGCTATGTGGACCGCTACGTGGTGCGCCGCGGCCTGATCACCGAGATGCAGGTGTGGAACGACAGCGCCGAGTGGCTGCTCGACCGCGCGGCAGCGGTGCAGCCATGACGCATGCCACCCCAACCGGCCACGACGGCGCGCCCGATGCCTCCCCGTCCGCGCGGCCGGCGGACCATGGCCGCTTCGCCTACCAGCCCATCACGCGCCGCCCTGGCTACCGCTGGCCAGCCGGCAAGGGCCTGGCGGTCTACATCGGCTTCAACCTGGAACACTTTGCCTTCGGAGAAGGGCTCGGCGCGCGCCTCGGTCCCGCCTCGCCCGAGCCGGACGTGCTGAACTTCAGCTGGCGCGAATACGGCAACCGGGTGGGCGCCTGGCGCTGCCTGGAACTGTTCGACCAGCTCGGCCTGCCGACCGGCGCGCTGGTCAACACAGCCCTCTACGAGCACTGCCCGGAACTGGTGGCCGCCTTCGCGGCGCGCGGCGACGAACTGATCGGCCATGGCCACACGAATGCGGCACGCCAGTCGGACCTCGGCGAGCACGCCGAGGCGCTGCTGCTGGCAGGCTGCCGCGAACGCATCGCCACCGGCAGCGGCACCGCGCCGGCGGGCTGGCTGTCGCCGTGGATCTCGGAAAGCCGGCTGACGCCCGACCTGCTGGCCGAAGCCGGCTACCGCTACACGCTGAACTGGTGCCACGACGACCAGCCGCTGCCGATGCGCACCCGCTCCGGCCGCCGCCTGTGGTCGATTCCCTATCCGCAGGAACTGAACGACATCCCGATGCTGGTGGGCCGGGCGATGGACGCCGCGCCGTTCACCGACATGATCATCGACAATTTCGACGAGATGCGCGAACAGGCCATGCGGCAGCCGCTGGTGATGGGCATCGCGCTGCACCCCTACCTGGTGGGCCAGCCCTACCGGCTGCGCCACCTGCGCCGCGCGCTGCGGCACATCGCCGCCGCGCGCGACCGCGGCGAGATCTGGTTCACCACCCCGGGGGCGATCTGCCAGCACCTCGATGCACTGGCCGAAGCAGGCCAGTTCCCTGGCGACGCTGCATGACACTTAACTTGACGACACAATGATGAATATGAACATGAGCACTGCACCCCACACCGGCGACTTCCCCATCCACGACACCGTCAACGCCTGGGTGGCGCACGGCCGGTTCACCGTGCCGCCCACCGCCAGCGGCCCGCTGGACGGCCTGCGCTTCGCGGTGAAGGACATTTTCGATGTCGCCGGCTATCCGACCGGCGCCGGCAATCCGCACTGGCTGGGCAGCAACCCGCTGCCGGTGCGCAGCAGCCCGCTGGTCGACACGCTGCTGGCGGCCGGCGCCACGCTGGTGGGCAAGGTGCTGACCGACGAAATCGCCTACAGCATCAACGGCGACAATATCCATTACGGCACGCCGCTCAATGTGCGCGCCCCGGGTCGGGTGCCGGGGGCTCGTCCAGCGGGTCGGCCGCGGCGGTGGCCGCGGGCCTGTGCGATTTCGCCCTCGCCAGCGACACCGGCGGCTCGACGCGCGTGCCGGCCAGCTACTGTGGCCTGTGGGGGCTGCGCACCACGCACGGCGTGCTGCCCTGCACCGGCATGGTGCCGCTGCACCCGTCCTTCGATACCGCCACCTGGCTGGCCCACGACGCCGGGACGTTCGCGCGCGTGGCCGCCGTGCTGCTGCCGCCCGCGCCGCACCGTTTCCGCCGCGTGCTGCACCCCGAAGCCGTCGGCGCCCTGGCCGACCCGGTTTTCGCGGCGCCGCTGGCGCGGGTGCTGGCGGCGGCCACGCGCGTGCTGGGCGCCACCGCCGAACCGCTGGCCCTGACACGGGGCGACGAGACACTGGATGACTGGCGGCAGGCCTATGCCACCGCCGGCGGCCATGAAGCCTGGCAGGCCCACGGCGCGTGGATCACGGCCCACCAGCCCGTGTTCTCGCCCGCCATCGGAGGCCGCTGGACCGGCGCGTCCGGCATCAGCGCGGAGGCGGCAAGCGCCGCGTGGGCCCGCGTGCACGACATCCGCGCGCACGTGCGCGGCCTGCTTGGCGACGATGCCATCGCGGTCATTCCGTCCGCGGCCGGCGTGGCGCCGCTGCTCGACGCCAGCGGCGCCGCGGTGGACGCGCTGCGCATGCGCACGCTGCAGATCACCTGCATCGCCGGCATCGCCGGCCTGTGCCAGGTAAGCATCCCCTTGACCAGCGCGGAGGGCCTGCCGCTCGGCATCTCGCTCGTGGGGCCCGCCGGCAGCGATGCCGAGTTGGTAAAATTGGCCTTGCACGTCGCCGCGGCGCTGTAACAGGCCGACGCCGCGGAAGCTGAACCAATCGCACCGCCCCGAACCGCCGCCCCGCCTGTGCGCCGGGCGGCCCATCCGACCTACACGATGAAGCAGATGCCCCCCACCTCCCACGCCGACGAACACCAGCTGCATGACGACCTCGCTGCCGCCGCGGCGGAAGCGAACGACGCGCCCTCCGGTGGCCGCCGCGGCAGCGGCGACATCGAGGCGCGGATCTACCAGTCGATCTACGAAGGCGTGATGAACCAGCGCCTGTCGCCCGGCACCAGGCTGCCGGAGGCGGTGCTGGGCAAGCTGTTCAAGGTCAGCCGGTCGACCGTGCGCAAGGTGCTGCAGCAGCTGGCGCACGACCACATCGTCGAACTGCGGCTGAACCAGCAAGCCGTGGTGGCCACCCCGACACCGGAAGAAACCCGCGCCATCTTCGAGACGCGCCAGGCGCTGGAAGCAGCCATCGTGCGCCTGGCGGCCCAGCGCGTCACCGCCGCCGACATCGCCGCGCTGCGCACCCAGCTGGCCGAGGAACACGCGGCCATGCACCGCTACGACCAGCCGGCCTGGGCGCGGCTGGCCAGCAGCTTCCACCTCAAGCTCGCCGCGCTGGCCCGCAATCCGGTGCTGTCCGGCTACCTGGCCGAGCTGGTGCCGCGCTGCTCGCTGATCGTCGCGCTGTACGAACCACCCGGCAACGCCAGTTGCGAACACGACGAGCATGGCCAGATCGTCGATTGCCTGGAGCGCGGCGACGCCGACGGCGCGGTCGCGCTCATGCAGGCCCACCTGGCCACGCTGGAACGCAATGTCTGCCTCGATCGTTCGGACGAGGAACACGGCCTGGCGCGCCTGCTGGGGCTGAGCTGACGCGCGCGCCACCGCGCATCGTTCCGCGGGTGCGCGTGCGGCCGCCTGCAAGAGATCCGTGTACGAGGTAACATTGTTTTCCCCACAACGAGGTTCTCCCCCATGACTACCCAAAGTTACCCAGACACCCGCCTGCTCATCGCCAACGAATGGGTCGACGCCACCGGCGGCAAGACCATCCCCGTGATCAATCCCGCTACCGGGCAGCCAATCGGCACCGTGGCCCACGCTACCGTGGCGGACCTCGACCGTGCGCTGGCGGCCGCCCAGCAGGGCTTCGAGACGTGGCGCGCCATCCCGGCGGCCGAGCGCGCCGCCACCATGCGCCGCGCCGCGACGCTGCTGCGCGAGCGTGCCGGCGACATCGCCCGCCTGCTGACCCAGGAACAGGGCAAGCCCCTGGCCGAAGCCAAGGGCGAAGCGCTGGCCGGCGCCGAGATCATCGACTGGTTCGCCGCCGAGGGCATGCGCGTATATGGACGGATCGTCCCTTCGCGTAACCCGGCCGCGCAGCAGCTGGTGCTGAAGGAGCCGGTCGGTCCCGTTGCCGCCTTCACGCCTTGGAACTTCCCGATCAACCAGATCGTGCGCAAGCTGTCGGCCGCCCTGGCGACCGGCTGCTCGTTCCTTTGCAAGGCGCCGGAGGAAACCCCGGCATCGCCGGCCGCGCTGCTGCAGTGCTTCGTCGATGCGGGCGTGCCGCCCGGCGTGGTGGGCCTGGTGTTCGGCGATCCCGCCGAGATTTCCGGCTACCTGATCCCGCATCCGATCATCCGCAAGGTGACCTTCACCGGTTCCACGCCGGTCGGCAAGCAGCTGGCCGCGCTGGCCGGCAAGCACATGAAACGCGCGACGATGGAACTGGGCGGCCATGCCCCGGTCATCATCGCCGGGGATGCCGACGTGGCGCTGGCGGTCAAGGCCGCGGGCGCGGCGAAGTTCCGCAATGCCGGCCAGGTGTGCATTTCGCCGACCCGCTTCCTCGTGCATAACGCGGTCAAGGCGGAATTCACGCGCGCCCTGGTCGCGCATGCCGAGGGCCTGAAACTGGGCGACGGGCTGCAGGAAGGCACCACGCTCGGCCCGCTGGCCAACGCGCGCCGCGTCAGCGCCATGTCGCAGGTGGTCGAGGATGCGAGGGCCAAGGGCGCCGTCGTTGCCACCGGCGGCCTGCGCGTCGGCGACACGGGCAACTTCTTTGCGCCGACGATCCTGGCCGACGTGCCGCTGGATGCAAGCATCTTCAATGACGAGCCATTCGGCCCGGTCGCCGGCATCCGCGGCTTCGACAGCCTGGAAGACGCGATCGCCGAAGCCAACCGGCTGCCGTACGGCCTGGCAGGCTACGCGTTCACCCGTTCCATCAAGAATGCCCAGCTGCTGATGAACCGGATGGAAGTCGGCATGCTGTGGATTAACCAGCCGGCCACGCCGAGCGCCGAACTGCCGTTCGGCGGCATCAAGGACTCCGGCTACGGGTCCGAAGGCGGTCCGGAAGCGCTGGAGTCGTACCTGAACACCAAGGCGGTGTCGATGGTCGGCGTTTGAAGCACCTGAAGCGCTTGAAGCGCTTCAAGACCCTCACATCCTGAAGTTCAGCGCGACGTACGCCGAGCGGCCGGGTCCGGACGAGAACATCGGCTGGGCCTGGCCGGCCGGCCAGAAGAAATTGTCGTACCACACATAGGCGTAGCGCCGGTCGGCCAGGTTCTTCACCTGCACGTCGATGCTGGCCCGTTCGGACAGCCGGTAGCGCAGGCTGGCGTCGAACAGCACGAAGCCGCCGAACTTGCCCTGCTCGTTCGGGCTGTCGATGAAGTAGTCGCCCTGGGCACGGCCCTGCAGGCCGAGGCGCAGCTTGTCCGACGCGCGGTACTCGGCGCCGGCCGTGGCGATGTAGCGCGGCGTGGAAAACACTTCCTTGCCCGCCAGCGAGGCGCCGGCCGCCGTGAACGCTTTCATCACTTCGGCTTTCTGCAGCGAGTGCGACGCCCACAGGTCGAGCCTGTCGGTCACCTGGCCGGAGAGTTGCAGGTCCACGCCTTCCCTGCGCGTTTCGCCCAGGCCGACCGTGGTACCGGTGGCCGGCATGTTGGCCACCTCGCCGGTGGCGTCCTGCCGCCACACGGCCAGGCGCATCTCGGCGCGCGGTGCCGGCTTGAACTTGATGCCCACTTCCTTGCCGGTATTGATCGATGCGTCGAACGTGGCCTGGCCGGGCGCCAGGTAGGCCGGCGCGCCCGATCCGGTCAGGACCTGGAAGGTGCGCCCCCAGTTGGCGTACAGGCTCACATCGGCGACCGGGTTGAACACCATGCTCAGCTTGGGCTGCCTGATCCAGCCATAGTCCTGCAACCGCGCCATTCCGCCCGCCATCAGCGTGCTGTGGCCGGAGAACTTGTCGGCCCGCCAGCCGGGCACGATCTTCAGCGTCTCGCTTGGCCGGATGATGGCCTGCACGTAGGCGCCCACGTTGTCGAGGGTGTACGCATCGTCGTTCTGCACCAGGACGGGCGTGCCGAAATCGGTCGGCATGGCATGACTGAAGCGCGAGCGGCGGTAGCCATTGTCCTGCTGCTCGGCGTTGACGCCGCCATCGAGCGTGACGACGTCGCTCGCGCGCCACGTCAGGTTGCCCAGGTAGCCCACCTGCCGCTCGTCCCAGATGCGGCGCTGCCGCGGTGCGGAACCGGCCGGGTTGCTGGTGAAGGTGACGCGGCGGTCGTCGTCGTAGCTGTTGTAGTAAAACCGGTTGCTGAAAAACGCATCTGGCGAAATCTGCCAGTCGATGTGCACGCTGGCATGGCGCATTTCGCGCTCGCTCCGGTCGTTGGCGTTCTTCGCCGGCGACTGGCGGCGGTCGGCGGCCAGTTCCGCCGCCGTCAGGAAGCCCGGCTCGCCCGCATCGTGTTTGTAGGCACGCACCACCAGCCCGGCCTTGACGGCCTTGCTGGCCGACGTGACGAACCATTTGCCGCCGATCGAGTATTTTTCCGATCCGGTGCCGCGATACTCGTCCGACTTCTGTGCGGCGATGAAATAGTTCTGGGCAAGGCCACCGCTTTCGCGGCCGATGGCGAATTGCGCCTCGCGTGTGTCGTAGCTGCCGACCGTGAGGCGGCCATCCGTGTAGTTGCCGCCCTGGCGGGTGCCGAAGTTGATGTTGCCGCCGATATTGTGCAGGCCGTAACGGGGATCGTTGGTGCCGCGCACCACTTCGATGTAGTCGATCTCCAGCGGGAAGATCATGTCGATGAAGCGCTGGTTGCCGCTGTTGACATTGCTCGGTATGCCGTCGATCAGCACCTTGATGCCGTTGATGTAGCCCTCGCCGTTGAAGGCGCGGAACGTGGCCTTGCCCGATTCCGCGCCCATGCGCGTTTCGGTCAATTGCACGCCTGGCAGCTGGCCGACCAGCTCCCAGCTGTTCATCACGTTCTTGTCCTCGACCTTGTCGGCCCCCAGCACGTCGACCGAGGTGAGGATGCGGTTGCTCAGCAGCGGCCCTGCCGCACGCTGGGCACTGATGCGCACTTCGCCCATGACGATGGCGGGATCTTCGGCATGCGCGCCCTGGCAGGACAGTGCCGAAGCGGTTCCAAGAAGCAGGCACAGGCGTTTTTTCTTCACGGTCGACTACCTTATCAAAATTGAGCATTCACCAGCCCGGATAGGCGCCGGCCCGGCGCACGAAGGCCGGTCAGTCAATAATGATATAGCATTCTCATTAGTAACGGCAACTTCCGCACCGTCGCCAATGTTCCGCCTCCCAGCCGCCTGCACGGCCCGGAGGTCAGCTCAGCGTCCCTGCCGCAGGAATCGCATGCCGCGCGTGCGCGTGGTGTCGATCACCAGCTCCGTGACTATCCCATCGCCATCGCGCCGCACGTGGGCGATGCCGCGCAGCGGGATGTCGGCGCCGTCCATCCGCCAGCCCAGCAGGTCGGGGCCGAACGGTTCGAAGCGCAGCACCGTCGCGCCGTAGCGGCCCTGCACCCGCATCGTCAGATCCTCGCCTTCCTGCGCGATCGTGGCGCGCCCATCCAGGTCGGGCACCGTGTACTGGCCGGCCAGTGCCGCCGCGAAGGGCGGCAGGCCGCCCTCCGGCGCCACGAGCAGGTCGTAGGGTTCGGGCACGCCGGCTTCGCCGAACGGCAGCGTTGCCGGCGGTGCGCCCTCCCCTTCCAGCGCGCGGGCATCGAGCACGAACGGGCCGGCCGCGATATCCTCGAACGGCAGGCGCAGTTCGCCGCCGCTGCCGTACAGCGGCATCGGCGGCAGGTTCAGCAGCGACAGGCCCAGCGCACCCTCGACGTCCGCGAAACCGATCACGAGGCCCGAGGCCCGGCCGACGTAGCGCGCGCCGAGCAGACGACAGTATGGGCTGCTGCCGGCCTTGGCCGGTACCGGTTCACGTAGCGCGTCGCCGAGCATCCTGTCGACCACCTGCTTGGCCAGTTCATGGGGATTGACCGGCGCGCCATTGCTCATGATGACGATGTCGAGCGCGTGGGCCGGCACCGTCAGCATCTGGCAGGCGCCGCCGATCACGGCGCCGGCATGATGGATCACTTCCACGCCGCGGTACCGGTGACGCATCAGGCCATAGCCGTAGGGCACGGCGACGCCGTTCGCCAGCCGCGTCGGCGCCGTCATGCTTTCCCAGGCCGCCGCGCTGCCGACACGCTTCGGGCCGCGCAGGTGCGCGAGCCAGCGCAGCATGTCGTCCAGCGTCGAAATCATCGCCCCCTCGCCCAGCAGCTCCATGCTGGGAAAGACACCGCGCTTGTAGCCGCCACCCGGCAGCGGCACGTGCAGTGTGGCCAGGCCCCGGTGGATCGCGAAATCGTCCGGCACGGACTGCGTGTCGTGCATGCCGAGCGGCGCGAGGATGCGCTCCGCGAGGAAACGTTCGAACGGCATGCCGGCCGCGCGCGCGATCGCCAGCGACAGCAGGTGGTAGCCGCCGTTGTTGTACATGAATTTTTCACCCGGCGCGAAATTCACGTCGCGCATGCGCACCTGGCTGGCCAGCATGCTGCCGGCGGGCCGGATCGCCATGCCCTCGGCCAGGAACCCGGCGTCGAGGCCGCAGCGCAGGCCGCTGGTGTGGTTCATGAACTGGCGCAGCGTGGGCATCGCTCCTTGCGTGACGAGTTCGGGCACGTGGCGGCTGGCCGGCGCGTCAAGGTCGAGCAGGCCGTCCTCTTCCAGCAGCAACGCCGCCAGGCAGGCGAAGTGCTTGCTGGTCGAGCCGATCCGCATCCGCGTCCACGGCGTGTTGGCCACGCCCAGTCCGACGCTGGCCAGGCCGAAGCCGCGCCGGTAGACAAGCCGGCCCTCGCGGGCCACGGCGACCACCAGGCCGGGGGCGTCGGCACGGTTGAACGGTACGAACAGCGGGTCGAGCGCGGCTGCCGCCTCGTTCGGATTGTCCATGTCGGCGGGAACGGTGTTCATCGATTCTCCTGGCTGCGGTTGAGATGGCGGTGACTGGCGGCGGGGCACGCCGCTTTCCAACCCACTTTATCTGAATTAGAAAATTTTTACAAATACGAAAAAATAGAGTGTAGGCCCAGCGTCCTTGCACCACGGTGTCATTCTTGAAGTCTCCGGCAAGCACATTTTTCGATATTAGAAATAAAAATTGACATGTCAGAAAACCGGGAATACGCTCCATTGCAACCTTCTCCGTTTTCAAGGACTTCGATGAACGCAGCCGCCTGTTTCCGTCCCCGCGCCGCGCGCCACTCCGGCCCCGTCTTGCGCCCCCTTGCCCTGATCCCCTTCACGCTGGTCCCCTTCGCCCTTGCCGGCGCCGCCACGGCGCAAACGGTGGAAGCGTCCGCAATGGCGCCCGCCGCAGAACCACAGGTCGTCACCGTTTCCGCGAACCGCCGCCGCGAACCGGCGCGGGAAGTCCCGATGCAGGTCGACATGCTGCGGGCCGAGCAGCTCGAGCAGGCGGGCGCGAAGATGCTGAGCGACTACCTGGCCAACCAGCCGGGCGTGGACGTGAAGAACGGCGGCGGCGCCGGTTTCGGCAGCATCAGCATCCGTGGCGTGTCCACCGGCGACCAGACCATCGCCACGGTGGGTACCTACATCGATGACGTGGCCTATGGTTCCAGCACGCCTTTCGCGCTGGGTTCCGTCACCTCGCTCGACATGGCCTTGCTGGACCTGCACCACATCGAGCTGCTGCGCGGACCGCAAGGCACGCTGTACGGCGCCGGCGCCATGGGTGGCCTGCTGAAGTACGTGACGAACGAGCCGAACCCCCGCGAATTTTCTGGCAAGGCCGCCATCGGCTTCAGCGCCACCCGGGGCGGCCGGCCCGGCCACACGGAGAACATCGTGCTGAACGTGCCGCTGCGCGAGAACGTGGCGGCGCTGCGCGTGGCGGCGTTCAATGACAAATCCGGCGGCTACATCGATGCAACGGGGCCGGCGGCCGGCGCCAATATCAACGGCGGGCGCAACAGCGGCGCCCGCGTGTCGGTGCTGGTGGAGCCCGGCGACAAGCTGAAGGTGCGCCTGACGGCCACCGCCCAGAACACGCGGCGCGACAGTACCGATTACGTGGACTACGACGCCGCCACGGGCCGCCCCTCGGGGCGCGAGCCGACCCGGCACGCCGCGCTGCGCGAGCCTTACGACATCAAGGTGCGCATCGCCGCCGCCGATATCGAGTACGACTTCGGCTGGGCGCGGCTGAACGCGATCACGGCCCGGCAGACCAACGATATCGACCTGCGCCTGGACTATACGGGCGTGTACGCGCCGCTGCTGGCGCCGCTGGGACTGGACCTGGCGGGCGTGGGCGTGCACCAGTCCACGCAGGTGCGCAAGTGGACGCAGGAATTCCGCCTCACGTCGCCGGCGCGCCGCACGGTCGAATGGCTGGCCGGCCTGTTCTACGACGACCAGCGCGGCGGCAACGAGCAGCTGGTCGGCTCCACGCTGGCCGGTACCGCCGCCGCGCCGGGACCGGACCTGCTGCGGGCCAGCGTGCCCAGCGAATACCGCGAGCTGGCCGCCTATGGCGACGTGACGTGGAACGCCACCGCGCGCCTGGCGCTGACGGCCGGCCTGCGCGTGGCCCGCAACGAGCAGGACTACCACCAGCGCGCCTCCGGCATGCTGATGGGCGAGGCGACCGACATCGTGTCGGCGTCGAAGGACACCAGCACGACGTACATGGCCACGGCGCGCTACGCGCTGGATGCCACCAGCAACGTGTATGTGCGGGCCGCGAGCGGCTACCGGCCGGGCGGCCCGAACGCGGTGCTGAAGGATTTCCAGACCGGCGCCACCGCCGCGCCGCCCACCTTCGACCACGACGAGCTGTGGAGCTATGAACTGGGCTACAAGGCCGACCTGCTCGGCCGGAAGCTGGGCGTGGAGGCGGCCGTGTACGACATCCGCTGGGACGACATCCAGCAGTTCTACGCCGTCAACGGCATCAACGTGATCGTCAACGCGGGCAAGGCGCATATCCAGGGCGCGGAACTGAACCTGCAGTACCGGCCCGCCGCCAACTGGCAGTTGACTGGCGCACTGACGTGGATCGACGCCCGCCTGTCCGAGGACGCCCCCGGCCTGGCACGGAACGGCGCGCGCCTGCCCAATACCGCGCGTGTCTCGGCCAGCGTCGGGACCCGCTACAGCGGCGAGCTGGCGGGTCGGCCCGCGTACGCCGGCTTCGACGCCCGCTACGTCGGCAAGCGCAATGCCGGCTTCGACGAGAACCCGACGCTGCCCAACTACGTGCTGCCGTCGTACGCGATGGTGAACCTGCAGGCAGGCATGACGTTCGGCGCGACCACGGCCAGCGTGTACGTAAACAACCTGCTCGACCGCCGCGCCCAGCTGGCCGGCGGCACCGGCTTCGTGCCCTACGGCGCGCCCGTGAACATGACGGTGCAGCGCCCGCGCACGGCCGGCGTGATGCTGACGCGGGAGTTCTGAATGCGCGTCTTCCTTGCCGCCTTTGCCCACGAGACCAACAGCTTTTCGCCGCTGCCGACCACGCTGCGTTCGTTCCGCGACGATATCCTCTACCTGCCGGGCGACGACGCCGCCCGCGACAAGGCGCGCGGTTTTGCCGGCTATGCCGACCTGCTGGCCGTGGCGGCCGCGCGCGGCGACGAGGTGGTGGCCGGCATGTGCGCCTGGGCCCAGCCCGCCGGCCCGGTGGCGCGCGATGTCTACGAGGGCCTGCGCGACGAGCTGCTGGCCGAACTGCGCGCCGCCGGCCCCGTCGATGCGGTGCTGCTGGTGCTGCATGGCGCGATGATGGCGGACGGCTATACCGATTGCGAAGGCGACCTGCTGCGCCACGTGCGGGCGCAGGCCGGGCCCGCGATGCCGGTGGGCGCCCTGCTCGACCTGCACGGCAACGTGACGCCGGCCATGCTCGGCAGCGGCGCGCTGCTGGTCGCCTGCAAGGAATACCCGCACACCGACTATGCCGAGCGCAGCGCCGAGCTGTATGCCTTGCTGGCGGCGATGGCCGCCGGCGCGCCGGCGCCGCGCATGCTGATGCGCCGCGTGCCGATGCTCGGCCTGTTCGGCACCACCGAAGGGCCGATGCGCGCCTTCGTGCGGCGCCTGCAGGAGGCGGAGCGGCAGCCCGGCATCCGCTCGGTGTCGGCGATGCACGGCTTCCCGTGGTCCGATGCCGTGGACACCGGGGCGGCCGTGCTGGTGGCGCACGACGCGTCCGCCGCGCAGGCCGCGGAGGAACTGGCGGCCCGGCTCGCAGGCGAGATGTTCGGCCTGCGCGGCGCCGCCGCGGCCCGCCTGCCGCTGGACGAGGCGCTCGATGCCGCGCTGGCCATCGATGGCGCCTGCAGGCCGGTGGTGCTGGCCGACGGCGCCGACAACCCGGGCGGCGGCGCTGCCGGCGACAGCACATTCGTGCTGCGCGCGCTGCTCGACCGCGGCATCGACAACGCCGCGCTGGGCATGATCTGGGATCCGCAGGCCGCCGCCATTGCCGCCGATGCCGGCGCGGGCGCCCGGCTGCCGCTGCGGATCGGCGGCAAGGTAGGGCCCCGCTCGGGCGCACCGGTGGACGTCGAGGCCGAGGTGCTGTGCGTGCGCGGCGACGCGCGCCAGCCGGGCCTGGGCGGCAAGGGCAGCGACGCCCTCGGCCTGGCCGTGGCGATCCGCGCGGCCGGCATCGACATCGTGCTGAACACGGTGCGCCAGCAGGTGTTCTCGCCCGAGTGCTTCACCGAACTGGGTATCGACGTGCGCGCACGTCGCCTCGTCGTCGTCAAGTCGACCCAGCATTTCCGCGCCGGCTTCGACCCCATCGCGGCCGCCACCGTGTACTGCGACACGCCCGGCACGCTCAGCGTCGACATCGCCGGCATTCCCTACCGCGCGATCGCACGGCCGATCTGGCCGCTGGACCCGGACCTGGGCGACCTGCCCATTCTGGCCAACCCGCCCAACCAGCACAACCGATAGGACCACCATGCAAGCCACCGTTCTGCAACGCCGGCCCGCCGTCAACCTGACGCACGTCTCGATCGGCCTGCTCGCGCTCACGCTGTTCATGGGCACCGCCGCCAAGGTCGTGCTCAGCCCTCTGCAGGAACTGGTGCGCGCGGACCTGGGCATCAGCGACAACGAGATCGGCCTGATCCAGGGGCTGGCGCTGGCCATTCCGCTCGCCCTGCTGTCCGTGCCGCTGGGCCGGCTAGTCGATTCGACCAACCGCTCGCGCCTGCTCGTGGTGGCCGCCCTGGCCTGCGCCGCCGGCAGCGCGCTGACCGCCTTCGCGCACGGCTTCGCGATGATGTTCGCCGCCCGCATGCTGGTCGGCGCCTCGGTCGCCGCGGCCGTGACGGCGGCCGTGTCGCTGGCTTCCGACCTGTCCGACGCCGGCACGCGCGGCCGCACGCTGATGCTGCTCGGCCTCGGCCAGGCCTGCGGCGCCGCCGCCACGTTCCTGCTGGTGGGCGTGCTGCTGGGGTGGCTGCCCGGGGTGCTGCCGGCCGCGGCGCAAAGCGCGGGGCTGACGCCATGGCGCCTGGTCCAGCTCAGCTTCGCGGCCGTGATGGCGCTGGCGGGCCTGGCCCTGCTGGCGCTGCGCGAGCCGCCAAGGCGCGAAGAAGGCACGGCCGTCGCCGGCGACGTGCGCGCCGCCCTGCGGGAGCTGTGGACGTATCGCCGGCTGATGATCCCGATGGTGGTCGGCATGACGACGATCGGCATGGCCGATGCGGCGGCCAGCATCTGGGCCGTGCCGGTGCTGACGCGCGTGTTCCACCAGCAGCCGGCCGACTTCGGCGCGTGGATGAGCGCCGTGTTCCTCGGTTCCGGCATCATCGGTACAGCGATCGGCGGCTACCTGGCCGACATCGGCCAGCGTGCGCGGGGACGCAGCGGCATCCTGATCGGCACCATCGCCGGCGCGGCACTGTCGATTCCCGCGGCCTTCTTCCCCCTGATGCCCAGCACCACCGCGTTCGCGGCGCTGTTCGCGCTGCTGCTGACAGCCGGCGCGATCACCGGTATCGCCTCGACGGCGGCGGTGGCCGTGCTCGTGCCGAACGAGTTGCGCGGCATGTCGATCAGCCTGATCAATGCGGTGGCACTGCTGATGAGCTATGGCGTGGCACCGTCCGTCGTCAGCGTCAGTGCCGGCCTGCTCGGCGCGCCGGACGATATCGCCGTGCCGCTGGCCGTGGTCGGCGTGGTCACCAGCGTCTGCGGCACGCTGGCGTTCCTGCTGGCGATGCGCGCCGCGGGGCGCCGGCCGGACTGACCGGCGCCCCGTTTTTTAGCCGTATTTTCTCCCAATTTTCAGCCCCGCACCACAGCCAGCCCCCGGCGCGCGGGGCCGACGGCGGCCGGGTCGACCCCGGCCAGCGAGCCCGGTACCGCATCGCCCAGCGCCAGCGCGGCGCACAGTTCGCCCGCCGCCGGCGCCGTCTGGATGCCATAGCCGCCCTGCCCCGCCGCCCACACGAAGCCGGGCACCAGCGGATCGTGGCCGATCACGCATTCGCCGTCGGCGACAAACGAGCGCAAGCCCGCCCAGACGTGCCGGGGACGCCGCACGGTCAATGTCGTCATCCGCTCGATGGCGTCGATCGCGATGGCGATGTCGAGTTCTTCCGCCTGCACGTCGTGCGCGACCACCGGATCGGCGTTGAACGGGGAGCCGAGCAGCAAGCCCGCGTCCGGCTTCACATAAAACGCGTGTGCGGCGTCCATGAACATCGGCCAGCCGCCCGTCGCCATCCCCTCCGGGGCCGCGAACAGCAGGGCCGAGCGGCGCTTGGGCACGAGGCCGATGGGGGCGGCGCCGGCCATGGCGCCGACCGCGTCCGCCCAGGCACCGGCGGCGTTGACGACGACCGGTGCGCGGAACTCGCCGGCACCGGTCTGCACGCACCACTCGCCGCCGGTGCGGCGCAGCGCCTGCACGCCGGCCCCGCACACGACCTGGCCGCCCCGCGCGCGCACGCCGCGCAGGAAGCCCTGCAGCAGCGCATCGACGTCGATGTCCGCCGCATCGTCTTCGAGGATGGCGCCGAGCAGCCCTTCCGGCCGCAGCACGGGCACCAGCGCCAGCGTCTCGGCCGGGGTGAGCCGCCGCGCCCTGGCCGACACGGAGCGCACCAGCGCCTCGTGCGCAGCCAGTGCCGATTCACCGCCCTCGTGCGCGAACAGCAGCGCACCGCGCGGCGTCAGCAGCGGGTGTTCGGCGAAGCCGGGCGGCGGCGCGTCGAAGAACGGCCGGCTGGCCAGCGTCAGCGCGCGCACCTGTGGCGGGCCATAGCTGGCCATGTACAGCGCGGCGGAACGCCCGGTGCTGTGATAGCCCGGCTGGCTTTCCAGTTCCAGCACCGTGACACGCGCCGTGCGGGACAGCCACCAGGCGGCCGAGGCGCCGGCGATGCCGCCGCCGATGACGAGGAAATCGCTGCGAGCCTGCATTGCACCTCCATTTTCAAATTAAGAAAGTTTTTCCATATTTGAAATATAGGGTACGCGGGCATCCGCTGGCAAGCACGGCGTGCCTGCCCGGCATCTGGAGCGTGTATTTACAGGAGGTCGGGACGCGATTCGATCAGGTGTTCGGCATCGCCCGAGCAGATCGACAACACCCGGCAGGCACCGTCGCCGACGGCCAGGTAGGCATGGCCCATGCCGCTGTCGAAGTAGATCGAATCGCCCTGCGCCAGCCGCACGGGCGCATACAGTTCCGTGTGGAGTTCCACGGTGCCTTCCAGTACATAGGCGTATTCCTCGCCGGGATGGCGGATCAGTTCGCCGAACTCCTTCAGCGTGCGCGCGCGGATGTCGGCGATGATGGGCACGATGCGCTTGTTCAGCAGGTCCGCCGCCGGATACAGGTGCGCGTAGTTCGATGTTTCGATCGCATAGCCGCTGCCGGCGCGCGTGATGCTGCGCCGCCCGCTGGGCGCGGGCCCGGCCGGCGGCGCGACCGACGGTTCCGGGGAGAACAGCTGGCCGATGTCCACGCCCAGCGCGCGCGAGATGCGCAGCATCTTGTCGTAGCTGACCGACATGCGGTTGTTCTCGATCTTGGACAGCGTGGACACCGGCAGGCCGGCGCGCTCGCTGGCTTCGCTCAGCGTCATGCCGCGCTGCTTGCGCAGCTCGCGCAGCGATTTGCCGAGCTCGCCAGCCGGGCTGGCAGGGCTGGCTGGGTTCGTACTCTTGCTCATCAGAGTTTTCTTCTGCGATGGAAAATCCAACGATACCATAGACGGCATGGAAATTTGCGGGATCGGAAAACCGCTTTTTCAAACGTGGAAATCCGTGCGGTTGCGCCGGCAGCAAAATTCCGACAGCCGCCGCAACGGGCCGCCGGACACCGAAGACGGCCCGGCCCATGATGGGCCCATCCACACCAACGGGAGGACCACATGAAATACCGCACCATCGCAAACATGCGCGTTGCCGCGCTGGGCCTGGGCTGCATGGGCATGTCCGAGTTCTATGGCGCCACCGACGAGGCGCAGTCGCTGCGCACGCTGGAAGCGGCGTACGACGCCGGCGTCACGCTGTTCGACACGGCCGAATCGTACGGCAACGGCGACAACGAGCGCCTGCTGGGCCACTTCCTGGCCGGCCGCCGCGGCAACGTGCGGGTCGCCACCAAGTTCGGCATCGTGCGCGAAGCGGGCAGGTACGAGCGGCGCATCGACAACTCGCCGGCCTATATCCGCCAGGCCGTCGAGGGCTCGCTTTCGCGGTTGGGCACCGACACGATCGACCTGTATTACGTGCACCGCATCGATCCGGGCGCGTCGCTGGAGGAAACGATCGGCACGCTGGCCGGCCTGGTCGACGCGGGCAAGGTGCGCGCCATCGGCCTGTGCGAAGTGACGCCGGCCACGCTGCGCCGCGCCGCTGCCGTGCACCCGATCGCCGCGGTGCAGAGCGAGTATTCGCTGTGGACGCGCGATCCCGAGGACGGGCTGCTGGCCGCCTGCGCGGCGCTGGGCACGGCCTTTTGCGCCTACAGTCCGCTGGGCCGCGGTTTCCTGACCGGGAAATTCGACAGCGCCACGCAGCTGGCGCCGGACGATTTCCGCAGCTTCAACCCGCGCTTCACGGGCGACAACCTGCGGGCAAACCTGAAGATCGCCGACACGGTGCGCCGGCTCGCGGCGGACAAGGGCTGCACGCCGGCCCAGCTGGCGCTGGCCTGGCTGCTGGCCCAGGGCGAGCACGTGATCCCGATTCCCGGCACCAAGCGCGAGGCCTACCTGCGCGAGAACCTGGGCGCCGTCGACGTGGTGTTGACGCCGGCCGAGGTGGCGGCGATCGGTGCTGCGCTGCCGCAGGGGATGGCGGCGGGCCAGCGCTACAGCGAGGAAGGCATGAAGGGGCTGGACGCCTGAGCCGGCAGGGGCCGGCGCGGCAACAGTCCATCGAAGCGCCGGCGTTGCCGGCGCGGCCGATCCCCACCATAATCGCGCTCACGCCAATCACGATCGCCAGGAACCCACCCACCCGATGGATAACCTCACTGCCGTCCGCACCTTCCTGCGCGTCGTGGAAACGGGCAGCTTCGCCCGCGCCGCCGACACGCTGCAACTGCCGCGCAACACCGTCACCAAGCTGGTGCAGCAGCTCGAGGCGCACCTGCGCATCAAGCTGCTGAACCGCACCACGCGGCGTGTCTCGCCCACCAGCGACGGCACGGCGTATTACGAGCGCATGGTGCGGCTGGTGGAGGAATGGGACGAGGTCGAAGACGAGCTGGCGCGCGCCCGCAGCCATCCGCGTGGACGCCTGCGCGTGGACATGGGCACCACGATCGCCTCGCTGCTGCTGATCCCGTCGCTGGCGGCGTTCCATGCCCGCTATCCGGACGTGCAGATCGACATCGGCGCCAGCGACCGGCCCGTGGACCTGGTGGGCGAACGGGTCGATTGCGTGATCCGCGCCGGCACCGTCACCGATCCCTCGCTGATCGCGCGCCAGCTGGGCAGCCTGCCGCAGGTGGCCTGCGCCAGCCCGGCCTACCTGGCAGCGCACGGCATGCCCGCCCACCCCGCCGACCTGGAACAGGACCACACGATGATCCGCTACGTGTACGCCGGTTCGAACCGCGCGCAGCAGGTCATGCTGGCGCGCGGCGAGGAAACGGTGGAGGTGAAGGGGCGGCACTTCGTCTCCGTGAACGAGAGCGGCGCGCTGCTGTCGGCCGCGCTGGCCGGCCTGGGCATCATGTACGCGCCCGCGTTCATTTCCGGCCGCCACGTCGACAGCGGCGCCCTGGTGCCCGTGCTGGAAGGCTGGCGCGGCCCGAATGTGCCGATCTGCATCGTCTACCCGGCCAACCGCCACCTGAGCGCGCGCGTGCGGGTGTTCGTCGACTGGATGATCGAGCTGTTCCGCGCCAGCCCGTACACGCTGCCGCCCGGACCACCGCGCGGCTGAACCGTTACGACTGGTTCTGCCCCGGCCGGCTGTCCTTCAGCCGTTCGACGAACCAGCGTCCCGCCGGCCCCGGCGGCAGGTCCTTGCGGTGGATCGCGTGCATCGAAAAGCCCGGCCCCACAGTGGGACTGGTCTCGAGCGCGATGCGCACCAGCGTGCCGTCGCGCAGGTCGCCTTCGACCATGTGCAGCGGCATGTGGCCCCAGCCGAGCCCCGCGCGCAGGAACGCGTGCTTGGCACCCAGGTCGGCCAGCCGCCAGGTCCTGGCAGACAGCACACCGAAATTGCGGCCCTCGGTCAGCACCGAGCGGTCCGTCAGCACCAGCTGCACGTGCTGCCCGGCGGCCTCGCGCAATACGACACCCTTGACCCGCGCCAGCGGATGCTGTGGCGCCACTACGGTGACGGCGCCTACCTCGAGCAGGTATTGCGACACGCAGTCGGCCGGCACGTCCGGCAGGGAACCGATGATGGCGATGCGGCACTGGCCCGCGAGCAGCGGCTGAACGACGGCGCCCAGCGCCTCCACATGCAGGCGCAGCGGGGTAGACGGGAACTGCTGCTGGAATGCCTGCACGGCCGCCGTAAGCGTGGCGATCGGGAACATGACGTCCACCGCCACCGCCAGCTCCGGCTCCAGCCCCTCGGCGAGCGTGCGGGCGCGCGCCTTGAACGCATCCATGCTGCCCACCGCGGCACGCGCGCCTTCCAGCAGCGCCCGGCCCTGCTCCGTCAGCACCGGATAGCGCCCGGTGCGCTCGAACAGCGCGAAGCCCACCTGCAGCTCCAGGTTGGCCAGCGTGTGGCTGACCACCGACTGGGCCCGGCGCAGGCGCCGGCCGGCGGCCGAAAAGCTGCCCTCTTCCGCGGCGGCGATAAAAGTGCGCAACTGGTCCAGCGACAATGCGTCCAGCATCCATCTACTCCTTGGATTGAATGTATCGAATTATATCGGCTATCCAGATCGATTGTCGACGCCTACGATGGCTCCACTTCTTCACACCTACCAGGAGATCCATCATGAATGCACGTGTCGATATTGCTTATCCAGCCACCGCCGAACGCGGCATCGTCCACCGTACGCGCGGCCGTGGCCGCGGCGGCGTGACCCGTTTCGTCAGCCCCGGCGACCTGGGCGAACTGATCAAGCCTTTTGTCTTCGTCGACCTGTTCGAGCTCGAATCGTCGCGCCACAAGATGGGCATGCACCCGCACTCCGGCATCGCGACCGTGACGGTGATCCTCGACGGCGCGCTCGAGTACCGCGAAACCACCGGCAGCCGCGGCGTGCTGCCCGTCGGCGGCATCGAATGGATGCGTGCCGGCGGCGGTGTGTGGCACGAGGGCGGGCCGGCCGATGGCGGCGGCGTGACGGGCTTCCAGCTGTGGCTTGCGCTGCCCCCCGAAGACGAGAACGGCCCGACCCAGAGCATCTACCTGGCCCCGGAACACGTGCAGTCGGATGGGCCGGCGCGCGTGGTGATCGGGCAGTACGGCACGGCGAGCAGCGCGATCCGCCCGCGTGCCCCGATCAACTACCTGCACGTAACGCTGCGCGACGGCGAGACATGGCGCTACCAGCCGCCGGCGGGCCATGACGTGGCCTGGGTCGCGGTCGGCCGCGGCGCCGTCGACACGGCGGGCACCACGCTGGAACGGGAAGTGGCCGTGCTCGAGGAAGGCGGCGGGGAACTGGTGTTCACCGCGCGGGGCGCAACCGACTTCGTACTGGGTTCGGCGCCGAAACACCCGCACGAGCTGGTGACGGGCTACTACTCGGTGCATACCAGCCACGCGGCGCTGGTCCGGGGCGAAGCGGAGATTGCCCGCATCGGTGCGGAGCTGCGGGCCGCTGGCGCGATGTAAGTCCTTCCGGTCGCATCGCCGGACGGCAAACAAGCCGCGCCGCCTTCGGGCGGCGCGTCTCATCGCCGTTCCACGCCCACTGGCGCTGGCCGGCACCTGTCGCCCGACAGGCAGCAAATCCCCGACAGTTCCCGCAAGCACACGACTGACCGTGCCGCGCGAAGGCGGCACCATGGCGGCTCACCAACGCATGCGGAGAACAGCCATGTACAAGGACCTTCCCCCTTCGACCGCCTATCGCCTACTGGAGTCCGGGCCGATATTGCTGGTCTCGACCGGCAATGACGAGCAGCACAATGTGATGACGCTGGGTTTTCACATGATGCTGCAGCACGAGCCACCGCTGGTGGCCTGCGTGATCGGCCCGTGGGACCACAGCTTCGAGACCTTGCAGGAAACCGGCGAATGCGTGCTTGCCGTGCCGACCGTGGACCTGGCCGAGGTGGTGACGAAGATCGGCAACTGCTCCGGTGTCGATGTCGACAAGTTCGCCGGGTTCGGCTTGACCGCGCAGCGCGCCAGGACGGTGGCGGCGCCGTTGATTCGCGAGTGCCTGGCGAACCTGGAGTGCCGCGTCGCCGATGCATCGATGGTGGATCGCTACAGCATGTTCATCCTCGAAGTGACGCGCATCCGTATCGACGACACGCGCGCCGAGCGGCGCCTGATCCACCATGCGGGCGATGGCCGGTTCATCGTCGACGGCGACACCGTCGACATGGGCCGCCACATGACGCGCTGGCGCTACCTGATGGACAAGTGAGCGCGCCGGATCATTCCTATTCGCGGTACAGCACCATGCCGGCGTGATACAGCACACCGCCGCGGAAATCGCCGTCGGCGGTAAATCCCGTGTCATCCAGATATTCGATGTGGTCATCCACGATCCAATAACGGCCCCGGTATGCGCTGCGCCGGCGGCCGCGCGCTTCGTCGTAGCGGCCGTTCGCCAGCAGTTCATGGCGGATGTAGCCGTCCGCCGTGACCCACACCCCGGCATAGGGATGGCCGGGACCTTGCGGCGATTGCTCCCGATTGCCGTGACCCGCCGCGCCTTTCGTGTCGAATGCCGTGTCATCCATGATCATCTCCCGTGGTGTCGAATGAAGCAAAGTGTAGGTGCCCGGGCCGGCGCGCACGATGCCGTTTCGTCGCTTTCGATTGCCTCATCCTCTCGCGCTGATCCATACGCCCCTTAGATCGTTTCCATCGACAGGTGCGGCGCATTGGCGCCGCAAATTCACGACACCACGCGCAAACGCGCGACGGACAGCGCCAAGGCGCGGCGGCAAGATGTCTCCACGGTCAACCACCAAGGAGAATCCCATGAGTACCCTGATCAACGTCGCCTCTTTCCATGCGCGGCCGGGCCAGTCGGCCGCATTGGGCAGCGCGCTGCTGTCCCTCGTACCCCAAAGCCGCGCCGAACCCGGCAATGTGCAATACGACATCTGCCAGGCCATCGACGCGCCCGACACCTGGCTGGTGTTCGAGCAATGGCGCTCGCGCGGCGATTTCGACTTTCACATGAGCACGCCGTATGTCACGCAGTTCCTTGCCGCCGTGCCGGACCTGTGCGACGGCGAGCCGGACCTGCGCAGCTACACACTGCGTTCGCGGGATACCGGCGAACAAACCAGACCGATCTGAGGAGGCCACCATGAACCAGCACGCCACCCAGGTCTGGCTGATCACCGGCTGCTCGACGGGCTTCGGCCGGAGCCTGGCCAGCCACCTTCTCGACAGCGGCCGCTGCGTCGTCGCGACCGCGCGCAAGCCGGAACAGCTGGAAGAATTCAAGGACCGTCCGAACGCGCTGCTGCTGCCGATGGACGTGACCGAAGCGGCCAGCGTCGAGCGTTGCGTGGCCGCGGCGCTCGAACGCTTCGGTCATGTCGACGTCCTCGTCAACAACGCCGGCACCGGCTACTTCGCGGCTGCCGAGGAGAGCGACGAGGACGACGTGCGCGCGATGTTCGAGGTGAACTTCTTCGGCACCGCACGCACCATCCATGCGCTGCTGCCTCACCTGCGCCAGCGTCGCAGCGGCACGATCGTCAACCTCACGTCCGTCGGTGGCTTCATCGGCTATCCGGCCGTCGGCTATTACTGCGCCAGCAAGTTCGCCGTCGAAGGCCTGTCCGACGCATTGCGCACGGAACTCGCGCCGCTCGGCATCCACGTGATGACGGTCGAACCGAGCGCCTTCCGCACCGAGTGGGCCGGTGCTTCGGCCGAGCCCGAGTCGACCATCGCCGACTACGACGCGACCGCGGGCGCGGCACGGCGCGCCTACCGGGAATCGGTCGGCCACCAGGCTGGCGATCCGGCACGGGCGGCACGGGCGATTGCCGCCGCGGTCGAAGCCGAACGGCCTCCCGGCCGCCTGTTGCTCGGCAACGAAGCGGTGGATGAGGCGCTGAAACGGCTGGAGACGCTGCGGCGCGACTTCATCGACTGGGAATCGGTCGCGCGTGGCGCCGACTTCCCGCAGGACTGATTCCGCAAGACTGATTTTTCCACATGACTTAGCGACATTTCACAAGGAGGACATCATGCAACGATTCGACGGGAAGGTTGTACTGGTCACCGGCGGCAGCTCCGGCATCGGCGCCGCGGCGGCAAAGCGCTTCAGTGACGAAGGCGCAAGGGTCGTCATTGCCGGCCGCAATGCGGACAAGCTGCACAAGCTCGTGGCGGAACTGCCGGCCGACCGGACGCTGGCCGTGGCGGCCGACGTCTCGAACAGCGGCGAATGCGCAAAGCTCGTCGCAGCAGCGGTGGAACGATTCGGCCGGCTCGACACACTGGTCAACAACGCCGGTGCGAACATTGTGGGCAGCGTCGCGGAAACGGATGACGAGACCTGGCGCACCTGTATCGGCGCCGACCTGGACAGCGTGTTCTACATGATCCGCGCCGCCCTGCCGCATCTGGAAAAAACCCAGGGTTCGGTCGTCAATGTGGGGTCGGTGTCGTCGCTGGGTGGCGGCTGGAGCCATGCGGCCTACTGCGCGGCGAAGGCGGCGGTGGCAAACCTGACACGCTCGGTCGCCTGCGATGCCGGCAAGGCCGGCGTGCGGGCCAACACGGTTTGCCCGGGACTCACGGTCACCGACATGGTCAGCGAGATCATGGAGGACGAGGCCCTGCTGGAGAAAGCCTGGGAACGGATTCCGCTCAGGCGTGCGGGCGAACCGGCGGAGGTCGCCGCGGCGATTGCCTTCCTGGCCAGCGACGAGGCGAAGTTCATCACCGGCGCGGCATTGCCGGTCGACGGCGGACAGACCGCGACCGATGGCGGCCCTGAATGGGGTAAATAGAAATCGGGAGGAACCGCACCTCGTCAGGTGCACCCGGCAGCCAGTCCATCGAGCTGGCTGCCGGTGCCCTGCACCGCACTCCCCGGCCGATGACTGTCGGGAAGCGCCGTCCTCCCCGGTACCGGACCGCCCGATGCATGCCGGTAGTCCGTCGGCGAGCAACCCGTCGTTTTCCGGAACACATGCGAAAAGTGGCTCGGGCTCCTGTAGCCCACCGCAAGCGCCACTTCGAGAATCGTATGCCGGCATTCGCCCAGCATGCGGCTGGCCTCCGCCATGCGCAGCTGCGTCAGGTACACCGACGGCGAAACGCCGGTCGCTTTCTTGAACGAGCGGCTGAAATGAAACGCGCTCAGACCAGCCAGGCTGGCCAGGTGCCCCAGGTCGAATGGCTCGTCGAGGAACTCGCGCATCGCGTTGATCACCAGTTGCAGCTTGTACGGGGGCAGGCCCTGGTGGGTTGCCCCGCGGATGTCTCCGGTCCGGCCATAGCGCCGTACCAGATGCGCCGAAATCGCCTGCGCGAGGCTCGCCATGAAATGAGGGCACGGCGCTTCCCGCAGCCGGGTAGCCACGTACAAGGCGTCCATCAGCCCCCGCAGGGTATCGTCGCGCTCGCCCATGACATCGCGAAATGCAAAGCGGGCAAGCGGCCTGTTGACGATGTCCTGCACGGTTTGCGCCAGCAACGCGGGGCTCAGGGATACCCGCATCATCTCGACGGGAATCGATGTCCCTTCCTTTCGACGCAGGCGAATGGGCACGGTGCCCGAGACCAGGCAGAAGTCCCCGGCCTGCAGCGTGCGAGCCTGCCACAAGCCGAAGGGGCACAGGGCCTCGATCGCCGCACTGCCCCGCGCAATCCAGAACAGCGACCGGTCCTTCACCGCATGGGTCAGCCAGGCATCGACCAGTTCGTCGATCGTCGCGATATCGACACGCACTCCCGGTGCGCGAAGAATCCGTCCGGCATCGGCACGGTGGCGGTCTTGCCCCTTCGGCAGGTTGGCAAACGAGAGATCGTTCATCGATGTTGTGAACCGAAGCTCTTGGATGAGGTTGAAAGACAGGGCTGCGTAATATGCGTCGCCCAACGCAACGGGATCCCGTGATCGGCAGACCACGGGATCCAGATTAGACAGTTTTTTCTTTTATGTCAAAGAGTTTTCTATTTTAGAAAACATAGTCTGGCGTCGATAGCCTGGCGCAAGTCATTTGGCATTCCGGTAGGCGGCAGCCGTCGTCGGCCGTGCCGAGTTGTGCTCCTTGTAGATCTTCCATCCGGCGGGGGTGCAGCGCCACAGGATCGACGTGCGGGAAATCAGGTGCATCACATCGCCCTGTTTCGGCGTCACCTCGAACACGAATTCGAGCACCGAATGGCTGTAGCCGGGGCCGACGGCGACCGCGTGCGGCTCTTCGGTGATCTTGTGGTGCACGCTCTTGAACTTCGGCACCAGGCCGTACCAGACCTTGCCGTAGTCGTCGGCCGTGGTGCGCACGCGCAGTTCCGGATCGAAGTCGTCGAACAGGCTCAGGTCCGTGCTGGTGAAGTCGTACCAGCGGGCGAGATCCTTGCGGAAGTTGAACTCGGGGTCCCCTGCGGCGCGCTCCCAGCCGGTCATCACCCAGTCCCGGTGCAGCGCGGCCGCGCCGTCCTTGCCGGATACCGGGCAATCGGTGCGCAGGTCGGCGGCCCAGGCCGGGGCGAACAGCAGGGCGGTGGTCAAGGCCATGGCGGTGTGTTTCATGATGTCCTCCGTAACGTCGATGGGGACATCATCGGATAACGCCGCCAGGTTGTCCGCCGTGCCGTTGCGCCGGCTGTCGGTATTTTGCTGCGGGAGCCGGCCGGTCAAACTCAGATCACGGCGAGCAGGCCGCCATCGACCTGCAGCGCAATGCCGGTCACGTAGCTGGACATGTCGGAGCCCAGCCAGACCACCGCGTCGCCGATCTCCTCGGGCTTGCCGAGACGGCGCAGCGGCGTGCGCTGGCGGAAGCCTTCGGCCGCATCGGCAATGCCGGCCGCGGTGCGCAGCAGGTGCGTGTCGATCGTTCCCGGCGCCACCGCGTTGACACGGATGCCGTCCGGCCCCAGCGCGTCGGCCAGCGATTTGGCCATCAGCACCACGCCACCCTTGCTGGTGGAATAGGCCACCGTCATGCCGGCACCGACGATGCCGCCCATGCTGGCCATCAGCACGATGCTGCCGGCCTTGCCGTTCGCCTTCATCTGCCGCGCCGCGGCCTGCGCCGAAAACAGCGTGCCGTCCAGGTTCACGGCCATCAGGCGGCGGTAGCTTTCCTCGCTGACGTCGGCGCCGTCGTCGCGCGCCGTGATGCCGGCATTGGCCACCATCACGTCCACGCCGCCGAAGGCCGCCGCGGCATCGACGAGCCGTTCGACCTCGGCCTTGCGGCTCACGTCGGCCTGCACGAAGCGCGTGGCCACGCCCAGCGCCTCGATCTCGTGGGTGGTCGGGGTTCCCCCTTCGCGAGGCAGTTCCGCGATATCCGATACCAGCACGGCCTTCGCGCCGTGCCGGGCTGCCGAGATGGCGATGGCGCGGCCGATGCCGCTGGCGGCACCGGTGACGATGACGACTTTGTCTTCCAAAAGGTTGCTCATTGCTTTCTCCTGGTGAGGGTTCGTATGAGAAGCGTTCAGGCGGCCGGGAACATGGCCGGCAGGGCATTCAGTTGCTGCAGCAGCGAATACAGGTGGGCGACGCCCCAGTGCTCGGTGATCCGGCCATCCTGCACGCGCATCACGTCCACCGTATCGAACTGCACCTTGCGGCCCGTGGGCGCGATGCCGAACAGCGCGCCCTCGTGGGTGCCGTGGTAAGTCTTGAACGTCGTGACCCGGTCGCCCTCGACGGACTGCCAGTGGATCACCGCGTGGAAGTCCGGGAAGGCCTGGCGCAGTGCTCGATACAGCAGGCGCGCGCCGGCCTTGTCCGGCGTGCCGGCCGGTTGCGGCGTGTGGTCGACGAAATCGTCGGCGAACAGCTCGTCGAACAGCGCGAAGTTCCCGCCGCCCTGCACTTCCTCGGTATTGCGGCGAACCACGGCCTTGGCGATGGCGCCGATATCGGTATTGGTGTTCATGTCATGCTCCTGGTGTTGAAGGGCTTAGCCCAGTTTGACGAGATTGACCGCCGGCAGTACGCCGCCGGGGAATTGCTGCAGGGCGCCGCCCACTTCCAGGCTGCCCAGGTCGATGCCGGCGAAGCCGAGGCGTTCGATCAGGCCGGCCACCACCGCTTTCGCTTCGCGGTCGTCGCCGGACTGGAACACCACGCGGCGTCCGCCGCCTTCGTGCGGGTCGCTGGCCAGCACGGCGGCCAGCAGCGTGTTGAAGGCCTTGACCACGCGGGCACCCGGCACGAGGCTGGCGAATACCTGGCTGGAATTACGCCCGCCCAGGTCGGCCAGGCGGTAGCCCGGCAGCAGCACCGGATTGTTGGCATCGATGACGATGCGGCCAGTCCAGTCGATGCCCGCGACGGCTTCTTCCAGGCGCGACCAGTTCACGCTGACGAACACGATGTCGGCCTGCGCCGCCTGTTGCGGCGTGCCGGCCGTGGCGCGGGGACCGAGGGCATCGACGGCGCCGGCCAGCGATGCCGGGCCGCGGCTGTTGCTGAGGATGACGTCGATGCCGGCCCGCACGAGCTGTTTGGCGATGGCCTGGCCGATGGCGCCGGCGCCGATGATGCCGACGGTGGTGACGGGTTTGACGGTATTGGTCGTGGCGTTGGTCGTGGTATTCATGGTGTTCTCCTTGAGGTCGTTGGGAGCGCGTTTCCTGCGCTGATGGGATCAGTGTAGTGGGGGTTGATGTCGTGATAAATGCTATAAATACTGCTTCACTATTCCCATATTGATGACAATCGAACGACTCGGGGAGTGGCTGCATGCCAACGTGGTGCGCAGGGCGGAAGCTTCACGGGCGGGGCTGCGGCCGAACAGGCGCTTGAACTCGCGGCTGAACTGGGAGCAGCTCTCGTAGCCGACGAGGCGCGACGCACTGGCGGCGCTGACGCCATCGCGCGCCATCAGCAGCCGGGCATGGCGCAGCCGGGTCGACTTCAGGTATTGCATGGGCGTCGTCAGCGTCAGCGCCTTGAAGTGGGCATGGAATGCCGTAACGCTCATGCCCGCTTCGGCGGCCAGCGAAGGGACATCGACCGCCCGGTGATAATCGGCATGGATGCGCCGCAGTGCCTTGCCGACGCGGCCCGCATGGCGATGCTGGCCCAGCGCCGCATGCACCGCCCCGCCCTGCGGGCCGACCATCACGCGATACAGCATTTCGCGCACCATGGCTGGACCCAGCACGCGTGTGTCGGTGGGCGAACGCAGCGCCTTCAGCAAGCGCAGCAGCGGTTCTCCCACCGCATCGTCCAGCACTACGGGACCGGCGCCGCCCTCGCCCGACCCGACAGGGAAAGAACCGGCCGGCAGCAGCAGCATGATTTCCGCTGCGGCCTTCAGGTCGACGTCGATCCGCACGGCCAGCGATGCCATCGCGCAGCCGGGCGGCACCATGGTCAACGACGACGGCAGCACCAGGCATTGCAGCGGCTGTGGTTCATCCTCCGTGCTGGCATGGAAGCGGCCGATCACGATGGCCGGGAAGCGACCGGCCAGCGTGGCCAGGTCGACGTTGCGCAGCAAGTGAACACCGTCCAGGCCGCAACAGCCCGCGTCGTTGGCGAGGGTGCCCGCCTTGAGCAGGTCGACGAGGCGCCGTTCCAGGTTCGACTGCATGTATGGCCCCCATTGAAGTGTTGCCAGCGAAGTGCCGCCAGACGTGCTTCTAGTGTCGCTGGGAAAGTCGCGTGGCCCGTCGCGATATTGCTGCCGGTATCGGCTGCTTGCTGCTTCGTTGCAGGGGAGCGTATCCGGGGCCGGTCAATTGCAGGATCGGGCAAACCGGCCATGCAATCGGGCATTTCCAGAGGGATATGCAGGCTTGATACTGCCGGTGACGCGGCGGCGCCCGAAGGCGCTGCCGGTTACTTCTGACTACCCTTTACCGGAGATTCGCAATGCCCAAAGTCCTCGTCCTGTATTACTCGTCGTATGGCCACATCGAAACGATGGCGCACGCCGTGGCGGAAGGTGCCCGCGCGGAAGGCGCGGAAGTCGATATCCGGCGCGTGCCCGAAACGGTACCGAACGAAGTCGCCGCCTCGGCCCATTTCAAGGTCGATCAGCAGGCCCAGGTGGCCACGGTGGCGGAACTGGAACAGTACGACGCGATCGTCATCGGCGCGCCGACGCGCTACGGCCGCATGCCGGCACAGATGGCGGCCTTCCTCGACCAGACCGGTGGCCTGTGGGCGCGCGGCGCGCTGAACGGCAAGGTAGGCGCGGCGTTCACGTCCACCGCCACCCAGCACGGCGGACAGGAACAGACACTGTTCTCCATCATCACCAACCTGCTGCATTTCGGCATGACCATCGTGGGCCTGCCCTACAGCCACCAGGGCCAGATGACGCTCGACGAGGTGGTGGGCGGCAGCCCGTACGGCGCCACGACGATCGCCGGCGGCCAGGGCCAGCGGCAGCCGAGCGAGATCGACCTGGCCGGCGCCCGCCACCAGGGCGGCCTCGTGGCGAAGACCGCGGCGAAACTGTTCCCGCCGCGCTGACGGATTATCCCCGTCACGGGAACAGTGGTTCCCGTGACGGGCCGTTTATTGGCACGTCGTGCGTGCCTATGATGGATTCATCCAATACGAACGGAGCACGTCATGGAACACGATTTCCACGGAAAAGTAGTGCTGGTTACGGGCGCCGGATCCGGCATCGGCAGGGAGGCGGCGCTGCGCTTTGCGCGGGCCGGCGCCCTGGTGTACGCGGCGGACCTGAGCGCGAAAGGGCTCGAAGAGACTGACGCCCTGGTCCACGGGGCCGGCGGTGAAATGCGCACGGCGGTCGTCAACGTGGCGCAGGAGGACGATGTGGCGACACTGCTGGCACACATCGACCGCGAGCAGGGGCGGCTGGACGCGGCGTTCAACAACGCCGGCATCACGGGCGGCACGCACCGCATCGAGGACTACCCGGTGGAGGACTTCGACCGCGTGGTCGGCGTCAACCTGCGCAGCGTCTTCCTGGGCATGAAATACGAGATTCCTCTGCTGCTGCGCCAGGGTGGCACCATCGTCAACACGGCATCGGTGGCGGCGATCACCGGCCCGGCCGGCATGAGCGCCTATGCCGCCTCGAAGCACGGCGTGCAGGGCCTGACGCGCGTGGCGGCCATGGAGAATGCCGCGCGTGGCGTGAGGGTCAATGCGATCGCTCCCGGCTGGACCGAGACCCCGATGGTCGTTGCGAACAGTGCGCAGAATCCGGCATTCGCCGCGCTGGCCAGCCGCGCCATCCCCGCGAAACGCGGCGCGCAGCCGGGCGAGATCGCCGATGCGGCGCTGTGGCTGTCGTCACCGGCTTCCAGTTACGTGCATGGCCAGCTGCTCGTCATCGACGGCGGCATGACGATCGGCGGTTTCGAGCTGTAGGTCCAGCGCCCTATGCTGCGCACCGCCCTGCCGGTACACGGTGGGCGAGACGCCGGTCGCCTCGCGAAATACCTGGGCGAAATGGCTTGGACTGCGATACCCGAGCGACAACGCCACGTCGATGACGGGCTGGCTGGTTTCGCACAGCAGGCGCCTGGCTTCCTCCATGCGCAGGCGTGCGAAATAGCGCGATGGCGACATACCGGTCGATTTCTTGAACATCCGGCTGAAGTGAAATGGGCTGAGGCGTGCCTCGCCGGCAAGCTGGCCCAGGTCGAAGGGGTCGGACAAGCTGTCGCGCATCGATCGTACGACACGCTGCAGCTTCCAGCGCGGCAGACCGTCCGAATGGGCGGGTGGCGTAACGCCTGAGGGAACGTGGCATCGGATCACGTGCGCAGCGATTGCCTGCGCCATGCCCTGCATGAAATTCCGGCACGGGCGCGGATGGTCGGCGAGGACGGTGCGCAGCAGTTCGAACAGGGCGGCGAGAATATCGTCCCGCACGATCCGGGCATCAGGCAGCGCAATGTCGTCGAGCCTTTTGCCGCGAACGTCGCGCAGTACCGCCGCCAGCAGCGACAGCGGGATCTGCACGTGCATCGTCCTGAATGGCGCACCGGTTACGCCGGTCCAGCGCAGCTCGGTCGGGCTCCGTGATGGACGCAGGTAAAAGGAACCCTTACCAATGGGCGCTTCGCTCCACTCCTCTCCGTTGGCCCGATGCGCCAGCCGTGCCGCTCCGGAGACGATCCATATGATCTCCAGCTCGGGCGCCGCCGGCACATCGATGCATTGCGCTCCGGCGTCGTGCTGGATAACCCGGACGGTGATATCGCGCACGTCGACGGCCTTGCGCTCCAGCGGCAAAAGGCCGGGAAGATGCTGATGGACGGCTATGGCGGCGGCTTCGATGGCGGTTGTCTCGATCATGATCGCAGGGCGCAATGCAACGCTTCGACGGATATCCGATTCTAGGTCCCGGCCCGGCGGACGACCATCCCTATGTCGCGGTACAGCGCCAATCCCTCGTTCGAGGGGCCGCCAGGAAACAAGACACGGGGTAATATGACAGCCGATCAGACTCCGCAAGGTCAAACCATGCAGACATCCAGTGAGAATGGCGAGATAAAGCGCCAGGAGAGAGAGCAGAGAGCGTTCGCTCCCATCACGATCGTGATTGCGGACGACCACCCGCTGCTGCGTTACGGCCTGGTATCGCTGCTCGCCGGCCATGCCGACATTGCCGTCGTCGGTGAAGCCGCCAACGGCAGGGAGGCGCTGGACCTGTGCGCGGCGCTCCGACCGGATGTGGTGCTGATGGATCTGCAGATGCCCATCCTGTCGGGATTCGATGCCATCGAGGCGATCAAGAGTGTATCCCCCGAGACGCATATCCTGGTGGTGACCACGTTCGACGGCGATGGCCATATCGCACGCGCATTAAAAGCAGGGGCAACCGGATACCTGCTGAAAGCATCGCTTCGCACCGAGCTGCACGCGGCGATCCGGGCCACGCACCATGGCCAGCGCTACCTCGCCGCGGAGGCTGCGATGGCGCTGGCGCACCGCTTCGACGAGCGGGACGTCGCGCCGCGCGAACGGGAGGTTCTCCGGCTGGTCGGGCAAGGAAACTCCAACAAGCAGGTCGCCCGGGAAATGGGCATTACGGAAGAAACCGTAAAATGCCACATGAAGACGATTCTTTCCAAGCTGGGGGCGAATGACCGTACGCATGCGGTAGCCATTGCCATTCGCCGCGGGATCATCGATCTTTGATTGTTTCCCGCACTCGATATGCCATATCGGCGCCGATCCGCAGGCACAGCAAAGTCCCCGTGCCGGGAGACGACTCGATTTCGAGCGTCGCGCCCATGCCTTCGGCCCGTTCGCGCAGTCCACGCAACCCCCAGTGTCCGGCGGGTGCACCATCGGCCAGCACTTGCGGATCGATGCCGCGGCCGTCGTCGCGCACGCAGAGCCGCACGAACCGGACATCGTATTCCAGCGTGACGCTCACCCGTTCGGCCTGGGCGTGCCGGCAGGCGTTGAAGATCGCTTCGCGGGCAAACAGGTGCAGCTCGTCGGCGATGATCGGATCGAAATCGCGCCGCGTGCCTGTCGATGTGAAGGAAAACTGCACGGGAAACGCTTCGGCCAGCGACTGCGCCAGCACCGTCAGGTCGTGCTCGACATCCCGTGCCGGCGGTGCGCGCAGCGCGCTGACGTTGTTGCGGCCTTCCACGATGACATCCTCGGCCATGTCCAGCAGTTTTTCCATCTGCCCTCGCATCGTGCTCTGCGCCGGCAGCGAATTCGCCAGTCCCTGGAATGCATACGTCAGGCCCTGCACGCTTTGCAGGAAGGTGTCGTGAAGCAGCCGCGCGATGCGTTCGCGTTCCAGCTGGCGGGTGCGCATGTGCTCGACGATGCGCCGCTCCGAGCGGCGCAGCCGCAGGCGGTGCAAGCCATAGATCAAGGCCAGCGACAGCACTACGCATAGCACGATGAACGGCCGCGACTGCGTGATCGTCGGTTCGATCTCGAACGAGAACGTGACGGGTGCGGGATTCCAGGCGCCGTCTTCGTTTGTCGCGACCACGCTGAAGCGGTGTTCGCCCAGGCCCAAGTTGGTGTAGTAGGCGGTACGACGGGTTCCCGCGTCGATCCAGTCGCTGTCGACGCCTTCGAGGCGGTAACGGAAACGTATCCTTTCTGGCATCGTATAGCCGAGCGCCGTGTAGTCGATGCGTAAACCCGATGACCCAGGCGGAAGAACCATGCCGTCAATGGTGCGATAGCGTTGAGTGGGTGTTTCCAATGCGGTGACGAAGACCGGAAGCGGGCTCGCCTTCCGTAGAGGCGCTTTCGTGTCCAGGCTGGCTATACCTTCACTCCCGCCGAACCAGAGGATTCCAGCAGAATCGATGGCCATTCCCTCAATTAAGGACGTAGCCGCGCCGGGATAGCCATCAAGTGTGTCGATCAATGTATAGCGCAGTGGTTGCGTCGGCTGTGCAGTCATTGCACGCCAATCCGCGGCTTTGACGTACACAAGTCCTCGGGCGCCGTTCAGGTAGCGATCGCCATTTGGTGCTTTTGCAATCCCAACGACATTGTAAAGAACTCTCGGGTCTTCCGCCTGAATACGGAAAAAACGGGTGCCACTCAGGATCGCTGTGCCGTCCGAGCCGCCAACAAGGATACCGTCGCGGGCGTCGACAAACGATGCGTTTTCGAAATCAAGCCCCTGCGCCGGACCGAATTTCGTCACGTTGTCACCTGTTATCCGAACTGCAGATCCATCACGACAACCAAACCATACCTCCCCACCCCAGCCGGCGCCGAGGAGCGCGGTTTGCAAATCGGGGCCAGCCAGCTCCACGTACTCTCCCAACGTCCAGCACGATAGCGCCAAAACACTCGCCTACGAATGTATACCCACATTGACACGCCATCGTATGTCACGGACCCTACGTTAGGAATAGTCTCTCCTTCGGCTTGGGGCAAGGGTATCTTGCGCGCATCGGCTTGAAAGCCGAACTGGATGTATCCGGGAATTGCGAGCAGTGTGTCACCCGACAGCGAAGCTGTGAATGTGTCAACGCCTTTTGCCACGACAGCAGAGTCATGCCGATTATGTAGCGCCCAAACGTTTTGTGAGGCAGCATGCACGTATGCCCGTCCTTCGCCATCCATCGCAATCTTCATTGATTTACTGGCGGGAATTGGCGCTTTTTTGATTCGTTTGTCTCTTAGTCGTACAATTCCGATATTTGTAGTGATCCAAATATTCGCGTCCCGATCCTCGAAAAGCTTCAACCCGACCGCGCCATACAAAGGACTGCGCGGACTCGGACGATCTAAGGCGTTTTTGTCGAGTACAAACGTCGTCCCCAGTTTCGTGCCCGGCCTAGCACCCACACCACGCCAGAGACAGACGGCCGCGCCTTCGCAATCGATTGTCCAAAAATTGCCGTCGCGATCGAATTTGCCGACATCTGAAGTGACTGCGTCTCTCCGCCGTTGACTGGAGTTCGCACTATTGGATAGTAGGGTGAGCTTCCTGCCTGCGCTATGCCAATAACGGCCATCCGGCGAGTGGATCAGCGAAGATGCAGTTCCATGAAGACCGACCGGCTCGAATTTTCCGCTCTGGCGCGCCAGGCGATATACCGTATGCGAATTCGTCACCCAAAGCTGTCCTGTCCTGTCGATGCCGACGTTGTCCGTGGTACCGGGTGGGGGTGGAATATTCGCTTCTTCTCCAATGATGTTCCACTTGCCCCCGCTGTAGTGCCTTAACCCCAACGAGGTTGCGGCCCAGACCGAATTATCGGTATCTACGACAATACTGTAAGTGGCCGAACTGATTGGGCTGTCGGGGCGACTCGAGGCTACGTGAGTCAGCTTACCCTGCCTTAATACGCTGAGGCCGGCCGAAGTATAGCCAATCCAGAGGTCGCCATTAGGCTCAGCGCGAAGTGTCGTGATCGGCGCTTTAGGAAGAGGATCACCTGAGACAGGCACAAAACGTTCGAAGCGTACGCCATCGAAGCGGAACAATCCATTGTGTCCCCCTAACCATAACCATCCGTCAGGTGTCTGGGTGAAGGCCAAAACGTCGGATGGCGCACCTTCCTTCGCCGTCCAGACATCAAGATAATAATCGGATAGCGTGGCATGGGGATCGAGTGCATATACATTTGGCGCTATGACGAAGCTTACGCAAAAGACTGCCGCCACGCAGCAAATATGACTCGACGAGCCATTTAGAAAAGTGCGAAGAGAATTTATAAAAGTCATAACATCATCGTCATTTTGCGGCGGACATGCGAATCCTTTTTGCACCAGATGCCAACGCGATGTCAGCGACCGGCTATGTACATGGATGACACACTTCAAGTATAGCGGCGATTTGCTTCCTGAAAGCAGCACTGCCCGCGAAAACCCGCAGGGAAATCAGATAATTCAGCCCGCACGTGGTCATGGCGCCGCTACGCCGATAGCCGACATTCAAACTGGCCAAACGAATGTTCAAGTAATGTCAGGTGATGAGGGCGGGAACCCGGAGGCATTCAATTCAGACCGGGTCGTAAAGGGGAGATCAGCATCGGTGCTAGCCCGTAGCGATCGGCTGGGCTGATGCTGTCGCCCGGCTTGGCGGGCGTGGATGCGACAGCGTGTGGCGCTACCCTGCATCCATCACTGAAGAATTAATTTAAATAATTTCATCGCCGTTTTTCCCGCATGTTTGATGCGCTGATGCGGGATACCTTTTTCAGTAGCGGTGCACGGCATGGCAACACGCCGGGCGCCGTTACTGAAGAAGGCTTGCTGCTTAGCCGATCTGCACGCTCATGCCACCATCGGCCATGACGACCGAGCCGACGATGAAGCTGGCGCGATCCGACGCCAGGAAGGCGACGATCTCGGCGATCTCCTCGGGTTGCGCGGCGCGGCCGATCGGCGCGGCCTTGCCATGCTCGGCCAGGAATTCACGGCCGTCCTCCCGGAAGTGATTCAGCAGATTGGTCACCACATCGCCAACACCGATCGCGTTGACGCGGATGCCATGCTCGATGGCTTCCAGCGCCTGGGTCCGCGTGAGCTGCGCCAGTGCTCCTTTCGATGCGGTATATGCCGCGATGCCGGGGAAGGCGAAATAGGATGCATAGGAAGCGATATTGACGATGGCGCCGGATTTCTGCTTCATCATCGCCTTCATGGCTTCCCGCGAATGGAGGAAGGCACCCGTCACGTTGGTTTCCATCTGCCAGTTCCAGTCTTCGCGGCTCATGTCGACCAGGTTCTTGTACACGATGCGGCCGGCGTTATTGACCAGCACGTCGAGTTTGCCGAAATGCTCGATCGCCAGCGCCACAGCCTGCTCGGCGGTGCCGTCCTTCGTGACGTCGGCAACGAAAGGAACCAGCCCTTCGCGCTTCAATTCGTTGACGGCCGGGTCGATATCCTCGGCGATGACGCGTGCGCCTCGCGCATGCAGCACCTCCGCAATGGCACGGCCGATGCCGCTCGCGGCACCAGTGACGATGACGGTTTTACCTTCGACTTCGTTGACGTTGAACTTGCTCATTTTTGGCTCCTTTGGGTTGGAAAGATGCTGGTCGTTGCGTCGGATCGCTTCTTCCGATTCGCTCGTAACGCCGATCCAGTGAGGTCATTGTGGCGTCGCGGCGATGGCGCGTCCCTCCATGATTTGCTGCCACTATCGTGATTTTGCTTTCCAGGTGAACGGGTTGCCGACGGCGGCATGCTGCCTGCATCCGGCGCAAATGCGCGCTGAAAGCGAATCGCAGGCGCAAAAAAGCCGCGCGGCCCGGCGGGCGGCGCGGCTTGCTGGATCGGGCTTTTACCCGAGTTGGCTCTATCTCGACGTCGCTCCCGCCTACGCCGCCTTCTGCCGCGCGGCCCGCCAGGCGCTGGGCGACGTCCCGGTAGCGTCCCTGAACACCTGGGCAAAGTGGCTGGGACTCGTGTAGCCGACGGCCAGGCCGATGTCGAGCACGGACTGGCTGGTATCGGCAAGCAGGCGGCGCGCCTCGTCCATGCGCAGCCGGGCGACATAGCGCGATGGCGACATGCCGGTGGCCTGCTTGAACACGCGGGAAAAATGGAACACGCTCAGCTCCGCCAGCGCGGCCAGCCGGCCCAGGTCGAACGGCTCGGCCAGGCCGGCGTGCATGGCGTCGAGCACGCGGCGCAGCTTGTGCGCCGGCAGGCCGCCGCGCAGCACTACCCGGCCATCGGCGGCACACTCGTAATGCGCCACCACATGCGCCGTGATCGCCTGCGCCACGCCCTGCACGAAGCTGGGCCCTGCTGGTACGGGGCCGGACAGCGCGCCATGCAGGGCCTCGAACAGGCCGCTCAACACTGGATCGCGCTCACCGGACACCTCGCGCAATGCGAACCGCGCCAGTTCATTTCCGGTCAGCTCCTTGACCACGCGCGCCAGCAGCGGCAGGCCCAGGTAGACGTGCATGACGCGGAACGGCTCCGGGCCCGTGTTCCGCCAGCGCATTTCCACTGGCGCGGGCGACGTGGTCAGGTAGAAATCGCCGCGCCGTACCGGCACGGCCAGCCACTCTCCGCCCAGCGGCCGCTCCTCGACGACCGGCTCGCCGGACACGATCCACACCAGCATCGGCTCCGGCACTGCCGGCACCACGACCGGTTCCTGCACCGGCGCGTGCGCATGGATCTCGACGTGGATATCGTCCGGCGCGCGGGCCTTCCGCTCGCGCAGCAGCACGCCGGGGATATGGTCTTTCATCGATTCGATCGATGCCGTACGGGGCATGGCTATCCTCCTCATCGTAAACAGTCCAGGCAAGTATGCGGGCCGCAGTCTCCACTGGGAAGGTACGGGATTCCGCGCGGCTTGCCCGATTCTACAAAGTCTCTCATTCCATACATGACATCGATACATCCCATCGATTTATATAGGCTACTCAGATGGATCGCCGAAGCCTAAGATGACTTCAACGCTGCAGACAACACGATGTGTGCAGAAACCCCAACCACTCTGAAAGGAAACATCATGAACGCCTTCTCCGCCAACGCCTTCGTTCCCGCCATCGGCCGCGTCCTGCTGGCAGCCATCTTCATCTTCAGCGCGATCGGCAAGATCGCCGCGCCGGAAGCGACGATCGGCTATATCCAGTCCGTCGGCCTGCCGTTCGCAACATTGGGCCTGGCAATCGCGATTGCCGTCGAACTGGGTGGCGGTCTGCTGCTCGTCCTCGGCGTCAAGGCCCGCGCCGTGGCGGCGCTGCTGGCGGTGTTCTCGGTCGTTACCGGGCTCGCCTTCCACAGCGCGATCGGCGACCAGAACCAGCTGATCCACCTGCTGAAGAACTTCGCGATGGCCGGTGGCCTGCTGCAGGTGGTGGCATTCGGCGCCGGCGCTTTCAGCGTGGACCAGCGCCTGGCCCGCCCGGCGGCCCGCCAGTTCGCCTGATCTGGTCTCCGTAGTCGCCTCCTCCCTGCTTCCCCAGCATCCCGCGCGGCACCGCCGCGCGGGATTTTTCTTTTGTACCTACTCGCGTGCCACTGCGGCGATCACGTCCAGCAGCCAGGCCAGCGCCGGATCGCGCTCGCGGCGCACATGCCCGATCGCGCTCACGTCGAACGCCGGCAGCGCGACCGGCACCGGGCAGGATACGAGGTCCGGCCACAGCGCCGCCAGTACTTCCGGCGCCGTGCCGATCGCGGGGCTGTGGCGCAGGATTTCAGGCACCAGCGCGAAGCGCGGCGTCACGTAGCGCACCTCGCGTCGCAGGCCCTGCGCAGCAAGCTGCTCGTCCGCCGCGCTCTCGAAGGCGGCGCGGTAGCTGACCAGCACGTGCGGATGGGCGGTGTAGTCGGCCAGCGCCAGCCTGCCGCGCCGCCGCGTCTTCACTTGCGCGGGATGGAAGAAGCAGCGAAAGCCCATCGTGCGCAACGGCGTGTACCTCTGCCAGCGCGGGCCTTCGCGAAACGCGCCAACGCCCAGGTCGATCTCGCCCGCTTCCAGCATCGCCGTGCCCGTAAACGGATCGCAGACCTTCACGGCAATGCGCACACCGGGCGCCTCCAACCGCAGCCGCTCGAACAGGCGCGGCATCAGCCACAGCTCGACCCAGTCCGGCATGCCGAGGGTGAACGTGTGCTCCGCTGTGGCGGCGTGGAACGCCACGGTGTCGAAGAGCGCCGCCTGCACCTCGCCCAGTGCCGGCGCCAGCGCCGCTTCCAGCGCCAGTGCCCGCGCGGTCGGCTCCATGCCGTGGGGACCGCGCACCAGCAGTTCGTCGCCGAACAGTTCGCGCAGCCGGGCCAGCGCGCTGCTTGCGGCTGGCTGGCCGATGAACAGCTTGCGCGCCGCGCCGGAGACGCTGCGCTCCCGCATCAGCACGAGGAACGTGACGAGCAGGTTCAGGTCCACGCCCCGAAAATTGCGTTCGTTGATAGTGGAAATCATGACAATCGATTTGATTGATAGAAGGCCATCTTACATCATGGCGTCATCGCTGCGCCGTCGCGCGGCACCGATGATGGAGAATGCCATGAACAAGACAAGGAAACTGATGATGACCCTGGTGGCCGGCGCCGTCCTGGCGAGCGCGATCGCCGTGCCGGCGGCGCAGGCCGCCGCGCCGATGGCACTTGCCCAGGCACCCGGCTATTACCGCATGATGGTGGGCACCGCCGAGGTGACGGCGATTTCCGACGGCACGGTGACGATTCCGCTGGACCAGCTGCTGACCAACACGACGCCGGCGCAGGTCAACGCCCTGCTCGCGCGCAGCCACCTGGCGCCGCAGGTGGAAACGTCGATCAATGCCTATCTGGTCAATACGGGAACGCACCTGGTGCTGGTCGATACGGGCGCCGGCAAGCTGTTCGGCCCAGGTGCCGGCGGGCGCCTGCAGGAAAGCCTGCGCGCCGCCGGCTACGCGCCGGAACAGGTGGATGCGGTGCTGATCACGCACGTGCACGGCGACCATTCGGGCGGGCTCACGGCCGACGGCGCGGCGCTGTTCCCGAATGCCACGGTGTACGTGAACCGGCACGATGCGGATTTCTGGTTTGACCTGGCCAACAGGCCGCGCGCCGCGGAGAACCAGCGTGCCGGCTTCGACCAGGCTGCGGAACAGTTCGCGCCCTACCGGGCCATGGGGAAAGTGAAGACGTTCGAGGGCACGGCGGAATTGCTGCCGGGCCTGTCCACGCGGCCGGCCGTGGGCCACACGCCGGGCCACACGGTCTATGTGCTGAAGAGCGGCGGCAAGGAACTGCACTTCTGGGGCGACCTGCTGCACGCGAAGGACGTGCAGTTCGCCGCGCCGGACATCACGATCCGCTTCGACGTGGATTCACCGGCGGCGGCCCGCCAGCGCAAGGCCGCGTTCGCGGACGCGGCGCGGCGCGGCTACCTGGTGGCCGCCGCGCACACGCCGTTCCCCGGGATCGGCTACGTGCGCACCGCGGGGATGGCATTCGACTGGCTGCCGGTGCCGTACACCGCGCTGACGGCGCGCTGACGTAGTGCTTTACGCAACTTCTTACGCCACGTATTACGGCACCAGGATCGCAGGCCCCGACAGGCGGCGCGCGGCGATGTCCTCGTGGGCGCGCGCCGCATCGGCCAGCGGATAACGGGCCGCCTGCACATCGCCGAACACGCCGTCGCGCATCGCGGCGAACAGCGTGGCGCTGGCCCGTTCCAGGCTGGCACGCTCGCCCACGTACTGCCCCGTGCTGGGCTGGATATAGCGGATGCCGCGTGCCGCCAGCGCGGCCTTGTCGACGACGGGGCTGCCCGAGGCATTGCCCACGTGGACGAGGTGGCCGCCGTCGCGCAGCGCCGCCACCGATTGCGCGAACGTGTCCTTGCCCACCAGTTCGTAGACGACGTCCACGCCGCGCCCGCCGGTCAGTGCGCGCACCTTCGACGCCAACGCCGGATCGTCCGCCAGCAGCACGTGATGCGCACCATTCGCCTGCACGGTTGCGGCCTTGGCGGCGGAACCGGCGGTGGCGATCACGGTGGCACCCAGTGCCCTGGCCCAGCGGGCAACCATCGAGCCCACGCCGCCGGCAGCGCCATGCACGAGCACCGTTTCGCCGGCTTTCAGCTGGTGGGCGCCGAACAGCATCATCCAGGCCGTCAGGCCTTTCGTGAATGTGGCGGCGGCGCTCTCCGCACTGACCTCCTTCGGCAGGCGCACCAGTTGCTGCGCATCGATCAGCCGCTCGGTCGAGTAAGCGCCGAAGGCAAAGAAATACGCGACGCGGTCGCCCGGCTGCACAGTCGTGACGCCCTCGCCTACCTGCACCACGACGCCCGCGCCTTCGACGCCCATCGCCAGCGGCAGCGGCACCTTGAAGGCCCCCGAACGGAACAGCGTGTCGACGAAGTTGACGCCGATCGCCTCGTGCCGCAGGCGGACCTGGCCCGGGCCGGGATTGCCGATATCGGCGGCGGCTTCGTAGCGCATCACGGAAGGGTTGCCGGTTTCGCGGGCGATGACTTGGTGGATCATGGTGTGCTCCTGGTGAGTGGTTGATGGGTTCATCATAGTGGCCACTCGCTGGAGGATAAACATGGCATTGAAGGCTTCACTGTTCCCATTTTGGTGATAATGCCCTGAACGATCGGGCAGCGGGATTGCGGCTGACTGCCTGCTCTCGCGCGATGCCGGCATGGCGCGTATCCATGCCAGGAAACAACGCCGGTTCTAGCCAGGCCGGCTATGGGAGCCGTGTCGCCGTCCCGATGGCGCGGCGACCAGCGATCACGGACCGGCCAGCCGTTCCGCGAGGATCGCCGCCAACCCGATCAAGGCGGGATCATCGGCAGTGATGACATACGTGGGCACCGCACCGAGATAATGCGCGAAACGGCCCTTCTTCTCGAAGCGCGCGCGGAACGAAGACCGGTCGAAGCGATCGCCCAATGTCGCCACGATCGCGCCGCCGATATACACGCCACCGCGCGCGCCCAGCGTGACCGCCAGGTTGCCTGCCACGGTGCCCAGCATGCCGCAGAACGCCTCGACAGTCTCGTCGCACAGCGGGCAGCTGCCGCGCAGTGCGCGGTGCACGATATCGGTATAAGGCAGTGCTTCGGGAGGCACGCCCCGCAGGTCCGCCAGGGCGCGGTAGATCAGCTCGATGCCGGCGCGGGACATCAGCCGTTCGGCGGACACGTCACCGAATTCGCGCCGGGCAAACCGCAGGATCGCGATCTCCGTTGCATCGACGGGGAAAAGCTGGCGTGGCCGCCTGCCGATCGCAGCGCCGTCCAGCCCGCGGCCGTGGGGACCAGGCCGGATACGCCCAGCCGCGTGCCGGCGCCCAGCAAACCCAGCGGCGTATCGGCAACGGCGCAGCCTCCTCCCACCTGCCGCTTGCGGTCTACCAGGTGCGGCAACGCCCGGGCCAGCGCCGATAAATCGTCGACCACGGCAAGCACGTCGACGCCGCACTCGTCGCGCAGCCGGGTAACGGAAAAATCCCAGGGATGGTTCGGCATCCGCACGCCATTGCCCGTAGCCGGGTTGGCGAGCGCGATCGCGCCATGCCGTACCGATGGCGCGGCGGCGGCAACGTCGGCCTGCGCCAGCCAGGCACGCAGTGCCGCCGCCAGCGTCGGGTAATCCCGGCATGGCAGGACGTGTACATGGCTTGTCCGGCCCGGTCCCGGTTCCAGCGCGAAGCGCGCATGCGTGCGGCCCACGTGCGCCAGCAGGCGCGGGCCTGCCGGATGATCGGCAACGCGGTCGGGCGTGGAGAACGTCGGGATCATGAGTATTGGCGCGGGCAATCGTCAAGAAGTCGAGGTACTCGACCGGGCGGGTGGCGCGGGACAAAACAGGCGGCGTGCGCCCGGAAGCGCGCCCCGCCCTGCGGAGGATCCATGCGATGGCCAGCGCCGCCGCAAGGCACGCGGCGCTGGCTGGCCATCAATACCCGTGGATCATCTTGTAGGCCATCTCCGGCAGGAAGGTACCCGCCGCCGCCGCGCAACCGTCGGCTTCGCCGGGCGCCTTGACCCACAGCGTCATGGCGGGCTGGCTGCCCACCGCGTTCACGCGCGGCGGCACACCAATCTTGCGGCCCGCCGGGTCGCACCATTCGCGGCCGTCCGGCCCCGCGCCATTGCGGCTGGTATCGACGACGAACGGCTTGCCCAAGCCGGCCTGCTGCTGCAGCGCGTTGCTCACCGCGATGCCATACGGATTGCTTTCCGCATCGGTACGGTAATTCGACACGTTCAGCGCGAAGCCCTCGGCATTGGCGACGCCGGCCTGGAGCAGGCGCGACGCCGCCTCGGCCGGTTCCAGCCAGTCGCTGTTGCCGATGTCGATGTACAGCGCCGTGCGTGGCGCCCGCTCGTTGAACTGGGCCACCGCGTGACGGAACAGTTGCAGCCGGGTTGCCTTGCCGGCCGCTTCGAGGCAGTCGAGCTGCGGCAGCGCATCGGGTTCCAGCACCACCACGGCTTCGCGCGGGCCGATCGCGTTGGCGAACGCACGGATCCAGTCCTGGTAGGCCGCCGCCGAACCGGCGCCGCCGACGCTGTGCTGGCCGCAATCGCGCGCCGGAATGTTGTAGGCGACCAGCACCGGCACGCGCCCCGCGGCGGCGGCCGCGCCGACATAACTGCCGACCGCATTGCCGATGTCGCCGCTCCAGCCGCCGAACCACTTCGCGGCCGGCTGGCTGGCGATGCGCGGGCCGATCTCGGCCGCACGGCCATCGCCGGCGTTGTCGCGCACCCACCGCGCCGCGGCCGACTGCGGGTCGCTGTACAGGTTCGGGCTGGGTGCCTGGATCGTGCAATTGACGCCGCCGACCGTGATCCTGCCGGGGACCGGCCGCGCGCCGGCATACGCCAGCGGCAGGCCAAAGCCGACACTGGCGCCAGGCTCGATCGTTGGACGCCCGCCATCGTCGCTGGCTGTTATCCGGCCGCCTGCGACGGCCACCCGCGCGCCCCACGGGGCACTGGCCAGCGAGACCGGGCTGCCATAGTCCCACGTGACGTTCCAGCCGCTGACGGTACCGCTGCCGGTATTGGTGACGACGATGTCGACGACGAAGCCGTTGGCCCAGTCGTCGCGCGTGGCATACGTTGCGGCGCAGGTAGGCGCGGCGCTGGCGGCACCGCTGGCAAGCAGGACGAGCGTGGCCAGGGCTGGCCGGAATACGGTATGCATCATGGATTTCTCCTGTCGTTATGTTATGTACTGCGGTACTGCGTCTCCATTCAGGCCGGCCAGATGGCCGGCCTGTCGTGCAACACCCGCTGGATCAGAAGTCGTAACGCAGCTGCGCCGTGTAGCGCGGCCCCGTCTTGAACCAGGTGTGGTTCATGTTGCCGATGTGCTGGTCCATGGTCTGGCGGAACTTCACATCGGTCAGGTTTTGCGCTTCCAGGCCGATCGACAGCTTTTCGGTCAACTTGTAGAAGATCGAGGCGTCGATCTGGCCATAGGCCTCGGCCCACAATGGCAGGCCCCACGCCAGGTTCTCGGCGCCGTAGGTCGGGCTGGCCGGGTTGGTATCCTTGCCGTCGGTGCCGCGCGCACCCCAGGCATTGACCGACTGCAGGCTGCGCGAACGCCAGTTGTAGGCAACGCGCGCCGAGACCGGGCCGCGGTCGTACATCAGCGACAGGTTGGCGCTCTGGCGCGACAGGCCCTGCAGCGGCAGGTTGCCGAACACGCGGCCATCCGTGTCGCAGCCGTTGATGTTCAGGTTCAGGTTGGCGGCGCCGTCGGCGCTGCCGCTGCAGTATTCCGAATACACCGGGTTGTACAGGTCGCGCGCGCTGTCGACGAACGTGAAGCTGGCCTGCACGCCGATGCCCTTCAGCCAGTTCGGCACGTTGTCGTAGTACTGCTGGTAGGCCAGTTCGAAGCCGCGGGCATGGCCCTTCGCGCCGTTGACCGGCGATGTGGTGGCGAAGCGGTGCATCGCCCCCGCCGTGTCGGGCAATTCGACGTTGACCATCTGGTCGACGACGATGTCCTTCAGGCGCTTGTTGAACAGGGCCACCGTGAACGAGCCGCCGGGCGCGAAATACCACTCGGCGGTCACGTCCAGCTGGGTCGACATGGTCGGCTTGAGCATCGGATTGCCGGAAGCTTCGCCGGTCAGGCTGACGCTGTCGATATTGACCGCGCCGGTGGCCGGATTGACGCTGCTGTTGACCTGCTGCGACAGCCGGTTGTAGGCCTGCAGCCGGCCGAAGTCGGGCCGCGACATGGCCTTCGCCAGCGCCAGGCGGAATTGCCAGCCGCCCGTGCCCTTCAGCCGCAGGTTCAGGCTGGGCAACACGTTGCTGTACGCATGCTCGAAGTCGGCCTGCCGCGAGAACGCCTTGATGTCCGGGACCGGCACCCCCGTCACGGCGGCGCCCGGCGGAATGGCCACCACGTTCGGCGTGAACACGGTGTAGCCGGCGGCGCGCATGTCGGTCTTCACGTAGCGCACGCCGATATTGCCGTCCACCGGGTACTTCAGGTCATCGAAGCCGAAGCGCAGCTGCGTATAGAAGGCCTTGGTCTTCTCGGCCACGTCGTTGATTTCCGCCGGATCGGTGCCGAACGTGGCGCGCTTCCACGGGTCGCATGTGCCCCAGCCCTGGGTTGCCGCCTGCTGTTCGCACAGGATGGTGTGGTAGCTGTGCAGCGTCGCGTAACTGTCGGGATAACCGCGCGCCAGGCTGTCGCTGGGGAACACCGCCGCCGGCACCGATGCATCGCCGTTGAAGAAGTTGTTGAACGGGTGGACGCGCACCTCGTTGTTGAAGCGGGGATCGCCCAGGTAGGCCAGCGTGGGGATGTTCCAGCCCAGCATGTAGGGCTGCGTGATGGCCTGCCAGTTGTAGCTGGGGTTCGAGTTCTGCGTCAGCGACTTGCGGTCGGTGAAGCGCACGCCGAAACGCACGTCGCGCAGGATCGCGTGATCGAAGTTGTACTGCACGTCGGTCTTCCACACGTTGTTGCTGGCCGTCGAGCGGTCCAGGTGTTCCATCGTGTAGGCCCAGTAGTAATTGTTCGGATTGGCGATGGCGGCGCGGTCCGCATCGTCGAAGTGCAAGGTCGGCAGCTTGGTCGTCAGGTCGATGCCCTGCTTCTGCAGCAGCATGCCGGTGGCGACATCGGAGTCCAGCGAACCGGTCTTGGCGCGGATGCGCTGCACGTCGTTGCGGATGGTCCAGTCCTGGTTCACGCGCCACTGCACATTCCAGGCGATGTCGGTGGTCGACGAATTGCGGCTGGACACGCGGCGGTCCGGATTCAGGTTGATGCCGCCGTGTTCCGGGTCCGACAGCGTGCCGGACAGCAGGGCGCCGTTCGCATCGTAGACCCCGTTGGCCACCTGGATCGCATACGGCGTGGTGTGCTTCATCAGCATCGCCTGCTCGCTCCAGCTGTTCTCGTAGCTGGACTTGAAATACGTCAGCGACGTGGACAGGTCGCGGTTCGGTCGCCACTGCGCCGCGGCGTACTGGCCCTTGCGCTCGCGCTCGAATTCCATCGTGCGCCATGTAACGCCGGTCGGCACCCACACGGTGCGGCCGGGCACCAGGTTGTCACGCGGGTAGTAGGGCTCGATCTGGAAGTTGTCGGTGCGGGTGTCGCTCTGCGACCTGGCGAAGTCGACGAGCAGGCCGAACTCGCCGAAGCGCGTCTTCCAGCGGTCCGACAGCAGCAGCGACGTCGACGGCGTGGGCTTGCCCTCGCGCAGCGTGGAGTACGACATCTGCCCCGAGACCGATCCCTTGAAACCCTTGAAGTCGAACGGCATGGCCGTGCGCAGGTTGACCAGGCCGCTGATCGCGCCTTCGATCTGCTCCGCCGACGGATTCTTGTACACGTCCACGCCGGCCATCAGCTCGGGCGGCACGTCTTCGAAGCTGAGGGAACGGGCGCCGTTGGCGGAGAACGAGTCGCGGCCGTTCAACTCGGAACGCACGTAGTTCAAGCCGCGGATCGCCACGCCCGATCCTTCCACCGCATAGTGCTGCGGGTCGCCGGCCATGCTGCGGTCGATCGTTACGCCGACCACGCGTTGCAGCACTTCCGTCACGGAGCGGTCGGGCAGCTTGCCGATGTCTTCGGCATTGATCGAGTCGACGACTTCGTCGGCATCCTGCTTGATCTTCTGGGCCGACTGCAGCGCGGCGCGCTGGCCCGAGACCACCACGACGCTGGCATTCGCATTCGCCGTGCCTTCCGTGGACGAGCCGGTCGACTGGGCCAGCGCGGCGCCGGCCGTCAGGGCGGCGATATGGGATACCGCGATGGCCATCGCGGTCTTCTTGAAGTGATTCATTCTGTCTCCGATGCAGAGTAATTTTTGTTGGGTCGATGCCCGCTTTCTGGCGCCGCGTTGCCGCACGCCGCAGGTCTCTGAAATCGTTTTCAGACGCCGGCAAAGAAAACCCGAAGGGTTGGCTTCGGGCATTGGATGCATCGGGCAACGCGGTGGGAATTTCACCAACGCGCTTATGAAAACAAATTCAGGAGGCGAAACTTACCGGGAACCGTGAAGTTCCGTCAACAATTTTGTTTAGTGTGTTGCACTAAACGTAGTAAAGATACGAATTCCGGGTGATTTTTCGGATACTTCCTACGAGACCCTTGACTTCGCAGCAAACGATGACGAACATGCGATGAAATCGTTTTCAGATGATTTATCACGTGCATAGACGTCACTTCACACAAGTTTCCGGCGGGCCGGGACAACGAGACAGGCGCCGTTCGCAGGCCAGGAATCAGGACTGCGCGCGCGTGTGACGTGTTTTCAACAACGACAAGAAAGTAACGGATGAGACAACTCAGCATCGACATGAAGCACGCCGCCCTGGCATTGACCCTTATCGCCTCGGCGGCGCAGGCCATGGCGGCCGATGCCGCCGCCGATGGCCGCAAGACGGATCCCGACCAGCGCGCCCGCGCCACGGTGGCCGCGATGACGCTGGATGAAAAGATCCAGACCGTGTTCGGCTACTTCTCCACCGATTTCAAGGGCACGGCGAAGCCGAAGGAAGGCGTGCCGTTCACTGCCGGCTTTATCCCGGGCGTGGAACGCCTGGGCATCCCGCACCAGCAGTTGACGGATGCCGGCACCGGTGTCGCCTCGCAGCCGAATCCCTCGCCGCGCCAGCGCACGGCCCTGCCGGCGGGCATCGCCACGGCGGCCAGCTGGAACCCGGCGCTCAGCTACGCGGGCGGCGCCATGATCGGCAAGCAGGCGCGCCTGTCCGGCCACAACGTGATGCTGGCCGGCGGCGTCAACCTGCAGCGCGAGCCGCGCAACGGCCGCAACTTCGAATACGCGGGCGAGGATCCGCTGCTGAGCGGCGTCATCGCGGGCGAGCAGATCCGCGGCATCCAGTCCAACCACGTGCTCGCCACCGTCAAGCACTTCGCCTACAACGACCAGGAGACGGGCCGCTTCAAGGTGAACGTCAAGATCGGCGACGCGGCGGGCCGCATGTCCGACCTGCTGGCCTTCCAGGTTGCCATCGAACGGGGCGATCCGGGTTCCGTTATGTGCGCCTACAACCTGGTCAATAATGCCTACGCCTGCGAGAACGACTACCTGCTCAACAAGGTGCTCAAGCGCGACTGGGGCTACAAGGGCTACGTGATGTCCGACTGGGGCGCCGTTCACTCGACCATTCCGGCCGCGCTGTCCGGCTTGGACCAGCAGTCCGGCTGGCCGTTCGACCAGTCGCCGTACTTCAACGGGGCACTGAAGGAAGCGGTGGAAAACGGCCACGTGCCGCAGGCCCGGCTCGACGACATGGTGCAGCGCATCCTGCGCGCCATGTATGCCAACGGCGTGATGGAACACCCGGTGCGGGTTGAACCGGAAAAGATCGATTTCGCCGCGGATGCGCAGGTTTCCCGGCAGGCCGCCGAGGAAGGCATCGTGCTGCTGAAGAACCGCAACGGCGTGCTGCCGCTGGCCGGCGCGCATCGCACCATCGCCATCATCGGCGGCCATGCCGACGTGGGCGTGCTGTCGGGCGGCGGTTCCTCGCAGGTGTACCCGATCGGCGGCTCGCCGGTGCCCAACGAAGGCCCGAAAACGTTCCCCGGCCCGATCGTCTACCTGCCCTCCTCGCCGATGCAGGCGCTGGCGAAGCGCCTGAATGCGAAGATCGTCTATCACGATGGCAAGGATACGGCCGCGGCCGCCCGGCTGGCCGCGGCCAGCGACCTGTCCCTGGTCTTCGCGACGCAGTGGACCGCCGAGAGCATCGACCAGCCCGACCTGTCGCTGCCCGGCGGCCAGGACGCGGTGATCGCCGCCGTGGCGGCCGCCGGCAAGCCTGTCGTGGTGGTGCTGGAAACCGGTTCGCCGGTCACCATGCCGTGGCTGGACAAGGTCGACGCGGTGGTGCAGGCCTGGTACCCGGGCAGCAGCGGCGGCGAGGCGATCGCCCGCGTGCTGACCGGCGAGGTGGATGCCTCCGGCCGCCTGCCGGCCACCTTCCCGACCTCGGTGGACCAGTTGCCGCGCCCCGTGGTGGACGGTACCGGCCTGCCGGAAGGGAGCCGCTTCACGACCGACTACGACATCGAAGGCGCGGCGGTCGGCTACAAGTGGTTCGACAAGAAAGGCCTCAAGCCGCTGTTTGCCTTTGGCCATGGCCTGTCGTACACCTCGTTCAAGTACGCCGGCCTGGCGGCGGCGGCAAAGGATGGCACGATCGACGTGTCGTTCAGCGTGACCAACGACGGCAAGCGCGCCGGCAAGGCGGTGCCGCAGGTCTACGTGAGCAAGGCCGGTGCCGGCTGGGAGGCGCCGAAGCGCCTGGGCGGCTGGGACAAGCTGGCGCTGGGGGCCGGCGAACGCCGCGCCAGCCGCGTTGCCATCGACCCGCGCACGCTGGCCGTCTTCGACAGCGCCAGCGGCAAGTGGAAGATCGCCGCCGGCGAGTACACGGTGATCCTCGCCGAAGCGGCCGATGCGCCGGTGGCGACCGTCAAGGTGCGCCTGTCGGCGCGCGAGTTCGCGGCCGGCGGCCGCTGAACCTGCCATCGGGCGGCCAACGCCCTGGCTCCTGCCGAAGCCCGTCCCTGCCCCATCGCCCCGATCGGGCGACGGCACGGGATCACTAAACAGGGCTAAACACGGCGGCGTATCGAACGTCGCTATTGCTGCCGGCCGCCGGCCCGCCTACATTTCGACACCGCTCACCGGGTGCCGCCAACGCGCGGCCCGGTGGCGACATGCTGGCGCGCCTGGTGCGTTGCCGGGTCCCGCCACGACACGGGCAGACCCCCTCTCTTTTCATGACCGCCCGGCGGTGCCGGGCCCACAGGAGCCACGATGCGTTTTCGCTCGACACTCATGAAGCCGCTCGCAATGCTTGCGAGCCTGGTACTGGCCGGTTGCGCCAATGGCCCGACCAACACTGCGGAGACCTGCTTCGTCAATGCCAAGGCCTGGCCGTCCTGCACCCGCAGCGACGGCTGGGGCTTCGAAGAAGGCCGCTACTGCATCGCGCGCAGCTTCTGCCCGGATCGCCGGAACGGCATGCCGGCGGGGGCCGGCCGCGATGCACCGGTCGACGCGCAGGCAACGCGGGCAACCCGCGACCTGTACACCTGGCTGCGCAGTACCTGGGGGCGCTACGTGCTGTCCGGCCAGTCCGACCTGACCTGGAAGGATGCGATCGACATGGCCGAACGGGTCCACGCGGACACGGGCAAGTATCCGGCGCTGATGGGCTACGATTTCATGAACTACGGCATGCCCCCTGGCTCGGCCGATGGCCAGCGCCAGACCGAGGAAGCGATCGCCTGGGCCCGCCGGGGCGGGCTCGTTGCGTTCAGCTGGCACTGGCGCGACCCGGCCCTGTTGCGCACGCCTTCGGTCAACAAGGCCAATTTCTACGTGCGCGATGCAAATCCCGGCAACAACACGGCGTTCACCATCCCCGTCGCCGGGAATGCGCTGGACAGCACCAGCCCGGCGCTGCGCCAGATCGACGACGGTATCGACCTGGTCGCAGCCGAACTGAAAAAGCTCGCCGGCGCCGGCGTGACAGTCTTGTGGCGCCCGCTGCACGAAGCATCCGGAAACGATGGCGATGGCTGGTTCTGGTGGGGCCGGGCCCGCAACGACGGGGTGCCGCAAGCCTATGCCAGCATCCTGCTGTGGCGCCACATGTATGACCGGCTGGTCAACGTCCATGGCCTCCACAACCTTATCTGGGTGTGGAATGGCCAGGACCCCGCCTGGTATCCGGGCGACGACGTCGTCGACATCATCAGCCACGATATCTACGACGAAGGCGACAACAAGGCCTACGGCTCGCAGTTGCGCACCTATCTGCAAGCGCGCAGGACGACGCCGGAAAACAAGCCCGTCGCGCTCAGCGAGAATGGCTACATTCCCGATCCGGACAAGCTCGCGGCCGATGGCGCGTGGTGGCTGTGGTTCATGACGTGGAACGACCGCGACACGCCTGCCGGCGTGACCGCAAAGGAGAATTTCTGGACGGGCGAGTACTACAACACCAACGCGCACAAGCGCAAGGTCTACCATCACCCGCTCGTGATCACGCTCGACAGGGTGCCGCGCCATTTGGCTGCTCCGGTCCGGTGACCATGGCGTGCGGCGTGATGCCGCGACTTGCGGTGCCGGACTACAATGGCGGAACGCTCATGTCCCGGGTCCAGTCGGCTCGCCGGGCAGTACCAGGCCGGGATCAACTTGAAAGGAATCGTCGATGATGTCTTTGCACCGGATCGATCAACGCCTGCGCCGCCGCCCTGCGCGCACCTGGCGCGTTGCATGCGCGGGCCTCGCGGCCGCCCTGCTCGCGGGCTGCGCGGGCGGCCCGCAAGGAAGCGCCGGACCGCGCAATGCAGGGCTCGCGGGGAGCGCCTGGAACCTGGTGTCCTTCACTTCCTCAAGCGACACGACCGGCGTGATCAAGCCGCAGGAGGCGGAGCAGTACCAGCTTCAATTCAGCGCCGACGGCAAGGCGGTCTTCCGCTTCGACTGCAATCGCTGGAATGGCACCTGGGAGGGCGACGCGGCGGGCGCCGGGAGCGGCAGCCTGCGCTTCGGCACCGTCGCAACGACGCGGGCCATGTGCCCCCCGCAGGCGATGAATGAACGCCTGCCCCGCGACATCGAGTCGGTGCGCAGCTACCGGATCGACGGCGACCGGCTGTACCTTTCCCTGATGGCGGACGGCGGCGTGTACCAGTGGGCCCGGCGGCGCTGACGGCCAGGTCGGCGCGGTTGACGAGCGCCGGAATCGCCATGCTGTTCCCGCTGTCCCGCCCCGCATCGAACCGCTGTTGACTCGATAGTGGTTTTGCCCGGCGGACCGTTCCATGTAAAGATTGCCGGGAACCGGTCCGCCGGCCACGCCCTCTTTCACTGCGCCCGACCATGCCCGCCTTCATGACCATCCTCATGACCTCCATTTTGCGCCTGCGCCTCGCCTTGCTTGCCTGCCTTTTCGTGCTCGTGCCCTTCGCCCTGCCGGCGCAGGCGCAGGTGCAGACGCAGGTGCCCGCCGCCCCGAGCGCGGAGCTGGTCGTCGCCAACCGGTCCATCTTCGTGTTCCGCGCCCCGCTGGCTGGCTACTCTCCGGCCGACCGCGCCGAGGCCGCCGAGCGCCGCCTCGAACGGGTGCTCGCCAGGAAGGGGCGCGGGATCGCCAGCATCCGCTCGATCCCCGAAGGCGCCCAGGTCCTGCTCGACGGCTCGCTGCTGTTCCTGGTAACACCGGGCGACGTCAACCTGCTTGCCGGCGACACGCCCGACAGCGTCGCCGCCGACAGCGCGGCGCGCATGTCGGTGGCGCTGGGCGAAAGGATGGAACAGGCCAGTCCGCGTTATCTCGCCATCGCCGCCGGACTGGCCGTCGCGGCGACGCTCGGCTATCTGCTTGCCCTGCGGGGCATCGGCCTGGGACAAGCCTCGGCTGACCGGCACCTGCAAGTGCTGCTGGCCAGGCGGCTCGAACGGCTCAGTTTCCGCAACGTGCGCCTGCTGGACGCGGAACATTATGTCCGCCTGGTGCGCAGGCTGGTGATCGTTGCGGCCTGGGCGCTCAGGCTGCTGGCAAGTTATCTGTGGCTCACGTTCGTGCTGCGCCAGTTTCCCTATTCGCGCGCCTGGGGCGAATGGCTGCAGGGTCATCTGGTCGAGACCAGCGCGGAGATCGCGCGCAGCGTGGCTGCCGCGGTGCCGGGCTTGCTGATCGTCTTGCTGATTGCCGCCGTCGCGCATATCGCGACGGTCACGGTCACTTCGGTCTCGAGGCGTATCGAAAGCGGACAACTCCAGCTCGGCGGGCTCGACCAGGATACGGCCGCGCCCAGCCGGCGCCTCGCCAACCTGGTGATCTGGCTGTTCGCACTGGCCATGGCCTATCCCTACCTTCCGGGTTCGCATACGGCCGCCTTCCAGGGGGTCACGGTGCTGGCCGGCCTGATGGTGTCGATCGGCGCTTCCAGCATCGTCGCCCAGGGTGCCGCCGGCCTGATCCTGATGTACACCCGGCCGCTGCGCAAGGGCGAATACGTGAAGATCGGCGAGGCCGAAGGCACGGTCGTCGAGCTGGGCATGTTCAGTACCCGCCTGCGTACCGGTCTTGGCGAAGAGGTGTCGATGCCGAACGCCTATGTGCTCGCCAACACGACGAAGAACCTGTCGCGGGCATTCCCGGGCAGCGGTTTCGTCGTCGACACCACGGTTACCATCGGCTACGACACGCCCTGGCGCCAGGTGCACGCGATGCTTGAAACCGCCGCGCGCAACACGGAAGGCATCCTGGCCACGCCGCCTGCCTTCGTTGCGCAGACGGCGCTCTCGGACTTCTACATCGAATACCGCCTGGTCGCCTACGCGGACGTGAGCGCGCCGCGCGCACGCGCCGAAGCCCTGAGCCACCTCCACCAGAACGTTCTCGACGAGTTCAACCGCCACGGCGTGCAGATCATGTCGCCGCACTTCATCCAGGAAGCGCGGGTGCCCCAGGTGGTTCGGCCGGCCGACTGGTATGGGCCCGCGTCGCGGGAATCGCCGGAGGAAGCACCCGCTTCAGTTCCCCGGAACGCGGCGACATGAACGGCACTCGGCAAGACAACCAATATGCGTCGGCGACATGCGGCATTCTGAAAGAAGCTATACAGGATTGTGAATGGCAGGATTCGGCATGTGCCCATGAGCATGAGCCATACAATCCAGACCTCGCGAATTTTTCTTAGAGGAAACTAATTTGCCTTACAATGGCGGCGATTGCGTCATTGCGAACTCGACAAAACCCGGCGTGCAGTCATACGGGTGCCAGCTGACCGATACGTTGCCGAAAAATCACAATGCGTTGAAAGCCACAGTATGAAACGTCCTGACATCCCCGAGAACGAGGCCGAGCGCCTGCATGCGCTGCGAGCACTTCAAATTCTGGACAGCTCCCACGAAGAGCGGTTCGATCGTGTTACCCGGCTCGCCAAGCGATTGTTCGGTGTGCCGATTTCGCTGGTCAGCTTGATTGATGAAGACCGGCAATGGTTCAAGTCCGCCCAAGGACTGGACGCAACCGAAACACCAAGGGAAATATCCTTCTGTGGTCACGCAATCAACCAGGGTGGATTGTTCATCATTCCAAACGCGCTCGATGACGAAAGATTCAACGATAACCCGCTTGTTACCGACGCACCGAATATCCGGTTCTATGCCGGTTACGTACTGAAGCTCAGGCAAGGCATCAATATCGGGACCTTGTGCCTGATCGATACCAAGCCGAGGGAGATGGATGAAGAGGACCAGCAGCTTCTCCGGGACTTGGGTGAGATGATCGAACAGGAAATCAAGTCGATCCAGCTGGCGACCCTCGATGAGCTGACGATGATATCGAACCGCAGGGGCTTCATGACCCTGGTCGATCATAGCCTGAAGGTCTGCCGACGAAACAAGCTTCCGATATCCATCGCGTTGTTCGACCTGAACAAGTTCAAGGCAATCAACGACACCTATGGTCATCACGAAGGTGACTTTGCCCTGCTCTCGTTCGCGCAGATCATGCTGTCGTCGTTTCGCGACTGTGACGTCGTTGCACGCCTGGGAGGCGATGAATTTGTCGTCATGCTGCTGGATTCCGACGAGAACAGGATCGGCGGCATTCTCGAGAGGTTCAGGATTGCGGCTGCCAATGCGAACCAAAAACTCGATAAGCCCTATCAGATCGAATACAGTGTCGGCGTTGCCCACTTCCCGCACGACACGGATGTATCCATCGAAACGATGATCCAGGCTGCGGATGACGCGATGTTTGTCGATAAAAAAGAACAGGAAGTGCGCTCGGGCCGTTGATCGGCCCAGCATGTGGCTCGACCGGAAAACTCACCGTCCAGCGGCTGCCCAACGGCGCTTGTTACTGCTCGCATGACCGCAGCCTGCACCGATTACCTCGGCATCGGCGGCCGGCCGATCGCGGGCCACCTGTTCAGCGTATCCGGCGAGAATAAATCCGTGCAATGCGTCCTTGACGGTCGCAATGCGGTACCCTGTTGTTTACTTTCAGTTGCATTCCCTGGTGACAGCGTCTCACCGCTTCGCTGGCCAGGTGAATGACCGGTTCTTCATAACGTGCGCACGCTTCGCCAGGCCGGCATGGCCATCGTTGTTCCGCTCGTCCGTATGCTGCTGGCGTGCGCTCTCTGCGTGCCCGCCGCCGCCTTCGCCGCACCCCTGCGCGTGGTCCTGGAACGGAACTACCCGCCGTTTGCCTTCCGTAATGCGGACGGCAAGCTGGAAGGCTATTCGGTCGACATGTGGCGCCTGTGGGAGCAGCAGACCGGCGTAAAAGTCGAACTGTATCCGGTCGACTGGCCCGATGTGCAGCGGCTGCTGCGCGAAAACCGGGTCGACGTGGCCGACACCATTTTCCACACCGAAGGGCGCACCGCGTACCTGGATTTCTCCGCGCCGTATGCGGACGTGACGACATCGATCTATGCGCATCGGGCCATCACCGGCATCCATGATTTCGCCAGCCTGAAAGGATTCGCGGTCACCGTGCAGGTCGACGATGCCTGCGTCGAGCGGCTGCAACGCCGCCGCGTCGACGTCCGGACCATGTCGTACCAGGCGCTGCTTGCCGGGCTTGCCGATCGCAGCGTCAAGCTGCTGTGCATGGACGACAACGCGGCCAACTATGATTTCTTCCGGCTCGGCGTGCATGACGATTACGTGAAGACGGTCGAAGTCGCGCAAACGCAGGTGCGCCGGGCGGTCAGGAAGGGCGACGCGGCAACGCTGGCGCTGGTCGAGGGCGGCATGGCCCGTATCAGCCCCGACGACATCGCCGCCCTGCACGACAAATGGATGGGACGCCCGCTGGGCTTCGCCAGCTACGGGCGCCCCCTGTTGCAGGCGCTGGCCGTGCTGGGCGGGCTGGTCCTGCTGCTGGGGGCCTGGCTGGTGTCGATGCGCAGGGCGGTACGCAAACGCACCGGTGAGCTGGAGTACGAGAAGGCCCAACTGCGCACGCTGATCGAGAGCAGTCCGGACCTGATCTGGCTGAAGGATGCCGCGGGCATCTACCAGGCCTGCAACCGGCAGTTGACGGCACTGCTGGACCGGCCGAGGGAAGAGATCATCGGCAAGGATGATGTCGCGCTGTTCGGCGCAGTGACGGGCGAGCGCTTCCGGCGTGACGACATCGCCGCCCTGCTGGCCGGCCGCGCGCTCACGGCGGAAGACCTTGTGGCGCTGCCCGGCCGGGCCGGCGGGCGCGTGTTTGAAACCATCAAGACCCCCGTTCTGAACGCCGACGGCACGGTGCTCGGCGTGCTGGGCGTGGCGCGCGACATCACCGAGCGCCGCGAGCGCGAACGCCTGCTGTTCGAGCAGGACAGGCTGCTGCAGGAAATGAGCGCGCTTGCCCGCATCGGCGCGTGGGAGCTCGACCCGGTCGACGGACTGTTGCGCTGGACCGACGAGGTGGCACGCATCTGCCATGCCGTGACGGACCGGCCGCTGACGCTGGAACTTTTCCTGGGCTGCTGCAAAGTGAGCGACCGGGAAGTGGCCAGGCGGGCCTGCGCGGCGGCCATCGCCCACGGCAAGCCGTTCGACCTGGAACTGGAGTTCGAGGCGCCGGGTCCGCGCACCTGGGTACGCATGCTGTGCAGTCCCGTGCTCGACGGCGAGCGGGTTGTCAAGCTGCGCGGCACGGTGCAGGACGTGACCGAGCGCCGCGCGCTGGAAGAATCGATGCGCATGGCAAACCTGATCTACCAGACCAGCCCGGAAGCCATCGTCGTCACCGATGGCGACAACCGCATCGTCGACGTCAATCCCGCATTCACGGCACAGACCGGCATGTCACTGGCCGCGGCCCGTGGCACGCGCCCGCGGCTGTTCGAGTCGGCCGTGCACGACAGCGGCTTCTATGCGCACCTGTGGCAGCACCTGGTGGCCGATGGCCAGTGGCAGGGCGAAGTGCTGGACCGCAACGCCGACGGCACCGAGACCACCAAGTGTGTGGATATCCGCGTGATCCGCCAGCCGGACGGCAATATCTTCCGCCACGTGATCCAGTTCCACGACATCAGCGCGCAAAAGCAGAAGGATGAGCTGATCTGGCGCCAGACCAACTTCGACGCGCTGACCGGGTTGCCGAACCGCGGGCTGTTCCTCGACCGTCTCGAACAGGACATCCGCAAGGCGCACGGCGCCGGCGAGGCGCTGGCCGCGCTGCTGCTCGACTTCGACCGCTTCCGCGACATCAACGACAGCTTCGGCGCCGCCCAGGGCGACCGGGCGCTGATCGAGCTGACCCGGCGCATCGCCGCGTGCCTGCCGGAAGATGCCACGATGGGGCGCCTGGGGGGCGACGCGTTCGCGCTGGTGATCCACGAAGTCGACCGGCAACTCCACCCGGAGCCGCTGGCCCAGGCCGTGATCGATGCCGTCGCCGCGCCGCTGCCCCTCGATCCGGACGGCGTGGCCTACGTCTCCGCCAGCGTCGGCATCAGCGTCTATCCGGAAAATGGCAGCGACGCCATCCAGCTCGTCAGGCATGCCGAGCACGCGGTGCGGCTGTCGAAGGAAGCGGGGCGCGGACAATTCCAGTATTTCATGCCGGAGTTGCACGAGCGGGCGCATGTGAAGTACTTGCTGACCAACGACTTGCGCCAGGCGCTGGCCCGGCACGAGCTGGCCGTGTACTACCAGCCCATCGTCGAAGTCGCGACGGGCAGCATCCGCAAGGCCGAGACGCTGCTGCGCTGGCGCCATCCGGAACGCGGCATGATCAGTCCCGCGCTGTTCATCCCGCTGGCGGAAGAGGCGGGGCTGATCCGGGAGCTCAGCGAGTGGGTGGTGGAGGAAGCCATCGCCAGCGTGCAGCGGTGGCAACGGACCTACGGCCGCGTGATCGAACTGAGCGTCAACATCTCGCCATCGCAATTCGAGCAGCGCGGCCCCCTGTCCTGGCTCGACCGCGTGGTCCGGGCGGACCTGCCCCACCACAGCATTACCGTGGAAATCACCGAAGGGGTGCTGGTCCACGATGCGGAGCAGGTGAATCGCTGCCTCGGCACGCTGCATGCCGCCGGGGCCAAGGTGTCGATCGACGACTTCGGCACCGGATTTTCCGCGCTGTCCTACCTGAAGCGGTTCGAGATCGATTACCTGAAGATCGACAAGTCGTTCATCGACAACCTGCCCGGCGACAGCGGCGACAAGGCGCTCACCGAAGCCATCGTCGACCTGGCGCACCGGCTCGGCATCGAGGCCATCGCCGAAGGCGTGGAGACGGGCGCGCAGCGCGACGCGCTGGCAGCCATCGGCTGCGACTACATCCAGGGTTACTTCTACTCGAAGGCCGTGACCCGCGAAGTCTTCGAACGGCTGGTGGAAGGGCAGATGGCCTAGTGAAGCTGGTACCGGTTCATCAGGAAGCGCAGGCCAGCGTTCCGTATAAGCTTGCTGACAAAAGAAAAAGCCCACCGAAGTGGGCTCTGTCTTTGATTTGCCTAGCATTCGCTAGTCACTAATCTTGGAGGCGAGGACGGGAGTCGAACCCGTCTAGACGGCTTTGCAGGCCGCTGCATAACCGCTTTGCTACCTCGCCGGAGGAGACTTGCATCGGGATTTCAGCCGGTTATGATCTGAAACCCAGGAATTCTGGAGCGGGAGAAGAGTCTCGAACTCTCGACCTCAACCTTGGCAAGGTTGCGCTCTACCAACTGAGCTACTCCCGCTTGGAGTTACTGCTTTGACTGCTGCCCGTCTTTCGACTGGAGCGGGAGAAGAGTCTCGAACTCTCGACCTCAACCTTGGCAAGGTTGCGCTCTACCAACTGAGCTACTCCCGCTTGGAGTGACTACCTTTACTGCTGCCCCGGTCTTTCGACTGGAGCGGGAGAAGAGTCTCGAACTCTCGACCTCAACCTTGGCAAGGTTGCGCTCTACCAACTGAGCTACTCCCGCATTTCAGGAACCGCACGCATCTAGCACTACATTATCGCAGAAACATCAAACGATGCCCAGCGAATTGTTGACTCAACACTAAACATTCAAGCGCCTTCTGGAGCGGGAGAAGAGTCTCGAACTCTCGACCTCAACCTTGGCAAGGTTGCGCTCTACCAACTGAGCTACTCCCGCTTCGTGCTTGCTGCTGCGTTGTCATCAACAACAGGCCAGCATTATAGAGGATCGAAATGGCCTGTCAAGGGAGAAACTAAAAATACTGTTTAGTTCAAATTGCCCGAGCGTTCCTTGATCAGCGGCCAGGCCTTTTTCAGGTAGTAGAACATCGACCACACGGTCAGCACGCTGGCCAGCCACAGCAGCTTCTCGCCCCAGAAGCGCGTGTCGACGGCGCCGAAGATCACGTCGTAGTACAGCAGCGCCGGCAGCGCGGTCATCTGCGCGGCCGTCTTGATCTTGCCGATCGAGTTCACCGCCACTGATTTCGATGCGCCGATCTGCGCCATCCATTCGCGCAGTGCCGAGATCGTGATCTCGCGGCCGATGATGATGAAGGCGAGGATCGCATTGCAGCGGTCCAGCTGCACCAGCACCAGCAGCGCGCCGGCCACCATCAGCTTGTCGGCGACCGGGTCGAGGAAGGCGCCGAAGGCCGAGGTCTGGTTCCAGCGGCGGGCCAGGAAGCCATCGAACCAGTCGGTGATGGCGGCCACGATGAACACGACGGTGGCGGCGAGGTTGCGGTCCTGCAGGGGAAGCCATGACGGAGGGAGGTAGAACACGCCCACGACCAGGGGGATCAGCGCAACGCGCAGCCAGGTCAGCAGGATCGGGATGTTGAATGGCATAGAAGCTTAAAGGCGGCGGTGTAGGAATTGTGCTAACGCGCCGCTAGTCTACCTTGCCGACCGGGGTAATACCAGCAAGCACGGTTCAGCAGGACAGTCGCCGCCCTGCCCTGCGCGCTTTCAGTGGAGCCGCCGGTAGATTTCTTCGGCCAGCTTGGCCGATATGCCCTCGACGGACATCAGGTCTTCGACACTGGCATTCGTCACGCCGCGCAGGCCGCCGAAGCGCGCCAGCAGGCGCTGGCGGCGCTTGGCGCCAATGCCCTCGATCTCTTCCAGCGTGGACGTCTGGCGCGTCTTGGCGCGCTTGGCACGCATGCCGGTGATCGCGAAGCGGTGCGCCTCGTCGCGGATCATCGCCACCAGCATCAGCGCGGCCGATTCCTTGCCCAGTTCCTGCGGCGGGCGGCCATCGACGAACATCAGCGTTTCCAGGCCCACGCGCCGGCCCTCGCCTTTCGCCACGCCCACGATCAGGCCGATGTCGAGCCCGAGTTCCACGAAGACCTGGCGCGCCATTTCCACCTGGCCCTTGCCGCCGTCGATCAGCACCACGTCCGGCATCACGCCGTCGCCGTTGGCCACCTTCTCGTAGCGGCGCATCAGCACCTGGCGCATCGCCGCGTAATCGTCGCCGGGCGTGATGTCGTTGATGTTGTAGCGGCGGTATTCGCCGTTCTGCATCTGGTGGTGGTGGAACACCACGCACGAGGCCTGCGTCGCCTCGCCCATCGTGTGGCTGATGTCGAAGCATTCCACGCGCAGCGTTTCAAGGTCGTCGTTCTCGAGGCCCAGCACGTCGGCCAGCGCGCGCGTGCGCGATTGCTGCGAGCCCTGTTCGGACAGCAGCCGCGCCAGCGCGATCTCGGCGCCCTTCTGCGCCAGCTCGAGCCACTGGCGGCGCTGGCCCTGCGGCTGGAACAGCAGGTTGATGCGGTGGCCGCACTGCTCCTGCAAGGCGAGGATCAGTTCCGGCTGGTCGAATTCGATGTTCAGGATCAGCACGCCGGGGATCGTTTTTTCCGTGTAGTGCTGCACGAGGAAGGCCGACAGCACCTCCACGTCCATCGGCAGCTCGGCCACGGCTTCCGCATCCATCACGTGGGTGGGGAAGTAGGCGCGGTCGCCGAGGTGGCGCCCGCCACGCACCATGGCCAGGTTCACGCAGGCGCGGCCACCCTGCACCACCACGGCGATGATGTCCACGTCCGAATCGGACGTTTCCATGCTCTGCTGGTGCAGCACCTTCGACAGCGACTGGATCTGGTTGCGCACGGCGGCGGCCTGCTCGAATTTCAGGTTTGACGCGTAGCCGTGCATCTTCTGCTGCAGCTCTTCCATCACCTCGGTGGTGCGGCCGCGCAGGAAGCGGGCGGCGTTGTTCACGTCGACCCGGTAATCCTCGGCGCTGATGGCGCCCACGCACGGCGCGCTGCAGCGGCCGATCTGGTTCAGCAGGCACGGGCGCGTGCGGTTCTGGTAGACGCTGTCCTCGCAGGTGCGCAGCATGAACACACGCTGCAGGATCTGCATCGATTCCTTCACCGCCCACGCGGACGGGAACGGCCCGAAGTACTGGTTCTTCTTGTCGACGGCGCCGCGGTAGTACACCATGCGCGGCACCGCGTCCCCGGTCAGCTTCAGGTACGGGTACGATTTATCGTCGCGGAACAGGATGTTGAAGCGCGGCTGCAGCGACTTGATCAGGTTGTTCTCGAGGATCAGCGCTTCGGCTTCGCTGCGCGTCACCGTTGTTTCCAGCCTCGCGATGCGCTCGACCATCATCGCGATGCGCGGGCTCGACAGGTTTTTCTGGAAGTAGTTCGACACGCGCTTCTTCAGGTCGCGCGCCTTGCCCACGTAGAGCACCTTGTCTTCGGCGTCGAAGTAGCGGTACACGCCGGGCAGATTCGGCAGCTTGGCCACTGTCGCCAGCACCTGCTCCCGCGCCGACTGCGTGGGCATGCCGGTCGCCATTGCCACGACGGTTGCCGCCGTTGTTCCCGCCGTGCTGTCTTCCTTCATCTCACTCATCACGCTTCTCCACGATCACGAACGCGACCGCGTATTCCTCTTCATCGCTGACGGACACCTGCGCCACCAGGCGGTGGTGCGCCATGTATTGTTCCAGATCGCCGCTGCACACGATGCACGGCTTGCCCAGCGCATCATTGAGCAGCTGGGCGGCGGGCCATGTCATGGGCGGGCGCAGGCCAAGGCCCAGCGCTTTCGAGAACGCTTCCTTGGCCGCGAAGCGCGTGGCCACATAACGCACGCCGCGCACGGGATTGCGTTCGCTGCGCTCGCGGAACACCGCCATTTCCTCGGGACCGAGCACGCGGCGTGCGAAGCGTTCGCCCGAGCGGGCCAGCGCTTCGCCGATGCGGGGCACCTTGCAGATGTCGGTGCCGATCCCGTGGATCATCGGGCTCCCAGGCGGGTGGACACCATGATGGCCTTCATTTCGCGCACGGCGTTTTCCCAACCGACGAACACCGAGTGGGCCACGATCGCGTGGCCGATGTTCAGTTCCTCGATCTGCGGGATGGCGGCGATCGCCTGCACGTTCGTGTAGTGCAGGCCATGGCCGGCATTGACCTTCAGGCCGTGCCGCACGCCCCATTGCACGCCATTGCGCACGCGTTCGAGTTCGCGCAACTGCTCCTCGCCTTCGGCATCGGCATAGGCGCCCGTGTGCAGTTCGATGACGGGCGCGCCCACGTCGGCCGCGGCCTGGATCTGCGCTTCGTCGGCATCGATGAACAGGCTGACGCGGATGTTCTCGCCCTGCAGCTGCTTCACCGCGGCGGCCACCTCCTTGTGGAAGCGCACCACGTCCAGCCCGCCCTCGGTGGTGATCTCGGTGCGCTTTTCCGGCACCAGGCACACGTCCGCCGGCTTGATGCGGCAGGCGAAGTCGATCATTTCCTGCGTGACCGCCGCTTCCAGGTTCATGCGCGTGACGAGCTGCGGCGCCATGCGGATCACGTCGTCATCCTTGATGTGGCGACGGTCTTCGCGCAGGTGCAGCGTGATGCAGTCGGCGCCGGCCTGTTCGGCCAGCAGCGCGGCACGGATCGGGTCGGGGTACTTGGTGCCGCGCGCATTGCGCAGCGTGGCGACGTGGTCGATGTTGACGCCCAGGTCGATCATCGTGCCGGAGGGGTGCAGGAAGCTCATGGTCTCTTGTTTTTAAAGTTGCATCAGGTCGATCAAAATCTGGCGCGTGTTCAGCGGCGCACCATTCAGCTGGTGGGCCAGCAGGAAGCGCATCAACTGCTTGCTCTGCGCCTGCGTGGCCGGGTCGGCGTAATCTTCGCGCGCCATGTCCAGCAATGTCTTGCCCGCCACGCGCGGCGCCGTGTCGGCGTCCATGGCAGGGCGTGGGCCGCGGTCGGGGTCGACCACGTATTGCACGCCGGCCTTCACCTTGCCGCGCGTGTCGGCGCAGCGCGTGAGGTCGGCGGCCACGCCAGTCTCCTTAAGTAAGGCCGCTTCGAACTTTCGCAAGACGATCGGCGGCGGTTCGTTGTGGGCCAGCTGGTTCAACGTCGACACGTAATGGTCGAACAGCGCGGGATGCGCATCGTCGCGCGCCAGCAGTTTCACGAGCAGCTCGTTCAGGTAGAAGCCGCACAGCAGTGCCGTCTTTTCCAGCGGCAGCAAGCCGCCGACCCAGTCGGCATCGGTCAGCGTGCGCAATTCGTTCTTGCCGGTCCAGCCGGCCGACACGGGCTGGAAGGTCTGCAGCACGCCACGCAACTGCGAATGCGGGCGCTTGGCGCCTTTCGCGATCAGTGCCACGCGGCCGAAGTCGCGCGTCAGCAGCTCGACGATGAGGCTGGTTTCCTTGTACGGATAGCTGTGGAGGACAAAGGCCGGTTGGGCGGTGACGCGCGTGCCCACCGTGCGGGGCGCGGTGCGCTTGCGGACCTGCTGCGGGGGCGCGGCCGCCGGGGACTGCTTGAGCAGGTAGGACACGGCGTTGTCGCGCACTGCGAGGGGCGCGCCGCTGGTAACGGCCGGGTTCGTGTCCGATTTCGGGGTTGACCCCATGGTGGACACGGGGTCGGCAGTGGCGGTACTCCGAACGCCTGCGGCCGAGTTCGTGTCCGCTTCGAGGCCTGACCCCAAGGTGGACACGGGCTCGGCCATGGGTTGGCGCTTCGCCATGGCCCGCTTATTCGTAGCCGTAGGCGCGCAGGCCGGCTTCGTTGTCGGCCCAGCCGGATTTGACCTTGACCCAGATCTCCAGGTAGACCGGGCCGCCGAACAGCTTTTCCATGTCCAGGCGGGCCTGGGTGGAGACTTCCTTCAGCCGGGCGCCCTTGTTACCGATGATCATGGACTTGTGGCCATCGCGCTCGACGAGGATGGCGGCGAAGATGCGGCGCAGGTTGCCTTCCTGCTCGAATTTCTCGATCAGCACGGTGCTCGTGTACGGCAGCTCGTCGCCGACGAAGCGGAACAGTTTTTCACGCACGATCTCGGAGGCGAGGAATTTCTCGCTGCGGTCGGTGATGTCGTCTTCGCCGAAGACGGGGTCGTTTTCCGGCAGCAGGCGCTTGATTTCGTTCTGCAGGCCGTCGAGCTGGAAGCGCAGCTTGGCCGAGACGGGCACCACGGCGGCGAAATCGAATTTCGATGCCACCTGCTGCGCGAACGGCAGCAGCACGGCCTTGTCCTTCACGCGGTCGGACTTGTTGATCACGAGGATCACGGGCACGTCTTTCGGCAGCAGGTCGATCACTTGCTGGTCGGCGTCGCCGAATGTGCCCGCCTCGACGAGGAACAGGATCACGTCCGAGGAATCGAGCGTGCCGGTGACGGTCTTGTTCAGCGTCTTGTTCAGCGCGTTCGCGTGGCGCGTCTGGAAGCCCGGCGTGTCGACATAGATGAACTGGGCATCGGCCAGCGTCTGGATGCCGGTGATGCGGTGGCGCGTCGTCTGCGCCTTGCGCGAGGTGATGCTGACCTTGGCGCCGATCAGCGTGTTCATCAGCGTCGACTTGCCCACATTGGGGCGGCCGACGATGGCAATGTAGCCGCAGCGGAATCCTGCGGGCGTGGTGGCGTCAGTCATGTTGTTTCTCGGTTATTTGTTGGCGAGCTTCTTTTCCGCCGCATCGCCGCCCTGGACGGTGGCGATGCCCGCAAGCTTGAGCTGCGCGGCACGGGGTTTGCTCTTGCGCGCGGCGGCAGGCGCCTTTTGCGCAGCCTGTTCGGCCACTTCCAGCGCCAGCTTGGCGGCTGCCTGTTCGCCGGCGCGGCGACTGCCGCCCCGGCCATAGACCTGGATGCCCAGCTTGGGCACCAGGCACTCGATTTCGAATTCCTGGCTGTGCGCGGCGCCGTGCGTGGCCACCACGTTGTACAGCGGCAGCGAAATCTTTTTGCTCTGCAAGAACTCCTGCAGCAGCGTCTTGGCATCCTTGCCCAGGGTGCGCGGGTCGACCGTGTCGAGGATGGGAATATAGAACGAGCGCACCACTTTCGCCGCCGCATCGAAGCCGGCGTCGAGGAAGATCGCGCCCAGCAAGGCCTCGAGCGTGTCGGCCAGGATCGATGGCCGGCGGAAACCGCCCGATTTCAGTTCGCCCTCGCCCAGCCGCAGGAATTGCGACAGTTCGAGCTTTTGCGCGATCTCGTACAGCGACTGCTGTTTCACCAGGTTGGCGCGCAGGCGGGACAGGTCGCCTTCGTCGATCTGCAGGTAGCGCTCGTAGAGGATCGACGCAACGACGCAGTTCAGGATCGAATCGCCGAGGAATTCCAGGCGCTCGTTATGCAAACTGCTGTGGCTGCGATGGGTCAGGGCCTGCTGCAATAATCCAGCATCCCCGAACGTGTGGCCCAGCCTGGTTTGCAATAACTGTAGATTCATCGTCCTGTCTGTCCTGTCTGTGCTGTCTGTCGTGTCACTCGGCGGTGGCCTGGCCACCCTTCGCGGTTGATCCACTGTATTCGAGCAGCACGCTGGCCGGCCCGGCCAGGTGGATTTTCTTGTCGTAAGCGAAGGAAACTTCGAGTTCGCCATTGACGCGCTCGATCGTGAGGTCGCGACCGCTGATCGAGCTGATGTAGTTTACCTCGGCGCTGCGGTCGAACGCGGCGCGCATCTCCTGCGGCGTGCCGCCTGCCGCCCTGGCCTTGGCGATCGCGTCGTTGACCGCGCGGTATTCCGTGTAGGTCGGCAGGATCTTCATCGCCAGCACGCCGATCACGCCGATCAGCGCCAGCACCACGATCAAACCGGTCAGCGAGATGCCACCCTGCCTGCCACGTTCACGCATGCGTGCTCCTTACTGGATACCGCCGATCCGGCTCATGCTGGACAGGTTCATCCACACGGCCACCGCCTTGCCGACGATGTTCTTGTCGGGCACGAAGCCCCAGTAGCGGCTGTCCGCGCTGTTGTCGCGGTTGTCGCCCATCATGAAGTAATTTCCTGCCGGCACCGTGCACGTAAAGCCGTCATACGTGTACGTGCAGGCTTCCTTGTTCGGGAAATCGCGCACGTCCGACAGGTTCAGCGTGGGCGCGCGGTCGTCGTTCAGGATACGGTGCTCGGTCCCGGACAGGTTTTCCTTGAACTGCTTCTTGTAGTTCAGGGATTCTTCTTCCAGGTAATCGTCTTGCGCCACGTAGCTGATCGGCTTGCCGTTCACGGTCAAACGCTTGTTTTCATAAGTGATCTTATCACCCGGCACGCCGACGACGCGCTTGATGTAATCCTGGCTCATGTCCATCGGGTACTTGAACACCATCACGTCGCCGCGCTGCGGGTCGTTGAGCTGGATGATCTTCTGGTTCACGATCGGCAGGCGAATGCCATACGTGAACTTGTTCACCAAGATCAGGTCCCCCACGAGCAGCGTGGGCACCATCGACGACGATGGAATCTTGAACGGCTCGAACAGGAAGGAGCGCAGGAAGAAGACCAGCGCGATCACCGGGAAGAAGCTGCCCGAATACTCGATCCACGTCGGCTGGCGCAGCAGCGCCTGCTCGATCTGGGCCCGGCTGTGCGCATTGCTGTCGACCTTGATGCCGTCGGCCGTCAGCTTGGCCGTGCGGGCATCGTAGTCTGCCAGCGCCTTGTCGGCGGCGGCGCGGCGTTGTTTCGCCAGGTAAAACACGTCCAGGACCCAGATGATCCCGGTTACCACCATCAGCACGAACAGGATCAGCGCAAAATTGCCGAGGATGCTTTGCAATGTCATTTTTCTTCCACTTGGAGGATTGCCAGGAACGCTTCCTGCGGGATCTCGACGGAACCGACCTGCTTCATGCGCTTCTTGCCCGCCTTCTGCTTCTCGAGCAGCTTCTTCTTCCGCGAGATGTCGCCGCCATAGCACTTGGCCAGCACGTTCTTGCGCAGCGCCTTGACGTTTTCACGCGAGATGATGTTCGAACCGATCGCGGCCTGGATCGCCACGTCGAACATCTGGCGCGGGATCAGTTCGCGCATCTTCGCCGCCACCTGGCGGCCGCGATACGGCGCATTGGCGCGGTGCACGATGATGGCCAGCGCGTCGACCTTCTCGCTGTTGATCAGCATGTCGACCTTGACGACGTCCGCCGAGCGGTATTCCTTGAACTCGTAGTCCATCGACGCATAGCCGCGCGACGTGGATTTCAGCTTGTCGAAGAAGTCCAGCACGATCTCGGCCATCGGCATTTCATACACGAGCTTCACCTGGCGGCCGTGGTAGGCCATGTCCAGCTGGACACCGCGCTTGGCGATGCACAGCGTGATGACGGAACCCACGTACTCCTGCGGCATGTACAGGTTGACGGTGACGATCGGCTCGCGCACATCGTTGATGTGCGACGGATCGGGCATGCGCGAAGGGTTGTCCACCTTCAGGATGGAGCCATCGCGCTGTTCCACTTCGTACACCACCGTGGGCGCCGTGGTGATCAGGTCCATGTCGAACTCGCGCTCGAGGCGCTCCTGCACGATTTCCATGTGCAGCAGGCCCAGGAAGCCGCAGCGGAAGCCGAAGCCCAGCGCCTGCGACACTTCCGGCTCGTACATCAGCGCGGCATCGTTCAATTTCAGCTTTTCCAGCGAGTCGCGCAGCGCGTCGTACTGGTTTGCTTCCACGGGGAACAGGCCGGCAAACACCTGCGGCTGCACTTCCTTGAAGCCGGGCAGCGGTGCCTCGGCCGGCTTGACGGCGGTCGTGATCGTGTCACCCACGCGGGCCACTTTCAGTTCCTTGATGCCGGCGATCACGAAGCCCACCTGGCCCGCCGACAGTTGCGGCAGCGATACCGAACGGGGCGAGAAGATGCCGATGTCTTCCACCAGCTGCACGGAATCCGTGGCCATCAGGAGGATCTTTTCCTTGGGCTTCATCGTGCCGTTGACCACGCGCACCAGCATGACGACGCCGACATACGGGTCGTACCACGAGTCGATGATCAGCGCCTGCAGCGGCGCGGCCGGATCGCCCTTCGGCGGCGGCACTTTGGCGATGATCGATTCCAGCACGTCTTCCACGCCCAGGCCCGTCTTGGCCGAGCAGTGCACGGCGTCGCCGGCCTCGATGCCGATCACGTCCTCGATCTCGGCGATCGCCGACGGTGGATCGGCGTTCGGCAAGTCGATCTTGTTCAGCACCGGCACCACCTCGACGCCGAGGTCCAGCGCCGTGTAGCAGTTGGCCACCGTCTGCGCCTCGACGCCCTGCGAGGCGTCGACGACCAGCAGCGCGCCTTCGCAGGCGGACAGCGAGCGCGACACTTCATACGAGAAGTCGACGTGGCCCGGCGTGTCGATCAGGTTCAGGTTGTAGATTTCCCCATTGCGCGCCCGGTATTTCAGCGCCGCCGTCTGGGCCTTGATGGTGATGCCCCGTTCGCGCTCGAGGTCCATCGAATCGAGCACCTGGGCTTCCATTTCGCGATCGGACAGGCCGCCGCACAGCTGGATGATGCGGTCCGCCAGCGTGGATTTGCCATGGTCGATGTGGGCGATGATGGAAAAATTGCGAATGTTGTTCATTTATAAAACGGCGATAAAAACGGCGTGAAGGCCAACAATGATGCGGCCAATACAAAAGGCGCTCTGGGCGGGGAAAGCCCTGCCGAGCGCCTTTCGAGAAAACGTGCAAGGAAAACCCTTGGCATTTTACCGGATTTCAGAGTGGAAAGCCCGAAATCTGACGCCCCGGGCGTCCACGCGGGCTTAAAAACTCATGAATGCGGGATTGCCGCGACCAAGGCCGATACCTTTGGTTCATCCAGGAAGTAATGGCACAGCTGCTCCTCGCCGCGGTACAGCACGGGAACCAGCTCGTCAAAGCGGGCCACCAGCGCGGGGTCGGCATCCACGTCGATCACGTCGACGGTGAACGACCGGCCAGGCGTGCGCAATGCCAGGAGGGCATCGAGCATGTCCTGGCACAGGTGGCAATAACTGCGCGAATAGAGTGTGAAATGCATGGAGGTATGCGGAGGGCGCAACGCGCGGGTATGCCTGCGCGGCATGGGCGGCCTAATGGCCGTCCATGCCGCCTGTCGCTTACTTCGGTGCCGGTGCCGGGGCCGGGCGCAGCGTCAGGAAGCGCGCCAGGTTGCCACGGCGCACGAGCACGACCGCATTGCGCTTCGGATCGAGTTTCGAGACGAGCGCGTTGAACTGCTTGGCGTCGATGATCGGCGAGTTGTTCAGCTGGAGCAGCACGTCGTCTTCCTGGATGCCGGCGCCACCCGCCACGCCTTCTGCCGCGGCCACCTTCACGCCGCCCTGCACGCCGAGCTCCTTCTTCTCGGCGGCGGACAGGTCGGTCACCTTCAGGCCCAGCGCATTGGCCGCGCCTTCGCCGGATGGCTTGCTGCCTTCGCCGCGGGCGCCGCGTGGCTGGTCGGACTCGAGCTCGGCAACGGTGACAGGCAGGTCGACCGCCTTGCCCTGGCGCCAGACCGTGATGGTGGCACGGGTATTCGGGGCCGTGTTGCCGACCAGGCGGCGCAGGTCGGACGAACGCTCGATGTCCTTGCCATTGAACTTGGTGACGATGTCGCCGGGGCGCAGGCCGGCCTTGAATGCCGGGCCGCCCTCTTCCACCATCGACACTTCGGCGCCGCGAGCATCCTTCAGGCCCAGCGATTCGGCCACGTCGCGCGTGACTTCGCCGATCTGCACGCCGATGCGGCCGCGCGTGACCTTGCCGGATTTCTTCAGCTGGTCGGCCACGCGCATGGCCTCGTCGATGGGAATGGCGAACGAAATGCCGTTATAGGCGCCGGACAGCGTGGCGATCTGCGAGTTGATGCCGATGACTTCGCCGCGCATATTGATCAGCGGCCCGCCCGAGTTGCCCGGATTGACGGCCACGTCGCTCTGGATCAGCGGCAGGTATTCGCCGGTGTCGCGCGACTTGGCCGAGATGATGCCGGCGGTGACCGAGTTTTCCAGGTTGAACGGCGAGCCGATGGCCACGACCCATTCGCCGACGCGGATCCGGTTCGAGTCGCCCATCGTCAGCACCGGCAGGCGCGAACCGTCGATCTTCAGCACGGCCACGTCGGTACCCGCGTCGGAGCCCAGCACCTTGGCCTTGAATTCGCGCTTGTCGGTCAGCGTGACATAGACCTCATCGGCACCGGCCACCACGTGCGCATTGGTCAGCACATAGCCGTCGGCGGAAATGATGAAGCCGGAACCAACGCCGCGCTGCACTTCGCGCTCCTGCGGTATCTGCTGCTGCTGGCGGTTGCCGCGCGGCTGCTGGCCTTCGCGGCGCGGGGTGGGCATCTGGCCGCCAAAGAAGCGGCGGAAGAATTCCTGCATTTCCTCATCCTCGGCACCGGGGGGACGCATGCGCTGGCGCTCGGTGGTGCGGATATTGACGACGGCCGGACCGACTTTCTCCACCATGTCGGCAAAATCGGGCAGCCCCGCCACGGCGCCAGTCGCCGGCGCGGCGTGGACGGGTGCCAGACCGGTCATGGCAGGTGCAAACAGGATACCCGCGCTGACCAGCAGCGCCGACAAGGTTTTGTTACCAGCAGAGATATTGGTTTTCATAGAATGTCTGTTTTCGGTATGGGTCAGGGCGCAACGCAAGCCGGAGGCTCCGCTGTATGGTAAGCGAAAAGCTGAAGTTGCAGCACGCACAAGATGTTGCAGCTGATAACAAATTTCAAGAGGAGATTTGTAGCGCGCTGTAACGTGGCGCCAGCCGGGGCAATGGACGGTTGGCGCAGCCGTGCGGCGGCCAGAATGCGGAAGACTGGTGCGGCCGCATGGCAGCCGGGAAGCGGAAGGCTGGCGCGGCCGCGCGGCAGCCGGGAAGCAGACGATGCGCTCAGGGCAGCGTGACGGCTGCGGGACCTTCGCGCACGGCTGGGTCGGCGGGACGGCCCGGCAATTCCTCGGCAGCGAGGCACTCGGCGAGGCGCTCGGCGAAGCTGGCGGAGAGCTCCGCTTCCGGCTGGTGCGCGCGCAAAGCATCGCCGACCAGGTGGTACATGCGCCAGGCGGCAAGCCCATCCGGCTCGGACAAGGCGGCCAGGGTCAGCTCGACTTCGGACGCCGGCAATTCGTTGTCCACCATCGCCGAGATGTTTTCCTGGAGGCGGGTCGGGGTTTCCATGACATATCCCTGGGCGGAAAAAATAACGATGATCAAACGGGCTGAACTGTCAGTTTCGGAGGCCTACCAGCGCTTGTCAACCGGCACATCCAGGAGTGGGCGCAATTTGTCGGCGATCACTTCACGCGCCCGGAAAATGCGGCTGCGTACGGTTCCGATAGGGCATGACATGATTTCCGATATCTCTTCATAACTCAGGCCTTCGATTTCGCGCAGCAGGATCGCCGTGCGCAAATCGACGGGCAGCGCCTCCATCGCGGCATTGACCGTTTCCGCGATCTGCTTGCTGGCCAGCATGGACTCCGGCGTGTTGATGTCGCGCAGGCCATCGATTTCACCCAGTGCCGCCGCGCTCTCGGCATCGGCAGGCGCCGCGGTGGTGCGCCGGCTCTGCGTGACGAGAAAATTCTTGGCGGTGTTGATGCCGATCCGGTACAGCCACGTGTAGAAAGCGGAATCGCCACGGAAATGGCGCAGGCCACGGAACGCCTTGATGAAGCTTTCCTGGACCACGTCTTCCGCCGAGGCGGGGTCGTGCACGATGCGCGACACCAGCCGCATCAGCCTGCGCTGATACTTCGACACGAGCAAGTCGAATGCCTGCCGCTCACCTGCCTGGACTCGCTCGACCAGCAGTTGATCGCTTTCACGGTCTGTCGTCACACCTTAGCCCTCGGTGGCCTGCAGCGCCGGCGCTCCATATGGCTATAGAGGCGGTGCGAGGTAATTGGTTCGGGGGTTTACAGGATTTTTTTAGCGGCGCCGTTATCGCCCGCCGCATTCACGGCAATCGCACGCACCGCCAGCGACAGCCGGCGCCGCACGTCCAGCGCAGCGCTGTCGGGCAGCACGATCAGCCAGTACACACGGCCAGCCTTGCCCGCTTCGCTTTCCAAGCGCAACAGCAACAGGCCGGGCCATACTGTGGAGCCCGGCAGCAGCCGCACGCTTTGCCCCATGCCCGCGTGCTGCGCATCCCTCTGGTGGTATACCGCCAGGCGGATTTGCCCGACAGCCGAAATATCAATGCGCGCCGGCTTGACAAAAGCTCGTCCGGAAGCGGCTCCCACAACGCCAGCGGCCAGCAGGAACGCGCCTGCGATGCCCGGCCCCGACCAGGCCGCGCAGGCCAGCACGGCCACGCACAGCGCTACCTGCGCCAAGTGCAAGGCGCGCGATGGACGGATGACGGCGGCAATGGCGATGGACATGGCAATGGCGTGACAACGCTCAGGGCGACGACATGAAACACGGGGTGCAGCAATGCGCGAGGCGTCAGTGCATGACGGATCAGGCATGACGGATCAACGCATGACGAATCAGCACATGACGGCGGCGCATGACGAATCAGCAAATGACGGATCAGCGCATGACGGATGTCGCGTGCTGGATCAGCCGATGACCTGGAAAAAACAGGAAGCGCCGGCCTCTTGCCGGGCGATCGGTGCCGACGAATGCCGGCACCGGCAGGCCGCGGCGGCTGACCGTCGACAATCATGTCAACAGTCAGCCGCCGGACCACTGGCGCTCACTTCGGTATGACCGGAGTGAGCAGGGGAAGTTCAAACTTTTCCGAACACGAGGCTGCCGTTCGTTCCGCCGAAGCCGAACGAGTTCTTGACGGCATACTGGATGGCCATCGGGCGGGCGACGTTGGCACAGAAGTCCAGGTCGCACGCCGGATCCTGGTTGAACAGGTTGATCGTGGGCGGTGCCACCTGGTGGTGGATCGCCAGCACGGTGAACACGGCTTCGAGGCCGCCGGCACCACCGAGCAGGTGGCCGGTCATCGACTTCGTCGAGCTCACCACGAGGCTCTTGGCATGGTCACCGAATGCATACTTGATGCCGGTGACTTCGGCCGCGTCGCCCAGCGGCGTGGACGTGCCGTGCGCATTCAGGTATTGCACCTGGTCGGGATTGATACCGGCGTTCTTCATGGCCGCGATCGCCGACTTGGCACCACCGCTGCCATCTTCCAGCGGCGACGTCATGTGGTAGGCATCCGCGCTCATGCCGAAGCCCAGCAATTCCGCGTAGATCTTGGCGCCGCGCGCCTTGGCATGCTCGTACTCTTCCAGCACCATCACGCCGGCGCCCTCGCCCAGCACGAAGCCGTCGCGATCCTGGTCCCACGGACGCGAAGCGGTCGCGGGATCGTCGTTGCGGCTCGACAGCGCACGGGCGGATGCAAAGCCGCCCAGGCCCAGCGGCGACACCGTGGATTCGGCACCGCCGGCCACCATGATGTCGGCATCGCCGTATTCGATCAGGCGCGCTGCCGCGCCGATGCTGTGCAGGCCGGTGGTGCATGCGGTGACGATCGCCAGGTTGGGACCGCGCATGCCGTATTTGATCGAGAGGTTACCGGAGATCATGTTAATGATCGAGGCCGGCACGAAGAACGGCGAGATACGGCGCGGACCGCGCTTGTCGTAATCCGCTTTCTGTTCTTCGATCATCGGCAGGCCGCCGATGCCGGAGCCGATGATCACGCCGATGCGATCGGCGTTCTCTTCGGTGACGACCAGACCGGAATCCTGGATCGCCTGGATACCCGCAGCCATGCCGAAATGGATGAACGCATCCATGTGGCGGGCTTCCTTGACGTCGAGATAGCTTTCGACGTTGAAGTTCTTGACCTCGCCGGCGAAGCGGGTCGAGAACGCGCTGGCATCAAACTTGGTGATGTTGGCGATACCGGATTTGCCCTCGGTGATCGCGTTCCACGCTTCGGCAATCGTATTGCCGATCGGGGACACGCAACCGAGGCCGGTAACCACCACACGACGGTTTTTGGAACTCAAGCGATTCTCCTGGAGTCGATCTTTGCTGCTGTTGCTACGAACTTAGGCCTTGACGTGGTTGGTCGCGTAGTCGATAGCCTGCTGCACGGTGGTGATCTTTTCAGCTTGTTCGTCAGGGATTTCCATCTCGAACTCGTCTTCCAGTGCCATTACCAGTTCAACGGTGTCGAGGGAATCGGCGCCCAGGTCATCGACGAAAGACGATTCGTTCTTGATGTCGGCTTCGGCGACGCCCAGTTGTTCGGCGACGATCTTCTTAACGCGTTGTTCGATATCGGACATGTTATGGCTCCATTGTGTGTATGTTACGGAAAGCGCGCATTTTATCAGGTTTGCGCGCTGAAAAACTAATTTCGGCTTCTGTGCTCAGCTTTACCGAAATCGCTGCTAAAAAACGGGATTGCGCATATTACCCCACGCAAAACCGTTCAATTCCTCATGCTTCCTTATTACCCCATGTACATGCCGCCATTCACGTGTAATGTCGTGCCGGTAATATATGCGCCACCCGGCGAGGCCAGGAAAGCCACCGCCGCGGCGATATCTTCGGGCTTGCCGAGGCGGCCCAGCGGGATCTGCGTGAGCAGGGCCGCATGCTGTTCCTCGCCCAGGACCTTCGTCATGTCCGTATCGATGAAACCCGGTGCGATGCAATTCACGGTGATGTTGCGGCTGCCGATTTCCCGGGCCAGCGCGCGCGACATGCCTTCGACGCCGGCCTTGGCTGCCGCATAATTCATTTGGCCCGGATTACCGGACGAGGCCACCACCGAGGTGATATTGATAATACGCCCAGTCTTGGCTTTCATCATGCCACGCAGGACCGCGCGGGAGAGCCGGCCCACGGCGGACAGGTTGGTGGCGATGACCTTGTCCCATTCATCGTCTTTCATCCGCATGGCCAGCTGGTCGGCCGTGATGCCGGCGTTATTGACGAGGATGCCGATCGCGCCGGATTGCTTGCTCACTTCGTCGATGACGGCGCCGCAGCGCTGCGCATCGGTTACATCCAGCACGATGCCCTTGCCCGCATCCGGGCCGATGCCGGCCAGGTAGGCGGAAATCGCTTCGGCGCCCGCTTCGGTGGTGGCCGTGCCGATCACCTTCGCGCCCTGGCGCGCCAGTTCGGTGGCGATGGCCTTGCCGATGCCGCGCGATGCGCCCGTGACGAGTGCGACTTGGTTGGACAGGTTCATGGTCTTCCTTCGATGTTATTTCAACGTTGCCAGCAGGCGTTCCAGCGAAGCCTGGTCGGTGATCGCGTCGCCCACGAGGTTCGGATCGATGCGCTTGGTCAGCCCCATCAGCACCTTGCCCGGGCCGCATTCGACGACCTGGGTGATGCCACCCGCCGCCACCTTCTGCATCGTTTCCACCCAGCGCACGGGGCTGGCGGCCTGGCGCACGAGCGCATCCTTGATGCTGGCCGGATCATGTAAAACAGCAACATCGACGTTATTGATCAAATCGATCTGGGGCGCATGGAAATGGATGCTTTCCATGTAGTCGCGCAAGCGGTCCGATGCCGGCTTGAGCAGCGACGAATGGAATGGCGCCGACACCGGCAGGCGCATGGCGCGCTTGGCGCCCCTGGCCTTGGCGATTTCGCATGCCTTGTCCACGCCAGCCGAGTGGCCTGCGATCACGACCTGGGCGGGCGCGTTGTAGTTGACCGCTTCCACCACCTGGGTTGGATCGGCGGCCACGGCCTCGGCGCAGGCGGCGCGCACGTCCTCGTCCGACAGGCCCAGCACCACGGCCATCGTGCCCTGCCCCACCGGCACCGCTTCCTGCATGGCCTGGGCGCGGAAGCGCACGAGCGGCACCGCATCCTTGAAGGGAATCACGCCGGCCGCGACCAGCGCCGAGTACTCGCCCAGGCTGTGGCCTGCGACGATGGACGGCACCGGACCGCCCGCGGCGATCCACGCGCGGTAGACGGCGACGGCGGCCGTCAGCATGACCGGTTGCGTGTTGGTGGTGAGGTCGAGTTCTTCCTTCGGGCCTTCGGCGATCAGCTTGCCGAGGTCGAACTGCAGCGCGTCCGACGCTTCGGCGATCGTCTGCTCGACGACCGGATTGCCGGCGAAACCGGCCATCATGGCCACGGCCTGGGAACCCTGGCCGGGGAATACAAATGCGAATTGGGTCATGGTGTGTTCTCGTTATGAAAGGTGGACGCGCAGGAGCATCCACGTTTAGAGCAACAATTCTAAAACGGCGCGCATTGTACACCGCCGTTTGCATTCCACCTACAGCGCAAGCCGAAGCCTGCATCGCGCCACGTGCTGGCGGGCAGGCAAAGCTTTTTGGGTCACATCCTCGCCAAGTCCTGGCAAGCAGGCAAAGCTTTTTTTGGTCACATCCTCGCCAGGACGGCCCCCCACGTGAAGCCGCCGCCGACGCCTTCCATCAGCACGACGTCGCCCTTTTTCACGCGGCCATCGCGCACGGCGGTATCGAGTGCCAGCGGGATCGACGCAGCCGACGTGTTGCCGTGCTGGTCGACGGTCACGACCATTTTTTCCGGCGACATGCCCAGCTTCTTCGCCGTGCCATTCATGATGCGGATATTGGCCTGGTGCGGGATCAGCCAGTCGATCTGGCTGCTCGTCATGCCAGCCGCGTTCAGCGCCTCATGGGCGACCTTTTCCAGCACCGTGACAGCCAGCTTGAACACGGCCTGGCCATCCATGTACAGGAAGGCGCTGCCCGCCACCGCGCCGCCGGCCACGTTGCCGGGCACGGACAGGATGTCCGAGTGGCGGCCATCCGCATGCAGCTTGCACGCCAGCACGCCAGGTTCTTCCGACGCGCTCAGCACGACGGCACCGGCACCATCGCCGAACAGCACGCACGTGGTGCGGTCCTCGAAGTTCAGGATGCGCGAAAACACTTCCGAGCCGATCACCAGCACGTTCTTGTGCATGCCCGACTTGATGAAGCTGTCCGCCGACGCCAGCGCGTAGACGAAGCCGCTGCAGACCGCCTGCACGTCCACGGCCGCGCTGGTATTGGTCATGCCCAGCTTGCGCTGCACGATGCAGGCGGTGCTGGGGAAGCTGCCGAAGAAGTCCGGCGTGGAGCTGGCGACGATGATCAGGTCGATATCGTCCGGCTGCAACTGCGCCATTTCCAGCGCCCGCTGTGCCGCATGCACCGCGAGGTCGGAAGAAACCTGTTCCGGCGCCGCATAATGGCGCGCCGCGATACCGCTACGGGAGGTGATCCACTCGTCGGACGTTTCGATTCCCTTGGCCGCCAGCTGCTCGGCCAGCTCCTGATTCGTGACGCGTTGCTCGGGCAGGTAACTGCCCGTGCCGATGATTTTGCTGTACAGGGTCATGCCGTCTCATCCAATCGTTGTGTTTTCGCGCGGCATCAGTTCGGCGATCAGATCCGCCAGCTGCTGCTGCACATCGTTCTTTGCAGCATCGTAGGCCCGGCGGATGGCCCATTCGTAGGCTTCCGCTTCGGCGCTGCCGTGGCTCTTGAACACCAGGCCGCGCAGGCCCAGCAGGCTGGCGCCGTTATAGCGCGCAGGGTTCAGGCGTCGCCGGATCCGCTTCAGCGCGCTGTTGGCGATCGCGGCGCCCAGCATGGTGAGGGGCGTGCGCTTGAATTCGGTGGTCAGCACCATCTTGAAGAAGCCCGCCACGCCTTCGACGGCCTTCAAGGCCACGTTGCCGACGAAGCCATCGCACACGACGACGTCCGTCGTGCCCTTGAAGATGTCGTTGCCTTCCACGTTGCCGAAGAAATTGAGCTTGCCGCGTTCGTGGTCGGCCTGCAGCAAGGCGGAGGTGGCCTTCACCACTTCATTGCCCTTGATGTCCTCGGTGCCCACGTTGAGCAGGCCGATCGTGGGCCGGGCGATGCCTTCCATCGCGTGCACGAGCACGGAGCCCATGATCGCGAACTGGTGCAGGTGGTGCGGTTCGCAGTCGACGTTGGCGCCCAGGTCCATCACATAGGTGGGGCCATCCTTCTGGTTCGGCATGATGCCGCAGATGGCCGGGCGATCGACGCCGGCCATGGTTTTCAGTACATAGCGGGACACGGCCATCAGCGCGCCGGTATTGCCGGCCGAAACGCAGGCCTGGGCCTTGCCATCCTTGACCTGCTCGATGGCCACGCGCATCGACGAATCCTTCTTGCGGCGCAGGGCGACCTCGAGAGGATCGTCCATCAGCACCTGTTCGGAGGCATGCAGGATGGTGATGCGGGAATGGTCGCCGGCGCGGTGCTTTTTGAGTTCGGCGCGGAGCACGTCCTCGAGGCCCACCAGGATCAATTCGGCATCGGATACGCGGTTCAGGAAGGAAATTGCAGCAGGAATCGTGACCGACGGGCCGTGGTCACCGCCCATGCAGTCGATAGAAATTTTTATTGTCATTGCGGGCAAGATGCAATCCCGGCGACAGCGCCGGAGCCTGCGGTTTCAAGACACATCAATTCCCGGCAGGCCGGGGAACAGCAAGCGCGAATACAGCCATCGCATGCTGGAAGGTGCTCGGGGACGGCGAAAAGAAAAAGCGGCGCCACGATAAAACTTTCGCGTGCACCGCTTTTGGTCTTTGGCCGAAACCAAAACGCCGATTACTCGTCGTTTTTGGTCTTCAGCACCTTGCGACCACGATAGAAGCCGTTCGGGCTGATGTGGTGACGCAGGTGGGTTTCGCCGGTGGTCGGCTCGACTGCCAGGTTCGGGGCGGTCAGGAAATCGTGCGAACGGTGCATGCCGCGCTTCGACGGGGACTTCTTGTTCTGTTGAACAGCCATGATGACTCCTAATACATAAGTTCTAAAATTTTAACACAATCGACTGGCAAATACATGCAAATCGAGTATCCCAGCGGCATTGCGGCATTGAAAATACCTGTCGCGCTACCATGCTGCATTACTACTCAATGCCACTCGCAGCCGATTGGCATATTTTTTACTGCAAAATTGACTTTATTTTTTCAACGCTTTGAGCGCGTCGAATGGCGATTTCTTTTCGCTGCGCACCGCATCGAGCACCGCCGTATCGGGGCAGGTGTCGTGCTTCGGCGCTTGCGGCAAGGCCAGCAGGGCCTCGTCTTCAATCAGGTCCATCAGGTTCATCGAGCGCGTACCGACGATCACGTCGATCGTCTCGTCATCGATGACCGTTTCGATTTCATCGGCCTTGGCATCATCCTCGCCCAGCATCAGCACGGTCGAGGAATCGATCTCGTAGGCAAACGGGGCCAGGCAGCGCTGGCAGGTCAGTTGCACGGTGCCGTGCACGGCCAGGCGCAGTTGCGGGAACCCCTGCTTGCTTGTTCCACCTTCGGCCTTCCAGGCCAGCTCGCCATCGGGAGAGGCGCAATCGCGCACGAGGCGCTCCATGCTGGCCACCGGCGTCACGCCTTCACGGGTACCGCCCGTCCGACAGAATTCAAAGGCGTCGATCAGTTGGACGTTCATCGCAGCGCTCATCGGCTAAAACTTCCCTCGAAAACCTGAGATAATAGCAGGGTTTTCAGCGCCTGGTCAAAGACTTGCGCGCGTATCCCGCACTTCCAGGGGTATTCGAGAGCTCGTTGCCAGCGCAGTGCGGCATAAATCCAACGCGCACGAAGCATATAACAATTCGTGGCGCCTCGCCACAATAAAATCTTTCCATGAATCACAACTTTTCTTCACTAATCCTCGCTTCGAGCTCGGCCTACCGCCGCGAGCTTCTGGGCCGCCTGCGGCTGCCCTTCACGGTCGACGTGCCGGCCATCGATGAAACCCCGCTGGCCGGCGAGTCGCCATCGGCCACCGCATTGCGCCTGGCCCGTGAAAAGGCCCGCGCCGTCGCCGCGCGCCACTCCGGCAGCCTCGTGATCGGTTCCGACCAGGTGGCCACGCTGGACGATCTGCAGATCGGCAAGCCCGGCACCCATGCGGCCGCCCTCGCCCAGCTGCAAACGATGCGCGGGCGCGAAGTGGTCTTCCATACGGCGCTGTGCCTGTGGGATGGCCGCACCGGCACTTGCCAGTTGGAAGACATCCAGACGGTCGTCAAGTTCCGCGACTTGCCGGACGCCGAACTCGATGCCTACCTGCGCATCGAGCAGCCCTACGATTGCGCCGGCAGCGCGAAGAATGAAGGCCTCGGCATCGCGATCCTGGAACGCATCGACTCGTCCGACCCCACCGCGCTGACCGGCCTGCCGCTGATCGCGTTGACCGGCATGCTGCGCGCGGCCGGCGTCCCATTTTTCAAGGCCTGACCATGCCCGGCACCCTTTACCTCATTCCCAACACGCTGGGCGACACCACGGCGCTGAACCATGTCATACCCGAGCACGTGCAGGCCTTGACGGCGCAGTTGGCGCACTTCGTTGCCGAAAACGCCAAGACGGCGCGGGCCTTCCTGAAGCTGGTGAACGCCGTGCACCCGCTCGCGCGGCCGCTGCAGGAAATCGCCATTACCGAGCTGAATGTCAACACGAAGGCCGAGGCGCTGGCGGGGCTGCTGGCGCCCCTCCGGGCGGGGCACGACGTGGGCCTGCTGTCCGAAGCGGGCGTGCCGGCCGTGGCCGATCCGGGGGCGGACCTGGTGCGCCTGGCCCACCAGGAAAACATTCCCGTGCGGCCGCTGGTCGGACCATCCTCGCTGCTGCTGGCCGTGATGGCAAGCGGGCTGAGCGGCCAGAGCTTCGCGTTCAACGGCTACCTGCCCACGGACGCCGCGGCACGCGCCAAACGCCTGAAGGAGCTGGAGATGCGCTCGCGCGCGGAAAAGCAGACGCAGCTGTTCATCGAGACGCCCTACCGCAACGGGGCGCTGCTCGAGGCGCTGGTGGCGGCTTGCCAGCCCGGCACGCTCGTCTGCGTGGCAACCGATATCAGCCTGCCATCGGAAACAATTCGCACGCACACGGCGGGGCAATGGAAAAGCGCGCTGGCCAGCGGCCGGGCGCCGGATTTCCACAAGAAGCCGACGGTATTCCTGTTCCTGGCGGTCTAGGCGGAATCAGCGGACGGGCGTGACGGTCACGCCGCTCGTATAGTTGTTGATCCAGTCGTACGCGGCCAGCTGGCTGGCGTACAGCGTCGATGGCGCCAGGCCGATGCGGTGCAGCAGGCTCGTCAGCTCCGGACCTTCCCGGGCGTCCTCGACCAGCTCGATCAGTTTCAGCACGTCGCCATAGTCGCCGGTGCGATGCAGCAGCGCGGCACGCACGTCGTCCAGCACGTTCACGCTGTCGAGGATTTCCGGCATCGCCACCGAGAACAGCGTATCCATCAGTGACATGATGCCGACTGTGAAGCCGATATCGGCGCCGATGCGCTGGCCGGGGCGCAGGTGCTCCAGCACGTTTTCCATCGTCTTGCCGCGCGTGGTGGCCAATTGCAGCAGGGGCGAATCATACTGCTGGCCTTTGACATACAGCAGGATCTGCAGCCAGCGCTGCAGTTGTTGGCGGCCCAGCACGATCAGGGCATGGCCCACGGAATTGATGCGGAAGCGGGCGCCGACGGCCGGCGTGTTGACGAGGCGCAGCAGGTTCAGCGTGATCACCGGGTCGAGCTTGATGCCCCGTTCGATGTCGCGCTGGTCCGCGTCCGACGCCAGCAAGTCCAGCAGATGCATGATGGCCATCTGTGATGGCGCTATCTTCTTGCCCGACAAAATGACCGGCCGGGCAAAATAATATCCCTGGAAATATTCAAAACCCAGGTCCATGCAGTGGCGGAACTCCTCCTGCGTCTCGACCTTTTCCGCCAGCAGTTTCTGGCTCGGGTTTTTCAGCGAGCGGGTCAACGCGGCCAGCGTGTCGCGACCCATGCCCTGGATATCGATCTTGATCACGTCCATCAAGGGCTGCAGCTTGGCCACGCTGTCCGAGGTGGCCACCACATCGTCCAGGGCAAACTTGTAACCGGCCAGCTTCAGTTCGACGACGCGCGCAACCACGTCCGGCGTCGCCTCGACCGATTCCAGCACCTCCAGGATCACCTTGTCGTTCGGCAGGAAGTGGATGAAATCGCTCATCAGGCCGGCCGTGTCCACGTTGACATAGGCCAGTTGCTCACCGACCACCTTCTGCATGCCCAGCTCGGAAGCATGGGCAATCACGGAAGCGGTGGCCGCAGCGCCGTCTGTAAAGTGCGCACCGTCGCATTCGGCGTTACGGTACAACAGCTCGTAGGCAACGAGCCGCTGGGAACGATTGAGGATGGGTTGCCGCGCCAGGAAAAATTGGTTGGCGTAGGGCATCGGAATATCCGGGCTAACTGCCAGTGTCATGGAGGGACCTGCTTGAAAACGATGCCGCTACCATAACCGCTCATTAGCGAAATGGCAATCAGTTTATGACCGCCGCGTGACATTCCTTTTGTCCTGGACGCGAGGGGGCGCGCCTTCGCCACTGTCGAGCGTGAACGCGGCGCCCTTGTCGCGGCCCAGCACCTGCACCAGGTAAGGCATCACGCTCTTCAGGGTCGCCACGAGCGTATACGGCGGGTTCAGCACGAACATGCCGCTCGTGTGCAGCGCGATGCCATCCGGCGTCGGCCCCGAGATCGACAGCGTCACGTTCAGCCAGCTTTGCGCCGGCAGGTGCTTGAGCTTCTCGGCGAAGTTGCGCGCCTCGATCCGCTGCAGCACCGGGTACCAGATTGCATAGGTGCCGGCCGGGAAGCGCTTCAGCGCGTCGCCCAGCATGTCGACGACCTTGCGGTAATCCTGCTTGTCCTCGTACGGCGGATCGCACAGCACCAGCGCGCGGCGCGACGGCGGCGGCAGCAGCGCCTTCACGCCAAGGAAGCCGTCGGCCTTGTTGACGATGACCCGCTTGCCGCGCACCGTGCTGCGCACGCCCTGCGCCGCCTTGTGCTGCTCCAGCTTGATGAAATTGTCGTTCAGGATCCGCACGTCGGCCGGGTGCAGTTCGAACAGGCGCAGGCGGTCCATCTCGCGCGCCACCTGCTCGGCCACGTAGGGCGACCCGGGGTAGAAGCGCATCTTGCCGCTCGGGTTCATGGCCTTGACCAGGTTGACATAGTCGGCCAGCGGCGCCGGCAGGTCGGTGCGGTCCCACAGCGGCCCGATGCCCGTTTCGAATTCGCCCGTTTTCGTGGCCTGCGCGCTATCGAGCGTATACAGGCCGGCGCCGGCGTGCGTGTCGATATAAGTGTAGGCCACGTCCTTCTGGTTCAGGTATTGCAGCAGCTGGATCTGGACAAAATGCTTCAGGACGTCGGCATGATTGCCGGCATGGAAGGCGTGACGGTAACTGAACATGGTTCTCAATGGGATGATTCGAACCGCCATTATCCCAGAGAACGGGAACGCCACCAAAAACGGGCGATATCGACCGAACACATGCTGGAAGCGCCCGCTGCACCGGCAACCACGATGCCAACATGCCGACGCCGGCCATCGCGTTCCCGTCAAGGCCCTCAGGCCAGCCGCTGCTGGGCAACCAGGATGCCATCCGCATCCGCATACAGCCAGTCGCCCGGATTGACGGGCACGCCGGCGACCTGCACCCGCACATTGCGCTCGCCGGCGCCCTTCTTGGCACTGCGCTGCGGGTGGGCCGCCAGCGCGCGGATGCCGATGTCGCAGCTGTCGATTTCCACGGTGTCGCGCACGCAGCCATCGACGACGACGCCGGCCCAGCCATTGTCCTGCGCCAGCAGAGCCAGCTGGCCGCCGAGCAATGCCCGTCGCAGGCTGCTGCCGCCATCGACGACAAGCACCTGTCCGTCGCCCGGCGTTTCCAGCAAGGCGCGCACCAGCGCGTTATCCTCGAACACCTTCACGGTGACGATCCGCCCGGCGAACCGAAGGCGCGTGCCGAAGTGCCGGAACACGGGCGGCAGCACGGCCAGGCGGCCATCCTCGAGCAGGATGGCGTTGTCGTCGCACAGGTCGGCGGTGGCAAAATCGGTGACGAAATCAGTGGAAAAAGCGGCACTGCGGCTCATCGGATTCCCCGGATGGTTGACGTGCTCCGATTCTAGCAGTCAGGCGCTTTTCAATCCCATGGCGCGGGTACTGCCGCCCACCCCGACCGCCGTGCCGATCGCCAGCGCCTGGAACAAGGCGATGCCGGCGAACAGCCAGCCCGGATGGCCCGCGTCCATCACGGCGCCGAACATCAGCGGCCCCACCGACAGGCCGGTATCGAGCCCGGAATACACCACGCCGTACACCCGCCCCGTGGCGTTCTTTGGCGCGGCGGCGCGGATCATCAGGTCGCGCGACGGCCCGGCCACGCCGGAACAGAAGCCGATCAGCGCCATCAGCGGCAGCGCCAGCCAGCCCGGCACCACGGCCATGCCCAGCACCAGCGCCAGCCCGGCGGCGATCGCGAACGCAATCGCGATGGTGCGGTCATGGTTGCCGGAACCGGCGCCGACAAAGCCGCCCGCCACCATGCCCGCGGCAGACGCCAGCATGTAGGCCGTGTAGGACCCCGTGGCCAGTTCGCGCGAGATGCCATACAGCTGCTCCAGCCCGATCGCCGCGAACGCCTGGATACCGCCCAGCGCCACCGCCGTCAGGAAGAAGAAGGCAAAGCACATCCACACGGAAGGCAGCCGCAGGAAGGCCAGCGTGCCCTCCCCGCCTTCCTGCGCGCCGGCATGCTGTGGCGGGTTCGGGCGCAGCGCATCGCGGTTCAGCACCAGCACGAGCAGCACGGCGAACGGCAGCAGCGCGGCCAGCGCCAGCGCGGTGCGCCAGCTGGCCAGCGCCGCGACGGTCGTCATGAACAGCGGCGACGCCGCCCAGCCGAGATTGCCGCTGATACCGTGCACCGAAAAGCCGTGTGCCAGCCGCTCGCGCGACACGCGCTGGTTCAGCAGCGTGTAGTCGGCCGGGTGGAAGATGCTGTTGCCGATGCCGGCCAGCAGCGCGCCGGCCATCAAGGCCAGGTAGCTGCCCGCCACCGACAGCACCAGCGCCGACACGCCCAGCATGCCGACACCGAAGAAGAGCACGCGCCGTGCCCCTACCCGGTCGACAACAAAGCCGGCACACGCCTGCCCCACGCCGGAGACAACGAAAAATACCGTCAACAACAGGCCCAGCTCCGCATAACTCAGGTCGAATGCCGGCTTCAGCCAGGGGAACAGCGCGGCAAGGATCAGGTGGTAGAAATGGGACGTGCCGTGGGCCAGGCCGACCAGGCCGATCACGCGGGCATCCTGCCGGAAGGTGTCATCGTTCTTCATTGCATCTCCTGCTTAAAACGGCAGTGTAAGAAAAACGATGGCGTCTGTTTTGAACTAAGATGTCAACTTTTGTCGAGATCCTGCCATGTCGATTCCCGCACCGGTTCCAGTCGTCCGGCATACGATGCCCTATCCGGACGGTTTCGAGCCCACGCCCGAACGGCCCATCACGCTGATCGCCCGCGACCTGGACCGCCGCGACGCGATGCTGCCGCACACGCACGGGTGGGGCCAATTGACGCATTCGATCGATGGGGTGTTGCGCGTGGCGACCGCCGACAGCACGTGGATCGTGCCGCCATCGCGCGCGGTGTGGATCGCGCCGGGTGTCGAACATGCGGTCACGGTCTTGCAGGCTACCCGGCTGCGGCCGGTGCGCATCCTCGCCGAACGGGCGCCGTTCCCGGCCGAGGCGTGCCGGGTGCTGGAAGTGTCCACCTTGCTGCGCGAACTGATCCTGGCACTGGAACAGCTGCCGCCGCTGGCGCCGTCGCCGCGCGCCACCATGCTGTCGGAATTGATGCTCGATGAACTGGCGCGCTGTGAAACGCGGCCGATCCGCGTGCCGCTGCCACGGGACAAGCGGCTGCAAACCCTGTGCGCCCGCCTGGTCGACACGCCCGGCGCGCCGCTCACGCTGGCCGGGTGGGCCGGCCAGGTCGGCGCATCGGAACGTACGCTGGCGCGGCTGTTCGAAAAGGAGCTCGGCATGAGCTTCGGCCAGTGGCGCCAGCAGGTGCGCCTGGCCCACGCCGCGCCGATGATCGCCGGCGGCATGCCGCTGGCGCGGGTCGCCGAAGAGCTGGGCTATGCCAGCCAGTCGGCGTTTTCGCAGATGTTCCGGAAAACCTTCGGCACGACGCCGACGGCGTTCTTCAGCGAACCCTGAGCGCGGCGCGCGGCGCCACCGCGAGACCAGTACCAGCAGCGGCAGCGGCAGCGGCCGACGCGTCGAGCTTGAACGTGCCCACCACCTGTTCCAGCGCGGCGGCCTGCATGCGCAGCGATTCGGCGGCGGCTGCCGCTTCTTCCACCAGCGCCGCATTTTGCTGCGTCACATCGTCCATCTCGGTGATCGCGCCGTTGACCTGGCCGATGCCTTTGCTCTGTTCATCGCTGGCATTGGCAATCTGCGCCACCAGGTCGGCCACCTGCTGCACCGAATGCACGATCTCGCCCATCGCCTGCCCGGCGCCGTCGGCCAGCCTGCTGCCGGCACTGACCTGGTCGACGGAAGCCAGGATCAGGTCCTTGATTTCCTTCGCGGCCGTGGCCGAACGCTGCGCCAGGTTGCGCACTTCGGAAGCGACGACGGCGAAGCCGCGCCCCTGTTCGCCCGCGCGCGCCGCTTCGACAGCGGCATTGAGCGCCAGGATATTGGTCTGGAACGCGATGCCGTCGATGACGCCGATGATGTCGGAAATCCGGCGCGAGCTGTCGGTGATCGCGCCCATCATGTCGACCACCTGCGACACCACGGTGCCGCCCTTGCGCGCCGCATCGGCGGTGGAGGCCACCAGCGTATTGGCCTGGGCGGCGTTGTCGGCGTTCTGGCGCACGGTCGCCGTCAGTTCTTCCATTGCCGCGGCGGTTTCCTCCAGGTTCGATGCCTGCGCCTCGGTGCGGTTCGACAGGTCGAGGTTGCCGGTGGCGATCTCGCCGGTGGCGGAGGAAATCTGCTCGGCGCTGCTGCGCACCTGCAGGATCGTGCCGTTCAGCGACGAGATGAAGCGGTTGAACGCATCGGCCAGCTTGCCGACCTCGTCCTCGGATTCCACGCGCATGCGGCGGCTCAGGTCGCCGTTACCGTCGGCGATCTCGCCCAGCATCCTGGCGGCCCGCATCACGGGGGCAGCGATGGCGCGGCTGATGAACCAGATGCCGGCCAAGCCGATGATGCCGCCCACCAGGCCGGCGATCAGCGCCGAGATCGTGGCCGAGCGCGCGATGTCGCCCAGCACTTCGCGCTCGGGCACCCGGGCCAGCACGTACAGGTTCAGTTCCTTGATATACGACGAGGCCACGAACAGGCGGCCTTCCGGGCCGTCGATGGCCGCATGCGCGAACGACTGTTCGCCGAGCAGCGCCTTGACCACGCCGGCATCGAAGCCCGGCTGGTCCTGCAGCGCGTGCTTGCCGTCGGCCAGTTGCGGATCGCGGTCGATCAGCAGCGTGCCATTCGGCCGCACGAGCGACACGGTACCCGTCTCGCCCAGCCGGTAGTTACGGATCGTGGTGGCCAGGTCGTTGACGGCCAGCCCGATACCGGCCACGGCCAGCTTGCCGCCCGCCGTCTGCACGCGATTGTTAATGAACAGCATGTAGTCGCTGGAACCGGCATCCTTGTCGATGTCCAGGCGATACGGCACGTTACTGGACAGGAAACCGTAGAACCACCCGTCGCTTGCCGCATTGGGCGACAGCGTGCGCCCATAGCCGCCATCGGTGAAATACTTGCCTGTGTCCTTTGAAACCCAGAATACCGTGGCGGCCTTGTTCTTCGCCTTCAGGTGGCTCGCATAGGTCGTCCATGCGGCAGCCCCTGCTTCCGGCAGGCCGGCGTCTTCCCAGGCATGCACATAAGTATCGTTGGCCAGCGTTTGCGCCACTGCCAGCGCCTGACCGATCTGGCGCAGGATGTCGTTGCGGATTTCGCCGACCTGCGCCGGCAGCTCCTGTGCCACGGCACGCTCGCGCGCCCGGTTGCCGTTCATGGTCACGCTCAGCACGGAAGAAATCACCATGAAGACCAGCAGGCACAAACCCATGCTCAGCATGAGCTTCTTCTGGATTGACAATCTTTTAATGAAGTGCATCACTAATTTCCAATCGTTAATTGCGTCATTCAAGTGTAGCGATTTGCAGGCTGCAAGCTACAGAAATATTCCATACGGAAACATCTATATTCGCCACTGATTCATATACGCAACAAGCTATTGACTATTGTGAAACGACTGTCGGTTCAAACGCGGGTCGATCGGCGGGCACGTCGCCACGCCTTGCGCCGCCACGTGCCCGCCTCTATGATTGCGCTCACATCATGGGTGCCTTCTACCGGAAAACACTGGCTGTCCTCGCCTGCCTGCTGGCCGCCAGCCTGCTGCTGGCTTACCTCTGCGTCGAGCGGAGCTACCTGCACACACCGCTGTTGCCCGCGCGCGACAGTGCGCTGCCGTGGCATGCGGGGACCAGCACGGACAACGAGAAAGCGGCATTGCCTGTTTCCACGGTCGCCATTCATGAACAGCGCCAGCGGCTGCGCTTCGGTTTTCGCCTGGTGCCGGCCACGGCCCATCCGTTCGCTTCGGCCAACCTGCTGTTCGAAGACCGCGACGGCAAGCCCGCCCACGTCGACCTGTCGCGCTACAACGCGGTATCGTTCGCGGCGCGCTGCGCGCCGGCCAATACGCTGATGCTGAGCTTTCCCACGTTCGACGACAAGGTCTCCACGCCAGGCAACTTGCTGAGCTACCGGACCCCGTCGGCGTTTTTTGCCTGCAACGGGCAGCGCGCGCGCGTGGAATTCGACCTGTCGCGGCTGGAAACGCCACAATGGTGGTTCGACATGTTCAAGCTCGACCTCTCCCGCCAGGCCTATAAACTCGACCGGGTGCCGAAAATCGCCATTGGCACGACTTTCCAGAGCCCGGTCAATATCGCCTCCACGGTCGATATCGATGAACTGGTCCTCCATGGCCGCGATTTCCGTTATCTCTACGCACTCTTTGCGATATTGCTTCCTGCCTGGTGCGGCTTTGCCATCTGGTTTTTCCGGCAGCACGCGGCCGCGTTGATGGCCGACGTGCGCGATAAACTGCAAAAGGATCTGCCATTTGTCGCCTATCAGCAGCTTTCACTGGAACCGCATCGCGACAGGGAAAAGGCGACGGTATTGCGCTATATCGCCACGCACTATGCCGATGCCACGATGGATGTCGACAAGGCGGTGGCCGCAACCGGCGTCAACCGCAACAAGCTCAATGAAATCCTGAAAGCCGAACTGGGGTTGACGTTCAGTGCCTACCTGAACAAGTTGCGGCTCACCGAAGCGGCCCGGCTGCTGTCGGAAAACGATGCACTAGCCGTGGCGGAAATCGCCTACGCCGTCGGCTATGCCAACGTGTCGTACTTCAACAAGCTGTTCAAGGAAGAGTACGGCTGCACGCCCAAGGCTTTCCGGACCGCGTGCGCGGACTGACACTGGCGGCAGTTTTTCTTCAACTATCCGCATTCCGCCACGGTTTGCGCCGCCCGTGCTAACAGTGCCCCGCCGGCGCACGTATGCTGCGCGGCAGTGCGCAGGCCGTGGGCCCCGCGCCATCCATCCATTCCGGAGCGAGACAAACAGATGCAAATCAAGACCATTGCCGGCGCCCTGCTGGCCGCCCTGCTGTGCATGTCGCAAGCGTCGGGGCAGCAACGCAATATCGACGTGCATGTCGGCCAGGTGGCCGGCAATCTGAATAAGACATTCAACGAAGTGATCGGCGCCGGCCGCGCCAATGAAGGATTGCGCGCCGACTGGCAACGGCAACTGGCTGAAATCAGGCGCGATGCCGGTTTTCGATATATTCGCATGCACGGCCTGCTGTCGGATGACATGGGCGTCTATAAAGTCGATGCACAAGGCAGGGAACATTATAATTTCCAGTATATCGATGCGCTGTACGATTATCTGCTGAGTATTGGCGTAAAACCGTTCGTCGAACTGGGCTTCATGCCATCGGCAATGGCCAGCGGCGAGAAAACCATTTTCTGGTGGCGCGGCAATGTCACGCCGCCGCGTGATTATGCAAAATGGGGAGAGCTCGTCAGGAAATTGACGGCGCACTGGACGGAACGTTATGGCCAGGCCGAAGTGGCCACCTGGTATTTCGAAGTCTGGAATGAACCGAACCTCGATGGTTTCTGGGCCGGCACGCAGGAGGAATATTTCCGCCTGTATGACCACGCGGCGCGGGCGATCAAGAGCGTCAGCCCCGCCTATCGCGTGGGCGGGCCCGCCACCGCGGGTGCCGCATGGATTCCGGAAATGATCGCGCATGCCACCAGGAACCAGGTGCCGCTCGACTTCGTCAGCACCCATACCTATGGCGTGAGCGAGGGCTTCCTCGATGAATTCGGCACCAAGGGCACGGTGCTCGGCAAGGACAAGGGCGCGATCAGCAACGACGTCCTGAAGAACCGCCGTGAAATCGCCGCCTCCACGCTGCCTGCGCTGCCGCTGCACTACACGGAGTGGAGTTCCTCGTACACCCCGTCCGACCCCACGCATGACAGCTACCACCAGGCCGCCTACATCCTGCAAAAGCTCAAGCAGACGGGCGACACGGCGCAATCCATGTCGTACTGGGTATTCACCGACATCTTCGAGGAAGCGGGCCCCCGCTTCGAGGCATTCCACGGCGGCTTCGGGCTGATGAACACGCAGGGCATCAAGAAGCCCGCCTATTTCGCCTACCAGTTCTTGAACGGACTCGGCAACAAGGAATTGCGCAATACCGATGCGCAATCGATCGCCACCGTCGACACCAGTGGCGACGTGGGCGTGCTGCTGTGGGATTACACGCACACGCTGCCCGACAACATCAACAACCAGCAGTACTTCATCAAGGACTTGCCGGCCAAGGCCAAGGGCGACGTGCGGGTCACGCTGCGCGGCGTGAAGCCGGGCGCGTACACGCTGGCGATCTCGCAGGCGGGCTACCGGAAGAACGATGCCTACACGGCCTACATCGGCATGGGCTCGCCCGCGCAGCTGACGAAAAAACAGGTCGCCGAACTGAAGGCGCAGGCCACCGGCGAGCCGTCCGAGCGGCGCACGGTGCAGGTGGGTGGCGACGGCAAGGTGACCGTGGCGCTGCCGCTGCGCGAGAACGACGTGTACCTGCTCAGGCTGAGCAGCGCTCCAGGCAGGAAAGCGCGCTGAGCACGTCGCGCGTGGACCGGCCTTCGCGGTAGCGCGCCAGCAGCGGCGCCAGCACGGCCGCGCCATCGCGCCCGCGGCCGCAACGCGCCAGCAGCCCGGCCAGGGTGGTGCCGGCACGCAGTTCCCAGGCCAGCGCACCCTGGCCATGGGCCAGTTCCAGTGCCTGGCGCACCACGCGTTCGGCCTGCGCGACGGCACCCACGCGCACCAGCTGTTCCCCCCAGCAGCGCAACAGTTCCGGCGCGGCCCAGCCCGCGCGGCCGTCGACGGCGCGGGCCAGCGAGGCGGGCGTCATCAAGCCTGCGTGCAGCGTGGGCAGCATGTCCAGGTGCAGGCCGGTGCACGATGGGTGCCGCACCAGGGTCAAGGCGTCGAAGGCGGCGGCCGGCCACGCGTGCGTGCCGGGCGGCCCGCCGGCCTGCGCACCGGCGTGGCGGTGCAGCGCCGCCTGGAACGCCTGCGCCCAGAACGACCAGTGCACCAGGCGGTCGCGCCCCGCCCGTTCGGCCATCATGGCGCTGCAGTGCCGTGCCATCGCCATGTCGCCGCTCCACAATGCCACCGGCACCGCCAGTACCAGCGCGAAGCACAGCGACACCGAATGATCGAGGCGCAGCGCTTCGTCGACGCCCTCGCGCGCCGCCAGCACCGCCTGCTCGGGCAAGCCCTGCAGCCACAGCACGCGGCCGTGGATCGCCAGCGACGATACCCGCTGGTCGAACTGGAAACCGGCAGCCCCGCGAGCGCGCCGCGCCGGATGGACGGCGGCATCCGCATGGGCACGGGCCGCGTGCTGGTCGCCGAGGTAGTGGCGCGCCCTGGCCAGCAGCCGCCGTCCCACGTGGCCGTCGGCATCGATGCCGGCGGCGCGCGCCAGCGGGCCGAAGCGGTATGCCAGGCCGAGCGCACGGCCGTAGTCGCCCTGCAGCAGCGCGTCGGCATAGCAGCCCCACAGCGCCCGCACGGCCGTGGCATGGTCCCCCAGCCGTTCGGCCAGCGCCAGCGCGCGACCGAAGGCTTCGGCACGCGGTGCCGCCACCGCGCTCACATGCAGCAGCGTGTGGCCGAGCGCCAGGTGCAACGCGGCCGCCAGCGGCATGCCTGCCGCGCCGGCCGCGGCGGCGCACGCCAGCGCCGGCTCCAGCCTGGCGCGGTAATCGTCCATCATCGAATGGCGATACCACAGCGGTGCGGAGGCCGCCGCGAGTTCCGCGCCCAGCAGCGGCGCGCCGCCCGGCCCGAACGCCCAGTCGAGCGCGGCGCGCACGTCGTCCAGGCGCAGGTCGTGCAGCATCATCTCCAGCACGCCCGTATCGGTCGCGGCGCGGGCCAGCAGCCGGCACCAGTAGCGCAGGTGGCCGTGCGACGCCGCCGATTCCTCGCTGGCGCCACGCAACTGTTCCAGCGCATAGGCGCGGGTCGTGTCGAGCAGGCGGTACCGGGCGTCGTCGCACGAGACCATCGACTTCGCCACGAGTTGCGCGAGGTGGCCGGGCACGGCTTGCGCGTCGATGCCGCTTCCGCCCGCCACCGCCGTCGCGCCGTCTGCCGTGAAGGCGCCACGAAACACGGCGAGCCGTCGCAGCACGGCCTGCTCGGCGGGCGCCAGCAGCGCATGGCTCCAGTCGAGCGTGGCGCGCAATGTCTGGTGGCGTGGCAGGGCCGTGCGGCGCCCCCGCGTGAGCACGGCAAAGCAGTCGGACAGCCGCCGCGCCAGTTCATGCACGCCAAAGAACGCGGCCCGCCCGGCCGCCAGTTCGAGGGCCAGCGGAATTCCATCCAGCCGGCGGCAGATCTCCGCGACCGCCGCCGCGTTGCCGGCATCGAGTACAAACCCGCCATCGGCACTGGCCCGCTCGACGAACAGCTGCACCGACGGAAACGCGCGCAGTTCCGCGAGATCGGGCACGGGCGCGTGCGAAGGCGGCGGCGTGGGTACGGCCAGCGGCGGCAGCCGGAACACCCGCTCGCCGCCGCTGCGCAGCGGTTCCCGGCTGGTGGCGACAATGCGCAGTTGCGTGGTATGGCGCAAGAGTGCGCCAGCCAGCGCGGCGGCGGCATCGATCAGGTGTTCGCAGCCATCGAGCACGAGCAGCGCGCGGCGGCCTGGCGAAGCGGGCGGCAAGGCATCGGCCAGGGCGGGCGACGGGGAGTCGCCCAACTGCGCGCCTGGTTGCTCCCTCAGTTGCTCGCTTGGTTGCCCGCTTGGTTGCCCGCTTGGTTGCCCGCTTAGGTACTCACTCAGTTGCTTCGTCAACTGCGCGGCCGACAGCGGCGCGGCCAGGCCGAACGCCTGCGCGACGGCGCCCGGCAGCAGTGCCGGATCGGCCAGGGGCGCCAGGTCGACGCTGATCACGCGCCCGCCGAACAGCGGTGCGACGCGCGCAGCCAGGGCCTGGGCCACCGACGTCTTGCCCATCCCGCCCGGGCCGGCGATCGTCAGCAACCGGGTGGCGGCCAGCTCCGCCACCAGCTGGTCCACGACCTGGGCACGGCCCACCAGCCGCGGCGGCTGCACGACCTGCTGCACGAGCGGGGGCGCGATCGCCTCGACGGCCAGGCGGCGCACCGGCGCGACGAAGCTGTAGCCGCGGCCCACCACGTTTTCCACATAGGGCTGGTCGTTGCCGAGCACCTTGCGCAGCGTGGCGATGTGCACGCGCAGGTTGCCTTCCTCGACGACGCTGCGGGGCCAGACGCAGGCGATCAGTTCTTCCTTGCCGACCACCGTGCCCGCCCGCGCCACGAGGGCGACGAGCAGGTCGAACGCGCGGCCAGCCAGGCGCACCGGCACACCGTGCCGGTACAGGGCACGCTCGTGCGGCACCAGGCGGAATGCGCCGAATGCCACCTCGTCGATCGGGGGCCGCCACTGCAGTCGGTCCATGTTCACATACCTCGAAAGCCGGATTGATTTCCGGCACGGCAGATTCTAACGTAACGGTCTTGCGGCGTTAATCAATCGCCATCGTTACGCTTTTACTACCTGAATGGGGGATACCGATGATGCACACGTGCCAGCAGGCCGCCGCCGCGGCATTGCCGTTCGCGCTGGCCGGTGCCGAGCAGCGTGCCCGGCTGCTCGACGGTGTCGGCGCAGGCCTGGACGGCGTGCGGCACCGGCTGCCCCGGCAGGCCGCGTCCGATGCGGGCGTCGACGCTGCCGTCGCGCTGCGCCAGCACGACACGATGCGCGCCTGGGTGCGCTCGCTGGCTGCCGCGCTGCGCAGCACCGCGGCCGGCGCAGGCCAGCGCACGGTGCCGCTCGGACCGGTTGCCGCCGTGGGCGCGCACGGCAGCGCCTACGGGCTGGCCGGCATCTATGCGATGGCCGCGCTGGCGGCCGGCTGCCCCGTGCTGGCGCGCGCGGTGCCGGCACCCAGCTGTACCGAGCTGGCGGGGCTGATCGCGGGCGCCGCCGCCGCGGCCCGGCTGCCCGACACGCTGTTCGCACTGGTGGCCGACGATGAAACGCTGCTGGCCCAGCGCGCCGTGCGCGGCGTGATCTGCCGCGCCGGGGCGCGCCCCGTGCCCCGGCTGCTGCCCGCGCTGGCCGAACTGGATGGCACCGAAGCGGCCTTCGTGCTGCCGTGCGCGCTGAACGGCCGCGCCGAGTTCCTCGGCGAACAATTACTGGCGCAGCCTGGCGCGTGCCCGGTCGTCGTGGCGATCGACGGCGATGGCTTCATCGACCTGCGCGAAGCCATCATCGACATGCTGGCCCGTGGCGATGCCGCCTGCACGGCGCGGCCTGCCGCCCTTGCGGCACCGTCCCGTGGCGAAGCCCGGGCACTGGAGGATGGCGCCGGAGCACTGGAGGATGGTAGCGTCCAGGCTTTGGGGGACGCCCGCGATGGTCGGGCGGCACCCTTCACCGAACTGTCCGCCGCAGCCCTGATCGCGCAGCCCCGGCTGGCCGGTGCGCGCCCGGGCGGGCTGCTGGTGCGCTGCGCCGGTGCCGACGAACTGCTGGCGCTGGCCTGGGCGCTCGGCCCGCTGGCATGCGCCAGCCTGCACATGGCACCGGGCGACGCGGCATTGTCGGACCAGGTGCTGCCGGTGCTGGAACTGGCCGCGCGGCACATCCACGTCAACCGCTTCGGCAGCGCGCTGCGCCCCACGCACGCCGCCGCGCTCGATGCGATCGCCCGCTTCCGTCGTCCGGTCTTCCATCATGCCGACACACCGTATGCCGCCTGACGCCGCCCATTCGCTGCATGCGCCGCGCGCCGAAAAGGTGGGCGTGGCGCAGATCCGTATCCGCAAGGCCGAGCACAGCATCGCGGTACTCGGTTCGTTCATTGCCGCCGACAAGCTTCTCAAGGCCTGGGCCGCCGCGCGCGACTGCAACGAATGCGAATTCGAGATCCGCTACCTGGACGGCTACCGGCTCTCGGGCCGCTACCCGATGTGGCAAAAGAGCACACGCCGCCAGTCGCTGGGCGCCCACGTGCGGCGCGTGCTGGTCGACGCCCGCGCCTGCGCCACGCTGCACTTCGACGCCGGCACCGGTCCCGATCGCTTCCTCGACCAGTACGAAGTGGAAGACTTCGCCGACACCTAGCCCAGCAAACCGTCGCAAATCCGCAACACCCCACACCGGGGACTGTCCCCCACCCCGGGACTGTCCCCATACGGGGGACAGTCCCCATACGGGGGACAGTCCCCACCTTCCAGGCGCATCGCTTCTCGCCGGCGCAGCGGTACTGCCATGCATGGCAGTACTCCTTCCTGTCCCCGAATTTGGGAAATGTTTCTGGGCGGATGTCAGCTCGTTGTAAAGATTGTCACTTATGCTCCGGGCCTGACGGCACCCTGCCGTTTTTTCAACGAGGTGGCCATGACACTCCCAGCCCCCGGGTCGTTCGTTGCGCATGCGTCGTTCGGGCCCTTTCGCCTCCATCCGGCGCAGCGCGTGCTGCTCGAGGATGGCAGGCCCTTAAAGCTGGGCGCGCGCGCGTTCGACATCCTGGCCACGCTGGCCGAACGGGCCGGCGCGCCTGTGTCGAAGCGCGAACTGATCGCGCGCGCCTGGCCGGACACGGTCGTGGAGGAGGCCAACCTGCGCGTGCACGTGGCGGCACTGCGCAAGGTGCTGCGCGAAACGCCGGAGCGCCGCTATATCGGCAACGTGGCCGGCCACGGCTATGCGCTGCTCGCCGCCGTGCAATGGCATGTTCCCGCCGACGTTGCGCCAGCCGGCACCGGGAGCGATGGCGCGCCGCTGGCGCAGGCGCTGGCGGCGCTGGCGCAGGAACATTGCCTGCTGACGCTGACGGGGCCCGGCGGTGTGGGCAAGAGCAGGCTGGCGCAAGCGCTCGCGCGGCGGCTGGAGGCGGGCTTTCGCACCTGGCGCGTCGACCTGGCCGATACGACCGATCCGGCCGCGGCGCTGGCCGCGGCGATGGCCCTGCCACCAGGCACCGACCCCGGTTCGCCGCTGCTGGCCCACGTGCGCGAACGGCCGGTGCTGCTGGTGCTGGACAATTGCGACCGCGTCGTCACACCGGCAGCCGCGCTGGCGGAGCGCTTGCTGCGTGACGTGCCTGGCCTGCGCATCGTGGCGACCTGCCGCGAGGCGCTGCGCGCCGCCGGCGAACGGGTGCAGCGCGTGGAACCGCTCGACTGCCCGCCACCGGGCGCGATCACCGCGGCCGCGGCGCTGTCCTTTCCAGCGGTGGCACTGTTCGCCGCGCGCGCCGCCGCCCTCCACGGCGGCTACACGCTGGCCGATACCGATGCGCCGGCGCTGGCGGAACTGTGCCGCCGGCTGGACGGCGTGCCGCTGGCCATCGAACTGGCCGCCGCCCGCCTCGACCTGTTCCACCCCCGCGACTTGCTGGCCCGCATCGACGAGCGGCTGCAGCTGCTGAAGGGCGGACGCCGCACCGCGCCGGCACGCCACCGCTCGCTGCGCGCGGCGCTGGAATGGAGCATCGATACGCTGGCGCCGGTGGAACACGCAGTTCTGTGCCGCGTGGCCCTGTTTGCCGGCCCGTTCACGCTGGGCCGCGCCGTGCGCGTGGCCGCCGGCGAAGCGATCACCGCCAGCGACGTCGAAGAGGCACTTGCCACGCTGGCCGCGAAATCGCTGCTGGCCACGCGGCCGGCGGAGGGCCCGCCGCAATGCCTGCTGTACGACAGCGTGCGCACGTTCGCGCTGGCGCAGCTGCCGCCGGGCGATCCGGCATGGCGCCGTTTCGTCGCCGACTGCACGGCGCTGGCGGCCGGCCCGGACGGCAATACAGGCAAGCTGTGCGACCTGTCCGACGTGCGCGCCGCGCTGGCCTGGGGCTTCGGTCCCGATGGCGACGCCACGGTTGCGAAGGCGCTGCTGGCCGCCTCGGTCCCGATGTGGTGGGCGGCGGCCGAGCTGCCGGCTTTGCGCCACTGGCTCGAAATCGCCATCCGCCGCGACACCGGCGCGGCGCTGCAGGGGATACCGTCGCAGTCCTTGCATATTGCGTTGGGCACCGTCCGCGTGTACCTGGAAGGGGCCGGCGCCGGCCGCGCCGCCTATGCCCGCGGCTTCGCGCTCGCCGAGGCCGCGCGCGACACCGAGCGGATGGCCGACGCGTTTTCCGGCCTTGCGCTGGAACACGTGCTGGCCGGCGACTACCCCGCGGCGGTGGCGCTTGCGCAGCGCTTCCAGGAAGGCATCCGCGCCGCCGGGTCGCGGCCCGCGCAACTGGTGCACGACCGTTTCGCGGCGTTGGCGCTGCACCTGTCCGGCGAGCAGGCGCTGGCCGCACCGCTGGCGCGCAACGTGCAGAACGCCACGGTGCCGGCCGTGTGCACGCAACGCCGCACTGCGCTGCATACCGATGAAAACGTTGCCGCGAGCGCCGTGCTGGCCCGTACCCGCTGGCTGCTCGGCCACCCGGACGACGCGCTGCGCCTGGCCCGCAACGGCGTGCTGCGTGCCCGCGCGGTCGGTGCCGACGCGCCGCTGTGCCAGGTGCTCGCGTTCGCCATGTTCCCGGTCGCGTGGTGGTGCGGCGACCGGCCGGCCGCGCTGGCCGCGCTGGCCGAGCTCGAAGATGCCGCGCGCCGCTTCCCCCACTGGGAATCGCTGGCGCGCCAGTACCGGCACGGCGTCGTCGAGGATGCGCCGGGCGGCTGGCTGGCGAAAGCCCCGGCTGCCGGGCCGCATCGCGAAACCCTGGCGACCCTGAACCCCTGCTACCTGGATGCAGGCCTGCTGCTGCGCGCCGACCATGGCGACGCGCGCTGGTGCGCCGCCGAGCTGCGCCGCGTACAGGGAGAGCGCCTGCTGGCCAGTGGCGGGCCCGCCGCGCGCGATACGGCCGAACGGCTGTTCCGGGCCGCGTTGCTGCTGGCCCGCAACCAGGGCGCGCTGGGCTGGGAACTGCGCGCCGCCACGAGCCTTGCGCAGCTGTGGTATGGCCGTGGCGCACCGGACAGCGCGCGGGCGCTACTGGAACGCGCCGTCTCCCGCTTCGACGAAGGCGGCCGCACCGCCGACCTGCTGGCCGCCACGCGGCTGCTGGCGCAATGGCACAGGCGAAAAAAAACCGGCACCGCGTACGTGGACGCCGCGCCGGTGATGCTCATTGCCTGCTGATTGCCTGCTGGTCGCCGGAACTACTGCTTGACGATGTCGACCTTGCCGTCCGCATTGAACACGAGGCCACCATCGCGCGCATCGACGCGGATGGTGTCCTTCGGCTTGATGCGCCCTTCCAGGATCAGCTTCGACAGCGGATTCTCGATCTGCTGCTGGATTGCCCGCTTCAGCGGCCGCGCGCCATACACCGGGTCGTAGCCCGCTTCGGCGATCTTCTGCAGGGCCGCGTCGCTGACCTGCAGGTCCATTTCCATCCGTTTCAGGCGCTGCTCCAGGATCTGCAGCTGGATCTTCGCGATCGCGCCGATATTCTTGTCGTCCAGGCCGTGGAATACCACGATCTCGTCGATCCGGTTGATGAATTCGGGGCGGAAATGGCCGCGCACCTCGGCCATCACGGCCAGCTTCACCACGCCCGGGTCCGAGTCGTCCATCGACTGGATCTTTTGCGAACCCAGGTTCGACGTCATGATGATCACCGTGTTCTTGAAGTCCACGGTGCGGCCCTGGCCATCCGTCATGCGGCCGTCGTCGAGCACCTGCAGCAGCACATTGAACACGTCGTGGTGGGCCTTTTCCACTTCATCGAGCAGGATCACGCTGTAGGGCTTGCGGCGCACGGCTTCGGTCAGGTAGCCGCCCTCGTCGTAGCCCACGTAGCCCGGCGGCGCGCCGATCAGGCGGGCCACCGAATGCTTCTCCATGAATTCGCTCATGTCGATGCGGATCAGCGAATCCTCGGTATCGAACAGGAAGGCGGCCAGCGCCTTCGACAGCTCCGTCTTGCCGACGCCCGTCGGGCCCAGGAACATGAACGAGCCGTAGGGCCGGTTCGGATCCGCCAGCCCGGCGCGCGAGCGCCGGATCGCATCGGCCACCGCGTTGATCGCCTCGTCCTGCCCCACCACGCGCTCGTGCAGCTTTTCCTCGATGTGCAGCAGCTTGTCGCGCTCGCCCTGCATCATGCGCGACACGGGAATGCCGGTCGCGCGCGACACGACTTCGGCGATTTCCTCGGCACCCACCTGCGTGCGCAGCAGCTTCGGCTTGTCCTTGCCTTCCTCGCCGCCGCTGTTGCCCGACTCTGCCTGCTTCAGCTGCGCTTCCAGCTCGGGCAGCCGGCCATACTGGAGCTCGGACACCCGCTGCCAGTTCGACGCGCGCGTGGCTTCCTCCATCTCCTGGCGGATGCGCTCGATTTCTTCCTTGATGTGCGTGGTGCCCTGCACACTGGCCTTCTCGGCCTTCAGCACTTCCTCGAAGTCGTTGTACTCGCGCTGCAGCTTGGCGATTTCCTCGTCGATCAGGTCGAGCCGCTTGCGCGAGCCTTCGTCCTTCTCGCGCTTGACGGCTTCCTTCTCGATCTTCAGCTGGATCAGGCGGCGTTCCAGCTTGTCCATCACCTCGGGTTTCGAATCGATCTCGATCTTGATCTTCGACGCCGCCTCGTCGATCAGGTCGATCGCCTTGTCCGGCAGGAAGCGGTCGGTGATGTAGCGGTGCGACAGTTCCGCCGCCGCGATGATCGCCGGGTCCGTGATCTCCACCTTGTGGTGCAGCTCGTACTTGTCCTGCAGGCCGCGCAGGATCGCGATCGTCGCTTCCACGGTCGGCTCGTCGACGAGGATCTTCTGGAAGCGGCGCTCCAGCGCGGCATCCTTCTCGATGTACTTGCGGTACTCGTCGAGCGTGGTGGCGCCCACGCAATGCAGTTCGCCGCGCGCCAGCGCGGGTTTCAGCATGTTGCCGGCATCCATCGCGCCCTCGGCCTTGCCGGCCCCCACCATGGTGTGCAGCTCGTCGATGAATACGATGGTCTGGCCTTCATCCTTGGCCAGTTCGTTCAGCACGGATTTCAGCCGTTCCTCGAACTCACCGCGGTACTTGGCGCCGGCCAGCAGCGCCGCCATGTCCAGCGACAGCACGCGCTTGCCGCGCAGGGAATCGGGCACCTCGTTGTTGACGATGCGCTGGGCCAGGCCCTCGACGATCGCCGTCTTGCCCACGCCCGGTTCGCCGATCAGCACGGGGTTGTTCTTGGTGCGGCGCTGCAGCACCTGGATGGCGCGGCGGATCTCGTCGTCGCGGCCGATCACCGGGTCGAGCTTGCCCTGGCGTGCCCGCTCGGTAAGGTCCATCGTGTATTTCTTCAGCGCTTCGCGCTGGCCTTCCGCTTCCTGCGAATCGACCTTGCCGCCGCCGCGCACCGCATCGATCGCGCTTTCCAGCGACTTGCGCGACAGGCCGTTCTCCTTCGCCAGCCGCCCCGCGTCGGATTTGTCGTCCGCCAGCGCCAGCAGCACCATCTCGCTGGACACGAACTGGTCGCCGCGCTTCTGCGCCTCGCGGTCGGCGAGGTTGAGCATGCCGACGAATTCCCGGCTGACCTGCACGTTGCCGCCGGTGCCCGAGACTTTCGGCAAGCGCTCGATCGCCCCTTTCAGGGCGGCCGACAGGCCGCCGACGTTGACGCCGGAACGCTGCAGCAGCGAGCGCGTGCTGCTGTCGTCCTGGTTCAGCAGGGCCGTCAGCAGGTGCACAGGTTCGATGTAGGGGTTGTCGTTGCCGACGGCCAGGCTCTGGGCGTCGGCGAGTGCTTCCTGAAGTTTTGTTGTGAGTTTGTCTTGACGCATGGTGTTTCGCTCCAAATTTTATCTAACGATAAAGTGCGGATGCGAAAGCACTATTTCAAGCAATACCGTTGAAAGAGCGGTCGCCAGGGCATTGGACAGGGCGTTGCCCTGCCCTGCCGGCCATCAACGCGACCACTTGTCCAGCGCCGCGTCGTCGGAGACGCGCGCATCGACCCAGCGCGCGCCCTCCGGCGTCTCTTCCTTTTTCCAGAACGGCGCCTCGGTCTTCAGGTAATCGATGATGAATTCGCACGCGGCAAAGGCCTCGCCGCGGTGGGCCGATGTGACCGCCACCAGCACGATCTGGTCGCGCGGCAGCAGCGGCCCCACGCGGTGGATCACCACCGCATCGGCCACGGGCCAGCGGGCGCAGGCGGCATCGATGATGCGGTCGATCGACTGTTCCGTCATGCCCGGGTAATGCTCGAGCTCCATCGCGGCCACCTGCGCGCCGTCGTTCAGGTCGCGCACGGTACCGACGAACGTGACGACGGCACCCACTTTCGGATTGCCGGCGCGCAGCCGCGCCACCTCGGCGGTGAGGTCGAAATCCTCGTGCTGCACGCGGACCCTGCCCGGCCGCGGGCTGCCTGCCGGCATACTGCTTTCCTGCGAACTCATCGGCCCTCCGCGCCAATGCGGCGGAACAGCGCCTCGATGCGGCTGGCCGTGCGGTCGTCGAGCAGCGCGGGCAACGCGCACAGCTGCACGAGCTGGGCTGCCTGCGCGGCGCCGCCGCCGCCACCGCCGGCCTTGTGCCCGGACTTCAACGAATCCTGCAACACCTCGACCTGCGTCTTGAGGCGGTCGCGCGCGAATTCGGCGCCGCTGTCGATGCCGGCGACGATTTCCTGGCGCAGCACCTCGGCCAGCAGCCGCGAACGGTTCGCTTCCAGCGTGCCGGCATAGGCGCCGCGTGCGCCCGCCTCGGCGCCGGCAGCGGCCAGCGCGGCGTCGAAGCGGCCGTGCAGCGTGCGCTCCTGTTCGGCCGGCAGCGGCGGCAGCGCGGCCCAGCGGCCTTTCCACTCGTCCACGTCGACCGGGCCGGGCGCGGCCACGGCGTGTTCCAGCGCCTGCACGAGGCGCAGCTTGTCGCGCAGCGCGTTGGCCTGGGCGGCACCGGCGCGCTTGCGCACCGCATCCGCCTCGCCCTGCAGTTTGGCCACCGCGGCGCGGTAACGCCCCTCGATGCGCGCCTCGGCGGCGCGCGGCACGGGCCCGCTGGCATGCCAGGCCGTGGCCGCCTCGCGCAGCGCCTTGCCGATCGCCCCCTGGCGCGCCTTGTCGTCGCCTTCCGGTACAAAGCTTTCCAGTTGCGCGCAGATCGCTTCGCGCGCGTGCAGGTGGGCCTTGCGCTCGTGGTCGGCCGCGTGGGCCGATTCCTTTCGCTTGGCAAAGATCGTGTCGCAGGCGGCACGGAATTTCTGCCACAGCGCCTGTTCCTGGCGGCGCTCCAGCGGCAGCGCCTTCGCATGCCCCTGCCAGGCTTCCTGCAAGCCGCGCAGCGTGTCCACCGTGTGGCGTTCGGCCGGGTCGAGCTTGTAGACTTCCTCGATCAGCTGTTCGCGGCGCGCCACCTCGATCCTGCGCTGCTCCTCGAGCGGCGCCATCAGCGTTTCCATCGCCTTGCCGAATGCCGTGTCGAGGCGCTTCTTGTCCTTGCGGTCGATCGTGCCCAGCCGGCTCCACGCCTGGCGCAGGCGCTGCGAGCTCGATGCCAGGCTGCGCCAGTCTTCGCGCGCGGCCGGCGAGTCGGCGATCAGCGCATGGACTTCGTCGACCATGGCCTGCGCCTTGGCGGCGTTGGCATGGCGCTCATCGGCCAGGTGGCGGAAATGCGCCGCGGCCGGCGCGTAGGCCGCCGTGCAGGCGGCGTCGAATTTTTCCCACAGGCTCTTCGGCGCCGCACCGGACACGCTGTCCAGCGACTTCCACCGTTCGCGCATCGCGCTGACTTTCTTGGCCAGCTCGCTCATCGACAGGTTTTGCGCCGGCAATTCCTCGACGGCATGCACCAGTTCCTCGCGGGACACGTTACCGCCCCAGCGGGCCCAGGCCGCCAAGCGCTTGAACTCGGCGCGCACATGTGCCAGGCGCTCCGATTGCTGGGCCGTCAGCCGGCCGGTCTTGCTGTCCTTCAGCGTCTTGTCGTGTTCGGCCGCGGTATGCAACTGGCCCTGGGCCAGCGCCGCTTCCATCGCATCCACCAGCGCCATGAAGCGTTCATTGGCCTCGCGGTCGGCCGGCGTGACTTTCTTTTCCTTCGGCGGCCGGGCCGGTGCCGATGCCGGTGCCGGCTGGGCCTCCACGGCATCGCCGCCAGTGCCCTGTTCGGTTGTTGCCTCAGGCGCCCCGGCACTGCCTGCCGCGGCATCCTGTTCAGTCCCTGCCACGGCGGAGGAAGATTCAGCCAGCGGAGATGACGAGGGTTCCGGCGCAGCGGATGCGGTCGAGGCAGCCGAGACCGGCGCCGGCTCGACCGCCGCAACCGCCGGGCGCACCAGCGCGGCGCGCGCCGCTTCCAGCGCCGCTTCCGTGTCCGGCAGCAAGTGGCGCGGCAGCGACGCATGCTCGGGAGAGGTCAGCCGCGCGGCGTGCTCGGCGGCCAGGCGCTCCAGTTCCTGCAGCGCCTCCTCGCCGGTGCCGGGGGCGGCGGCAAGCTTGCGCAATGCGGCCAGCGCGTCGATCGCCGCGCGCTGCAGGGCGACCTGCGCTTCCAGGCGCGCGCTCAGCGCCGCACGCAGGCGGTCGAACTCGGCGGCCAGTTGCGGCGGGGCATCGATCACTTTCCACAGGCGGTCCAGGTCGGCGACCTGGTTCGGCGTCAGCTTCTCATCCTGCAGCAGGCGCTGCGCCTGCGTGATGGTCGCTTCGGCCTGGCGCTGCTCCATCTGGCGGTGGCGGATCGCATCGAGCCGGCCCTGCATCAGCTTCGCCACGCGGCGGTCCGTGTTGCGGACGGCACCGTGCACCTGCTCGAGCGCGGCCTGCGAGACGACATGCTCGGCCGCGGCGAGCCGCACGTCGGCAAACTCGCTCTGCAGGATCAGCGCCACGGCCGCGGCCTCGTCGCCGTCCAGCGACCGGGCCCGCGCGGCCTGCTCGGCGCGGCGCGCTTCCTTGTCGTCGCCTCCCTGGCCGCCGCCATCGCTCTTGCCATTGCCTTTGTCGCCGCGGCCGGCCTCCGCATTCTGCCCCTGCGCGGCCTGCGGATCGTTGCCCTTGTCGCCGGGCCGCTTGAAGAGGAATTCGAACATGATGTGCTATGGATGGATCAAAAACGCCATCATAGCGCAGCACCGCGTCGAGCGGCGTTGCGACCTGCTGTGCCGGCGGCGCGACTGGCCGTGCGCCGGCGTGCGCGGCGGCCGGGTTGCGGGTGCCACGGCCGGGGTCAGTCTCCTCCCGCGGCGCGCAGGATCACGGGATTGCGTGCACGGTCGCGCGCGCGGTCGCGCACGGCGGGCATCTGGATGTCGATCGTGGCCACCGGTTCGGCCGGTGGCGCCAGCCGCGGCACGAGCGAGATCACGTCGGCATCGGGCACGCTGCGGCGGGCCTCGGCAACCTGCGCATCATGCGCCAGCAACTTGTTGGCGATGGCAAACCAGGCATCGCCACAGATCGCGCTGCGGGCGATGGCGAACAATTCCTGCTCTTCTTTTTCCAGCCGTTGCAGCAACGTCGTGCAAAAGCTGTCGAGCGCATCGCAAAAGGCCGAAACGTGCCCGGCGCCCTGTCCTTCGCCGCGCGCCTCCCCCTGCTGCGCACCTTCCTTCAGGCGGCGCACCACGTCGAGCGCCATGCCATTCAGGCGCGACAATTCGTCGAGCAACTGGTCGGCGCGCTGGGTTGCCTGGCGCAAGGCCGGGATCAGGTACAGCTCCACCTTGCGCCAGCTGCACGCCTGGTACAGGCGTTCCAGCGTTTCGCATGCGTATTCAAGCTGGGCCAGCGTCAGTGTCTGCTGGCGGGTCAGCGTCGATTGCACATATTTCTGGAATGAAAGCAGGCTGAGTCGAATATGGGCCTGTTCGACGGACAGCGCAACCAACGTATAAGTGGCCGTTAACATTCTGTCTCCCGGTATTGGTATTTTCATAGCGTCGCAAAACGCGGAAGTTCAAAGTGTAAATAAGACCGACATGGCCGCTTTGACAAAGCGCAAGGTTGGCTGCGGAGTTTCCGACCAGGCTAGGATGTTTTCCCATGCAATGGGATGGTCAGCAACACGATGCCCGGCTCGCTCCCCGGCTGCACCGTGCCGCCGAAGCGGTGCACCAGTTTCTGCACCCCCACGTTTTCCGCCAGCGCATCCCCGGTCAGGCTGCCGGTGCCGCGCGCGCGGAAATAGTCGACCAGCTTGCCGAACAGGATCACGCCCAGGCCCTTGCCTTTCAAGTCGGAACGCACGACGATCGCGAAGTCGGCGCGCCGGTTGTCCGGATCAGCCACGGCCCGCACCACGCCCAGGGTTTCCGGCTGCCCGCCGGGACCGGGCCGGGTGGCGATGAACGCCATCGCGCGGTCGTAGTCGATCTGCGTCAGCCTCGCCAGCTGGGCCGGCGGCAATTCGCGCAGCGCGGAAAAGAAGCGCAGGCGCACGTCGTCCGGGTCCAGCGCCGCGAAGAACCGCACGTGCGCCGGGGCATCCTCGGGCCGGATCGGCCGCAGCACCAGCGGGCCGCCCTGCCAGTCGACCGTTTCGGCCAGCGCTTGCGGATAGGGGCGGATCGCCATCGCCGATTCCGGCCGCGGCGGACCAAGCACGATGCGGGCACGCAGCGCGACCGCGCCCCCTTCCCCAACCCGCACCGGGTCGAGTTCCAGCGCCATCACCTCGCCCAGGTCGGTCACCAGGTCGGCCACCTGCACCAGCGCGCGGCAGACCGCATCGGGCGCCGTCAGCGCGGCACCGGCGCGGGTACGCGCGACGATGTCCCGCGCCAGCACCATGTTCAACGGCGGCAGGCCGGCGGCCCGGTCGCGCGCCACCTGGCCCGCCGCGCCGCCCAGCCCGAACTCGAGGGCCGGGCCGAACACGGGGTCCATATGCACGGCGATGCGCAGCTGCGGGGCGGTGCCGGCCTCCCACTCCTGCGCCGCCCCGCCGTTTGCCCCGCCGTTTGTCTCACATTGCACGCCATAGGCGGCCAGCACGGTGGTGCATTCGCCGTCGTCCAGCGACGACCGCCCGGCGTGGCGCGCCGCGGCGACGATGGCGCGCGCCGCCGCCCGTTCCGGCTCGCCCGCGGCCGGCACCCCGGCGGGCACCTCGATCAGCAATGCCTGATTGCGCCGGTATTGCACGATCTGCCGGAATGCCCGCACCGCCTTTTCCGGCGTGTCGTAGGTGGCCAGGCCGGCATCGGCGAACACGCTCCTCGCTTCGGTCGCCTCGTCGCCGCCCAGCCAGCATGACAGCACGGTCTGGCGCGCGGCGCGCACCAAGGGCACCAGCGCCCGCGCCACGTCGCTGCTGCCGGCCGCCGGCGTGGGCACGTGCACCAGCAGCAGCGCGTCGGCCTGCGGTTCGTCGAGCAGCGCCCGCACCGCCGCCAGGTGGCGCGCGGCATCGGCCCGGGTGCCGATGTCGAGGGGGTTGGCGGGGGCCACGCCATCGGCCATCGCGGGTTTCAGCGCGCGCAGCGTCGCGGGCGACAGCGGCGCCAGCGTGCCGCCCGTCCACGCCAGCGCATCGGTGGCCAGCAGGCCCAGGCTGGCGGCGTTGCTGACGACGGCCAGCCGTTCGCCCGGCAGCGGGCGCGCGCGCGCCACCGTCTGCACTGCGTCGAACAGGTCGGCCGACGAATACACGCGCAGCATGCCGGCGCGCCGGATCGCCGCATCCACCACGCGGTCCTCGGCACCGTCGCTTCCTGCGCCGCGGCCCGACTTCAGCACCACCACGGGCTTGCCGCGCGCGGCGATGCGCGCCGCCGACATGAACTTGCGCGCATCCGTCACGCTTTCGATGTGCAGCACGATCGCCTGTGTATCGGCATCGCCGGCCAGCCAGTCGAGCAGGTCGGCCACGTCGACGTCGCCGCCCTCGCCCACCGATACCACGCGCGAAAATCCGATCTGGTGCTGGCGCGCCCAGTCCAGCACGGCCGTCATGAGCATGCCGGACTGCGACACGAACGCCGTGCGGCCCGGCCGCGCGCCGGTATGCGCGACGCTGGCGTTGATGCCGGCGGCGGGGCCGATCAGGCCGATGCCGCCGGGGCCGAGGATGCGCAACAGGTGCGGCCGCGCCGCTTTCAGCATGGCCGCGCGCTGGGCCGGCGACAGCGCCACCAGGACGATCACCGCCCGCGTGCCGAGGGCGCCCAGTTCGGCCACCAGGGCCGCCACCGTGTCCGCCGGCGTGCAGATGACCGCGAGATCGGGCGCCGCCGGCAGCGCGGCCACCCTGGCGTGGCAGGGAATGCCGAGCAGCGTGTCGTACTTCGGGTTGACGGGCCACAGCGCGCCGGCGAAGCCGCTGGCGGCCATGTTGTCCAGAACGGTGGTGCCGATCCGCCCGGGCCGGCGCGAGGCGCCGATCACCGCCACCGAGCGCGGTTCGAAGAGGCGGTCCAGGTGGCGGATGCTCATGGCGTCACCAGCGCACCAGGTGTTGTTCCGCGACGCCGGCCAGGTGGCCCACCATCCGCTTCGGCGCATCCGGCGTGCTGCGCACCCAGCCGGAAAACGTGCCGAACGGCTGTACGTAGCGGCTCTCGGCGATGCGCAGATTGCGCTCCTCGCGCCGGGCGGCGACAGGCGTGAAGATCAGGTCGAGGCAGTCATCTTCGGTGAACATGCGCCAGGGCTCCATCGGATCGTCGGCGGCGTGGACGAAGTGCGCCGGCCCCAGCGGGAACAGCCCGCCATCGAGCCACAGTGCGTTCTCGCTGGCGCCGAAATAGCCGGCCTGCAGGTTGAAACCGATATCGGCGGCATGGCCGGAGGCCCATCGCCACGCGGTGCGCCGGGCCAGCAAACCATTCGAATAATCGATGCTGGCGGTACCGCCATGCAGCGGGTACTCGCCGCGCCAGGTGCGCACCTCGCCTTCGAGCGCCAGCCCGCCGGTCTTTTGCGTGGCATGCACGCCGCCGCCCTTGACGATGCCCGATGCCACCAGCGCCGGCGCCGCCGCGGCGCCGAAGCTTGCGTCGATTTCCAGCCAGGGGCTGCGCAGCGACAGCCCGGCCGGCCCCAGGTCGATGGACACGCCACGGCGCGAGAACGTGCTGTTGCCGGTGCCATCCGCGGCCACCGCGGCGGAAAGACGGCCCGGCAAGCCGTCCTGCGAGAAATTGGCCAGCATGTCGCCGTCGCCACGTTCGAACGCATAGGCGAAGCAGGTGCTCATCCAGCCCAGGTCGACGATGGCGACGGCGCAGAACATGCCCTCGGCCGACAGGGCCGCATAATGCCAGCGCTTGTGATGCAGCCGGCGCCACAGCCGGCCGCGGACATACGGCGGCGCCAGCCGTTCCCAGTCGCAGCCGCGCAGGATGCCGGCGTGGCGGCCCAGCACCGGCAGCCCGTCGGCGCCGACGATGCGGTCGGGCGCCGGTGGCAGCGGGAGCAAGACGCGGCCCGCTGTCATGGTTGCAGCGTCCCACATGGCAACGTCGGTGTCAATTCTGTCAAGGTGCATCCTTCGCTCGCATTCGTCATGGCCGCGGCGAGCCATTCTAAAGAACTTTCCCGCCGGGCGCATCCGGGCAGCGTGGCCGGCCGTACAGGCCGCTACAGTGCGCCACCTCACAGCCGGGCACCGTACACTTCCACGGCATTGCCGCCCGCGGCCCGACCGTCAGGAACATAATGATGCATGCACTTCACACTTTTCGTTTGCCGATGCTGCGTGGCAGCGCGGCCCTGCTGGCCGCGCTGGCCTGTGCCGGTGCGGCCGCCGATACCTACACGATCACGACCCGCACCTCGGGCCCGGCGGGGACATTCAACCTGCCCGGTTTCTTCCCGCAAGGCGACGTGCTGGGCAGCCGCGTATTCGAACTGACGGTGACCAGCATGTTCGACAGCGGCAATGTCCTGTCCAGCGCGGACAACAACTGGATGAGCGCCACCGGCGCGGCGCTGCAGATTTCGCTGCGCCTGGACGGGCAGTTGTACAGCCTGGACGGGACCGGCCAGGTCAGCTCGCAGATCCTGTCCGACACCGACGGGGCGGGCCGCACGACGAAACGCTTCTACCAGAGCATCAGTTTCGACCCGTCGACGGCGGGCGACCTCGCCACCATCCAGCAATATGTCTTCCTCGGGGCCGACCAGTTCGCGATCGGATCGGTGCTGCAGCCGGCCACCGCGTATTACGCGGACCCGCTGACGAAGGGCTTTTCGATCACCGACTGGTCGCTGGGACCGGACGGCAGCCTGGTGCAGCTGGGCGATGCGACGGGCCGCGCCCAGCGCTTCGACTACCACCTGGCGCTGGCCGTGCCGGAGCCGGCCACCTACGCGATGCTGGGCGGCGGGCTGGCGCTGCTGGCCGGCGTGGCCTGGCGCCGCCGCGCCAACGCAGCCTGAGCGGCTTGCTCCGACGGACAACGGCGGGGAGCGCGCTACCCGCCGCGGCCGCGATGCGCTACACTGTCGCGCTTCCCCGCCCCCGCATCGTCCGGTAACTTCATGCGCCTGCTGCACACCTCCGACTGGCACCTGGGCCAGTCGCTCCACAATTTCGACCGGCATTACGAGCACCAGTGCTTCCTCGACTGGCTGCTGGATACCATCGTGGCCGAACAGGTCGACGCGCTGCTGATCGCCGGCGACGTGTTCGACAATGCCAACCCGTCCGCGGCGTCGCAGCGCCAGCTGTACCGGTTCCTGCGGCAGGCAAAGCAGGCGGCGCCAGGGCTCGACATCATGCTGGTGGCGGGCAACCACGATTCGCCTGGCCGCATCGACGCGCCCGGCCCCCTGCTCGAGGAACTGGGCACGCGCGTCGTCGGCAATGTCGAGCGCGACGCCGGCGGCGCGATCGACGTCACGCGCCTCGTGCACCCGCTGACGAACCGCGACGGGGCCGTGGCCGCGTGGTGCCTGGCGGTGCCGTTCCTGCGCCCTGCCGACGTGCCGCGCGTGGCGGACGGCGGCGATCCCTACCTGGCCGGCATCGCCGAGCTGTATCGCCAGGCGCTGGCGCATGCGGAATCGCTGCGCCAGGGCAGCCAGGCGATCGTGGCCATGGGCCATTGCCACATGGTGGATGGCCAGATCTCGGCCGACTCCGAACGCCGCATCGTCATCGGTGGCACCGAGATGCTGCCGGCCGGCATCTTCGGCCCATCCATCGCGTATGCCGCGCTGGGCCACCTGCACCTGGCGCAGCAGATCGGCCGCCACGCCCACATCCGCTATTGCGGCAGCCCGCTGCCGCTGTCGTTCTCCGAAGTGCATTACCAGCACCAGGTCCTGCGCATCGACCTCGATGGCCAGGCGTTGCGCGAAACGGTGCCGATCCCGGTGCCGCGCGCGGTGCACCTGCTGCGCGTGCCGACCCGGCCCGCGCCGCTGGAACAGGTGCTGGACGCACTGGAAGCGCTCGACTTTCCGCTGGCGCCCGCCTATGCCCAGCCCTACCTGGAAGTGCGGGTGCGCCTCGATGCGCCGGAGCCCGGCCTGCGGGCCCGCATCGAGGCGGCCCTGGAAGGCAAGCACGTACGCCTGGCGAAGATCGAGACGAGCAGCAGCCAGCGGGGCGGCTCGCTGGACGACGCGGCCGTGTCGCTGGACCAGCTTGCGCAACTGCGGCCCGAAGACGTGTTCGCCCGCCTGTACCAGCAAAAATTCGGCAGTGCCGCGCCGGATGACCAGATGAGCGCGTTTGCCGAACTGCTGCTGGCGGAGCCTGCCCGATGAGGATCCTGCGGATTGGCGGGCGCAACCTGGCCTCGCTGGCGGACGAATTCTCCGTCGATTTCGGCAGCGCACCGTTGGCCGATGCCGGCCTGTTCGCGATCAGCGGCCCCACCGGCGCAGGCAAGAGCACGCTGCTCGATGCGCTGTGCCTGGCCCTGTACGACCGCACGCCACGCCTCGTGCACGCGCGCGGCAAGACGCCGGAGGTGGGCGATCCGATCGGCTCGGATGACCCGCGCACGCTGCTGCGCCGCGGCACGCCGGAAGGCTACGCGGAAGTCGATTTCGTGGGCAGCGACGGCATACCGTACCGCGCGCGCTGGAGCGTGCGCCGCTCCCGCACGAAGGCCACGGGCGCGCTGCAACCGACGGCGATGACGCTGCACCGCCTGCCCGAACTGCACCCGATCGGCGGCACCAAGACCGAGGTGAAGGCGGAAATCGAGGCGCGCATCGGCTTGAACTTCGACCAGTTCACGCGCGCCGTGCTGCTGGCACAGAACGAGTTCGCCACGTTCCTGAAGGCGCAGGACGACGAGCGCGGCCTGCTGCTGGAAACGCTGACCGGCAGCACGATCTACAGCGACCTGTCGCGCCGTGCGCACGAGCGCCACAAGCTCGAAGCGCAAGCGCTGCAGCGGATGCACGCGCGGCTGGCGGACCAGAAGCCGCTGTCCGGCGACGAGCGCGCGCAGGTGGAAGCACAGGCCCGCGAGGCCGATGCGGCGTTGGCCGTGCTCGATGGTCGCAAGGTCGCGCTGGAAACCGACCTGCGCTGGCACGACGGGGCGGCGCGGCTGGCGGACGGCATCGCCGCAGCGGAAGCGGCACGGCAGGCGCGCATCGCCGACGTGGCGGCGGCGGCGCCACGCCGCGCGGCGCTCGACAAGCTCGATGCGGTACAGGAAGCACGGCCGCTGCACGACGCCGTGCAACGCGTGGCGCTCGAGACGGCCGGGGCGCGCGCCGCCATCGCCCGCTGCCAGGCGGAAGCCGAAGCGGCGCAACACGCGCAGCAGGCCGCGGCCGCCGCGCAGCAACAGGCCGCCGCGGGCGTGGAAGCGGCCGAGGCGGCACGGCGGGACGGCGGGCCGCAGCTGGACCGGGCAAAGGCGCTGGATGCGCGCATCGAAGCGATGCAGCCGCAGCACGCGCAAGCGCGCGCCGCGCGCGATGCGGCCGTGGCGGCCGTGACGGGAGCGGCGGCAGCGCTGTCCGACAAGCGCAACGAGCGGCGCAACCTCGTCGCCGCCCAGGACTATGGTCACACGTGGCTGGAAGCCCACCGGCACTGGGCCGTGCTGGGCCAGCAGTGGCCGCGCTGGGAAGAACTGTTTACGCAAGCGGGCCGCGCCGCCAGCCACGGCGCGGCGATCGCCGCGAAACTGGCCGACGCGCAGCGCCGCGCCAGCCGGCACCGCGACGAGGAAATCGCCGCGCAGGCGGGACTGGCGGGCGCGGCCGAAAAACTGCACGTGGCCGAGGCGGAACGGGCCGCCGCGCTGGCGGCCCTGGCCGCGTTCGATGCCGAGGCGCTGGGCATGCGGCGCGCGGTGCTGGAAGCGCGCCGCACCGCCCTGGCCGAAGGCGAGCGCACGTGGCTGGACCTGGCGGCCCGGAACGAACGCCATGCGGCACTGTCGGCCCAGGCGGCGCAGCTGGACCATGCCCGCGCCGATGCGCAGGCGCTGGCCGGCAAAGCCGCCAGCGACCTTGCGGCCGGCAAGGCGGCGCTGGCGCAGGCCGAGCGCGCGCTGGCGCTGGCAGAGGCGGCGTGCGGCGAAAGCGTCGAGCAGTTGCGCGCCACGCTGGAGGACGGCGCGCCCTGCCCGGTGTGCGGATCGGTCGAGCACCCGTATCACGGCAACGACCGGCTGCGCGGCATGCTCGATGCCCTGCGTGCCGACGTGGCGCAGTGGCGCGCGGAACAGGATCGCCTGATCGGCCACGAAGCCGCGCAACGCGCGCTGGCCACGTCGAGCGCGGCCCGGCTGGCCCAGGTGCGCGACGAGCTGGCCGCGCTGGCACCAGCCATCGCCGCGCTGACAGGCCGCTGGCATATCGCCGTGGCGGCGCTCGGGGACGACAAGAATCCGGTCGAGGCGGTGGCCACGGCCGACCGCGCTGCCTGGCTGTCCGCCCGCATCGCCGATGTCGCCACCGCGCTGCAGGACGTAACGCGCGAAGAACAGGCATTGCGCCAGGCCGGCACCGTGCGCGACCGCGCCCAGCTGGCTTGCGAACGTGCGGGCGCGGAGCAGGCGCGCGGCCAGGCCAGCCTGGCCACCGCCACGACGGCGCTGGCGCAGGCGCAAGCCCAGGCCGAGGCACTGCAATCGCAGCACATCGATGCCGCCCACCATCTCGACGCGCTGCTGGACGATCTCGATGCCGCCTTTGCCGACGCGCCGGACGGCGCCGAGGGCTGGAAAGATCACTGGCGCCAGGACCCGGAACATTTCCATGCGCTGCGCCAGGCCGAGAGCCGCCAGTGGCAAAAACAGCATGCCGAGATCGACGAGCGGGCGGCGAAGATCGCCGCGCTCGATATCGAACTGGCGGCGCTGCAGGAAGCGCACGCCAGGGTGGCCGTCGACGAGCAGGCCGCCCGCGCCGCGTTCCTGGCGGCGGACGAGGCATTGCAGGCGGCGCGTGCGCAGCGCATGGCGTTGTGGAATGGTGCGCCGGTGGGCGAAGTGGAAGCGCGGCTGCGCGCCGCCTGCGACTCGGCGCACGCAACCTTGCGCGCGCAGCAGGAGGCCGGCCAGCAGGCGGCCCAGCAGCGCGCCCGCAGCGAAGAGGCACTGGCGCATGCGCGGCGCCGCGCCACCGAGCTGGAAGAGGCGGCTGGTGTCGCCCATCACAGGCTGACCGAATGGCTCGAGGCCTTCAGCGCGGCCCATGCCGAGCCGGACCTGTTCGCGGCGCCCGTTGCCGGCGTCGCGACTGTGGACGAGCTGCTGGCCCTGCTCGCCCATCCGCAGGAAGCGATCCGCGCCGAACGGCTCGCCTTGCAGGCGCTGGACAATGCGGTGGCGGAAGCGCTGGCCGTGCTGCGCGAGCGCGAAGCGCAGCTGGCGCAGCATCGGGCCAGCGCGCCCGCCAGCGTGGAAGGCGGCGCCCAGGCATTGCGCGAGGCGCTCGATGCACTGGCGGCCGAGCGCCGCGTTGCGCAAGAGCAGGCCTCGGCGCTGAAAGGGGCGCTGGCGCACGATGACGAACGGCGTCGCCGCGCCAGCGCCATGCTGGCCGACCTGGAGCGGCAGGAAGACAGCGAGCGGCGCTGGGCACGGCTGGCGGATCTGATCGGTTCCGCCGATGGCAAGAAATTCCGCAATTACGCCCAGCAATTCACGCTCGACGTGCTGCTCGGCTATGCCAACGCCCACCTGCGCCAGCTGGCGCCCCGCTACCAGTTGCTGCGCATCGACAACCCGTCGCAACCGTCGCTGGGCCTGCTGGTGCGCGACCTGCACATGGGCGACGACCTGCGCTCGGTGCATTCGCTGTCCGGCGGCGAATCGTTCCTCGTCTCGCTGGCGCTGGCGCTCGGACTGGCCTCGCTGTCGTCGAACCGCGTGCGCGTGGAGTCGCTGTTCATCGACGAAGGCTTCGGCAGCCTCGATGCGGAAACGCTGCGGGTGGCGATGGATGCGCTCGACAATTTGCAGGCGATGGGCCGCAAGGTGGGCGTGATCTCGCACGTGCAGGAAATGACGGAACGGATCGCCACGCGGATCCTCGTGCAGCCCGGTGCAGGCGGCCGCAGCCATGTAAGCGTCGCCTGCTAGAATGAAGGCTTATCGTTATCCGTTGTTGAAATCATGTTCAAAGCACCACGCACCCTGACGTTCAAATGCGCGAAATGCGCCAAGGCGGTTAAAGTGACCGTCCAGAAAGTATCCGCCTGCTCGCACATCACCCCGTATTCGGGCGTGTGCGCATGCGGCGAAGTAAAACTGCATGCGGTCGGGCAGCCGGACGCCGTGCAGGCGTACCTGGCCTCGAACGGCCTGTGGACCCACCATCACTGATTTCCTCAAGTAATCGGCTGGAATGCCGTTGCAGGGGGATATCGACGAAACAAGAGGCCAGCCCATGTCTTCGCTTACTCCACTCGGCACCCGCCAGTACCAGAACACCGGCCTTGCCGGTTCGACGCAGCAGCCGGCTCGCGGCAACAACAATGCCGTGCAAACGCAGGCGGCCGAGAAAACCCGCAGCAATGTCGCGCTGTCGTCCGGCGCCGTTGACTTGCAGCAGCGCATCGACTCCCTCGGCAACAACACGATCGACCTGGCGCAGAACTTCCTCGGCAAGTTCGCCCAGCAGTTGCTGGGCGATGATGCCAAGGGCGCCACGATCGCCTTTGATTCCGTCTCGCTGGAAGCGTCGTCGTCGATGTCGGCCGGCATGGCGCGTGCCGAAGGTGCCAATGGCGTGGGCAAGGCGGGCGCGTTCAGCCTCAACGAAAACTCGCACTTCCTCGGCACGGGCACCATCACGCTGGCTGACGGCTCGAAATACGAGTTCGAGGTCGAAGTGCGGTACGAGGCATCGATGTCATCCGCTTTCGCCGCCAAGGAAGAAGCTGGTCGCGACGTCGGGCGGGAAGCGCGCACCGGCGGCGACAAGCCGACCGCCTTGCCGACGTTCGACATGCCCGAGATCGAGTGGCCGGGCAGCCTGGGCGACCTGTTCAAGCTGATGGACAAGCAGGTTTCCGGCGACGTGAAGGATGGCGCGAATGGCGATGTGCTGGGCAACCTGTCGGTGCGCCTGATGCAGCTCATCAAGAACACGCAGTCGCTCGACATCTATGAGCCGATGTCGCCCGTGAAGGCCTATGCGGCGGAATCGGCGGCCGGGGCAACGGACAAGACGCAGATGCCAATCAAGGTGCCGACGGACGCGCCAGCGCCGTCATCCGCGAGCGGCATTCCACCAACGATCTCCACCACGCCGCCGCCCCCCGCCGGCGCGGCCGAGGCAACGGGCAAGACGCAGATGCCGATCAAGGTGCCGACGGATGCGCCGGCGCCGTCGTCCGCCAGCGACATCCCGCTGACGATCTCAACGAGCCCGCCGGGCGCGTCCGAACCGGCCGAGGCGACGGGCAAGACGCAGATGCCGATCAAGGTGCCGACGGATGCGCCGGCGCCATCGTCCGCCAGCGACATCCCGCTGACGATCTCGACCACGCCGCCGCCGGCCGACGAAGCCTGACCGGCTATAATACGCGCCACCGTTCGAAACCGCCGTGCAGGCGGTTTCGCCGTTTACCACCACTGAAAAGACGAACATGGAAACCACCCTCCTCCACTGGACCGAACAAGGAACCGACCGTTCCGCCCGCTGGCACTCGGAGGCGGGCATGCCGCCGCCGAAGCGCGTGGTGGTGGCCGACGACACGCTGAATGCCGACACGGCGTACCGCCTCGCCTGCGAAGGCACGGCGCTGCTGTGGCGCGGTGATTTCCAGAACGCACGCCAGCTGCTGCAGGCGCTGGCGCGCCGCGCCGACGGCAAGCATGGCAAGCCGAAGCGGAAGGCGCCGAAAGCGCCGGCCACGCCGGTCGAAGCGTTCCACCTGCACCGGCAGGCCCAATCGCAGCGCGCCCGCACGCTGGCGATGCTGCTGATCCCGTTCGAGCCCGGCTACACGATTCCGCTGCGCCGTGCGCCGGAGGTGAAACTGGCCTGCAACGAAGCCTATGGCCGTGGCGAGGATGCGTTCGTGATCTCGCTGCGCGAGCTGCTGGGCCTCGTGGGCGCCCATGAGTGGCGCAAGACCGGCGTCGAGATCCCCGCGCTCGGCGCCCGCATCCACCCGCACTACGGCGTGTTCTCGCCCGTGCGCGGGGAATACGTGCAGCTGGTGGCGGAAACGCCGCTGCCAAAGAAAACCACCGTGGCCTTCGATATCGGTGCCGGTACGGGCGTGCTGAGTGCCGTGCTGGCGCGCCGTGGCGTGCCCCGCGTGGTCGCCACCGACATGGACCGCCGCGCCCTGTCCTGCGCGCGCGACAACATCGCCCGCCTGGACCTGGATGAGCAGGTCGAGCTGCTGGAGGCCGACCTGTTCCCGCCCGGCCGCGCGCCGCTCGTCGTCTGCAATCCGCCGTGGGTACCTGCGCGGCCCAGTTCGTCGATCGAGCATGCCGTGTTTGACCCGGACAGCCGGATGCTCAAGGGCTTCCTGGCCGGCCTGAAGGACCACCTCGCGGAAGGCGGCGAAGGCTGGCTGATCCTGTCCGACCTGGCGGAACACCTGGGCCTGCGGCCACGCGAACAGCTGCTCGAGTGGATCGCCCAGGCCGGCCTGGTGGTGCTGGGCCGGCAGGACGCCAAGCCCGTGCACCCGAAGGCCGGCGATGCCGAAGATCCGCTGCATGCGGCGCGGGCGGCCGAGGTGACATCGCTGTGGCGCCTCGGCGCGGCCTGACCACCGTCTGAAAATTTGGTTGTTTTACAACCAGCCCGGCAGAGGGAAAATGTAGTCAACCCGTTGATTTTATTTATGTTGCCAAAATTCGGGGGCGTAGCCGGAGTTTCGAGGAGCATCGCTCCTCGCCGGCGTAGCGGTACTGCCATGCATGGCAGTACCCCTTCCTGTCCCCGAATTTTGGCAATTTTTCTGCCGAGCCAGCAAAATGTCCTGCCGTGAAGACTGTCGTTCCGGCATTCGCGATGCAGGCTTGCAAAAAAAGACGGTGGGATATATAATTCTTGCCTCAGACGCGGGGTGGAGCAGTCTGGCAGCTCGTCGGGCTCATAACCCGAAGGTCACAGGTTCAAATCCTGTCCCCGCAACCAGATTCAAAGAACCGCCGGTTCCCAGTGATGGAGCCGGCGGTTTTTTCATGGGCTGGCTGCATTGGCAAACCGCTTTTGCAAAGCGCATTTGCAAACTTCCTGCGCGTGGCGCGGCGCCCGGCTAATGCGCCAGTTTCACCTTCCCATCCTCGACGGCCCGCTGGTAGCAGTGGATATCCGCATAGTGGGCGCGCGTCTCCGTGCCGCGCACCAGTGCATGACCATGCACGATGCTGTACTGGTAGCTGTTCAGGTCCACATGACCGGGATCGGCAAAGCCCAGCTTGCGGAAGATGTCGGTAGCCGAGCCGGGGATCTCCGGCCCGGAGGTACTGTCCCACGCCGCCATGCCGAAGCACAGCGCGGCCGCGACGACCGCGCCCCATGCCAGGGTTTCAAGCTTGCCCATCCCGAGCGGGACGCCGATGAGGAACACGCAGGCGGCCAGGCCGGCCATGGCAAAGCAGAAGAGCCACCAGGCGAGCTGGAAGCCGGCCCTGTTCTCGGCCGCGCTGCCGCGCGGGCAACGCACCCACACCAGGCCTGTATCGCCGCTGAGGATGCCATGCGCGACCAGCACGCCCTCGCACTTCTCGACCACGGCCCTGACTTGTCGACCGACCGGCAACTTGCTCGCGCCACCAAATTCGCCATACACAACCTGCTGGCCGATCAGGCAGACGAAGTATTCGGTGTCCTCGTTGTAATACAGGATTGACGCGGCCGCCGCGAGCTGGCCGCGCAGATCGCCCGGCACCGCATCGGGCCTGGCCGCGGCACCGCCGGCCGGGCCGTGCGGGGGAATTTGCGCGAACAGCGCTTCCCTGTCGAGGGCCACCTGGAGCCCGGTGATGACGCCTTCGATGACGAAGGTGTCGCGGGTATCGTCCCGCGGGATCGGTTTCGTCATCTTGTCTACGGTGCCTGTGGCCAGCCTTCTGGTATTAATAAAAAAGCCACATTATAGGACAGGCAGGATGCGATACCGGCAGCCGGCTTCGGCAGGCGCCCGATCATGGCAAGGATTGGCGGCGCGAGCGCATTTTTCGCGGGCGCGGGACAGGTCCGGCGCGGCGCTCCCCGCGCTGAAGGCCTGCCGCACAAAAGGTTGGCGCTGTGTTACACTGCGCGCCGCTTCAGATGAAAAGCCCGACTGCCAAAGCCGGGCTTTTGTTTTTGCACGCCACACGATGAGAGACAAGAAAGACAACGCGACGCTCGACCTGCCCGGTTTCGGCCCGGCCGAACCGATGGAGCCGGAACCCAGGGTGCCGCCCGCGCCCCGCGTGCGCCGCGTCCCGGTCCGGCAGGAACAGCTCGAATTGCTCGAGCCGACCGACGCCAGCGGCCTGCCGGTCTGGGAGCGCGACGAACAACTGGACGTTACCGGCCTGCCCGTCTGGCGCAAAAACTGAGTGTGGCCCGATAAGCCACCGATGGTTGTAGCGGTAGAATCCTGCCGCTCTGTTAGACTGATTTACCCTTTTGCCCACGGGCCCGCCATGACTTCCTTTGCCTCCCTGCCCCTGCACGACGCGTTTCTCGCCAACCTCGACACGCTGGGCTACACCACGATGACGCCGATCCAGGCGCAGAGCCTGCCGCCCGTGCTCGAAGGCCGCGACCTGATCGCCCAGGCGCAGACCGGCAGCGGCAAGACCGCCGCCTTCGGCATCGGCCTGCTGTACACCATCAACCCCGCCTGGTTCGCCACACAGGCGCTGGTGATGTGCCCCACCCGCGAACTGGCGGACCAGGTGGCGAACGAACTGCGCCGGCTCGGCCGCAGCATCGCCAACCTGAAGGTGCTGGTGCTGACGGGCGGCTCGCCCATGCGGCCGCAGATCGCCTCGCTGGAACATGGTGCCCATGTCGTCGTCGGCACGCCGGGCAGGATCCGCGACCACCTGTCGCGGCAGACGCTCGACCTGTCGTCTATCCGCACCCTCGTGCTCGACGAAGCGGACCGCATGACCGACATGGGCTTCTACGACGACATCGCGGCGATCGTGAAGGAATGCCCGAAGCGCCGCCAGACACTGCTGTTCTCGGCGACCTACCCGGACGATATCCGCCACGCCACCGAAGCCTTCCTGGCCGACCCGGTGGAGGTGGTGATCGAAGCACAGCACACGTCGCTGACGATCGAGCAGCGCTTCTACGAGATCGGTTTCGACTCGCGCGACGAGACGGTGGCGCGGCTGCTGCGGCACTTCAAGCCCGCGTCCGCGATCATCTTCTGCAATACGAAGGCGCATTGCCGCGAACTGGTGGAAACGCTGCGCGCGCAGGGCTTCTCGGCGCTGGCGCTGTACGGGGAACTGGAACAGCGCGAACGCGACGAGATCCTCGTGCTGTTCTCCAACCGCAGCTGCCAGATCCTCGTGGCCACCGACGTGGCCGCGCGGGGACTGGACATCACCGACCTGGAAGCGGTGATCAACGCCGACGTGTCGAAGGACGCCGAGGTGCACGTACACCGCATCGGCCGCACGGGTCGCGCCGGTGGCAGCGGCCTGTCGCTGACGCTGTGCGCGCCGAACGAAAAGAAGTGGGTCAAGCTGATCGAGGAATACCAGAACACGCCGGCCGAATGGCACGAACTGGCGGAACTGGACGCAGACGATCCTGGTCACGGCGATCCTGCACCGATGCTCACGCTGTGCATCAGCGGCGGCAAGAAGGACAAGCTGCGCGCCGGCGACGTGCTGGGCGCGCTGACCGGCGATGCGAAGCTGGCCAAGGAACACGTGGGCAAGATCAACGTGACGGAATTCCAGACCTATGTGGCGATCGACCGCCGCGTGGCCTATGAAGCGTTCGACCGCCTGAGCGCCGCCAGCAACCTGGCTGGCGACTTCGGCAGCTTCAAGGGCCGCAACTTCAAGATGCGCTTCATCGACATCTGACTTTGCAGGAATGCAGGGAGTTTGCTCCCTGCCTGCGATCCGCCGTCTTCAGCGCTCCATCTTCGGCAGCAGCGCCGCGAGGAACCCCAGCAGCGGCAGGAACGACGCGATCCGGTAGACGTACTCGATGCCGGACACGTCGGCGATGTGGCCCATCGCCGCGGCGCCAATGCCGCTCACGCCGAACATCAGCCCGAAGAAGATCCCGGCAATCATGCCGGGCTTGCCCGGCACCAGCTCCTGCGCGAACACGACGATCGCGGAAAATGCCGACGACATCACCAGCCCGATCACCACCGACAGCACGGCCGTCCATGCCAGGTCGACATACGGCAGCGCCAGCGTGAACGGCGCGGCACCCAGGATCGATACCCAGATCACGCGCTTGCGGCCGATGCGGTCGCCGATCGGGCCGCCGGCAAACGTGCCTGCGGCCACCGCGGCAAGGAACAGGAACAGGTACATCTGCGCCGCGTCGACCGATACGTGGAATTTCTCGATCAGGTAGAACGTGTAATAGCTCGACAGGCTGGCCATGTAGATGTATTTCGAGAATACCAGCATTGCCAGCACCGCCATCGCGGCAATCACGCGGCCGCGCGGCAGCGGCGCCGCGTGCTGCACGGCCGCCTTGCGCACCGCGCTTTTCAGGTGGCTGCCGTACCAGCGACTGACGCTCACCAGCACCACCACCGCGACCAGTACCAGCAGCATGAACCACGCGATCTTGCCCTGCCCGTGGCCGACGATGATGGCGGCGGCCAGCAGCGGGCCCAGCGCCGAGCCGATGTTGCCGCCCACCTGGAACAGCGATTGCGCGAAGCCGAAGCGGCCGCCGGACGCCAGCCGCGCCACGCGCGACGCCTCCGGATGGAACGTCGACGAACCGACGCCGATCATCCCGGCGGCCAGCAGCAGCATGCCGAACGTGTTCGCGGTCGCCAGCAGGCCCACGCCGGCCAGCGTCACGCACATGCCGATCGGCAGCAGGAACGGCAGCGGGCGCTTGTCCGTGTACAGGCCGATCCACGGCTGCAGCAGCGAGGCGGTGCACTGGAACGTCAAGGTGATCAGGCCCACTTGCGTAAAACTCAGCGCGAACTGGTCCTTCAGCAATGGGTAGATGGACGGCAGCACGGCCTGCACGCAATCGTTGAGCAGGTGGACGAAAGCAACGGAGAACAGGATCTGCAGCACGGCACCCTGCTGTGCGGGCGACACGGCGGTGGCGCTGGACGGGGGCGAAACAGCAGTCGGGGCGATGGAAGCGGGGAGCATGGCGGCGATATCGATGAAAGGTATGCCAGTGTAATATGTAGGGACCGAACGCTTCTTCCAATGATCGTCGCCAAAGTGACACTCCTGCCCTCGCCCCTCTATTGCCCCAGGTTTACAGCCCTGCCCCGCGCGGTCACCGCCGTGCCTTCCGAAGCGCAGCATGGCGAGCACGTGGTGCCGCACAGCCATCCCTGGGTACAACTGCTGTATGCCAGCGAGGGCGTGGTACGGGTACGCACGGGCCTGGGGGTGTGGATCATCCCGCCGCGGCGGGCGCTGCTGATCGCACCGGGCATCGTGCACGAGCTGACGATGCTTTCGCGCGTCAACATGCGCACGCTGTATATCGATGCCCAGGCCGCCGCCGGGCTTGTCGACGGGTGCCGCGTGCTGGAAGTCAGTGCCCTGCTGCGTGAGCTGATCCTGGCATTGTCGGCCGAGCCGGTGGACTATGCGGCCCCGGGCCGCGGTGAGCAGCTGGCGCAATTGATCCTGTCGGAACTGGCATCAATGGAAACCGTGCCGATCGCCGTCCCCTGGCCACGCGACCGGCGCCTGCGCGCGCTATGCACCGACATCATGGACCACCCTGGTAGCCGCCGGCCTCTCGAAGACCGCGCGCGCGATGCCGGCGCCAGCGCCCGCACGCTGATCCGGCTGTTTCCAAAAGAAACCGGGCTGCACTACCGGCAATGGGTGCAGCAGGTACACCTCGCCCACGCGTTCCCGTTGCTCGCGCGCGGCGAAAGCGTGGGCAGCATTGCCGCCACCCTCGGCTATGCGAGCCCCAGCGCCTTCACGAGCATGTTCCGGCGCCTGCTCGGCAAGACCCCGCAGCACTACCTGACCGAATGGCGCGGCCCCGCCTGACGTCCAGCCCTCCACTGCTGAGCTGGTTGTAAAGCAACACCAGGGACAGTCCCTCCAGAGGGGACTGTCCCCGAAGTTTTTGCAACACGTGACGCTGTGCGCGCCGTGCTCGTTCACCCCGGGGTCAGACCCCGATTTCAGGCAATATTGCTCTACTTCGGGGTCAGACCCCGGTTGCTGGCAATGTTTCCCGGAATCGGGGTCTGACCCCGGTTTCAGGAAACATTGCTGGACTGGGGGATTGGCGGATCTGACGCGTTATGGTGGGCGAAAAAAAAACGCTGCGCGAGGCAGCGTTCTTTGGAAGCGGCGCGAATGGCTTAGTTGCGGATCACGCGCTTGTATTCGTTGGTGCGGGTATCGATTTCGATGGAATCGTCCTGGCTCACGAACAGGGGAACCTGCACGGTGTGCTGCTTCGATTCGATCGCGTTTTCGATCTTGGCTTCCTTCAGCACGTTACCCGACGTATTGCCCTTGACGGCCGGTTCCGAGTAAACGATCTGGCGCACGATGGTGGTCGGCAGTTCAACGGAGATGGCCTTGCCGTCATAGAAAACGGCTTCGCATGCCATACCGTCTTTCAGGTAGTTCAGCGCGTCGCCCAGGTTTTCTTCTTCGATTTCGTACTGGTTGTACTCTTCATCCATGAACACGTACAGCGGATCGGCGAAGTACGAATAGGTCACCGGCTTCTTGTCCAGCACGACCACGTCGAATTTGTCGTCGCCGCGGAAGACGTTTTCCAGCGGAGCGTTCGTCAGAAGATTCTTCATCTTCCACTTGTAGGTGAAGCCCGTGCGGCTCGAACCATTGACGTCGGAGCGCAGCACGATGAAGGGCTTGGCGTCAACCATGATGATGTTGCCAACACGAATTTCTTTTGCGGGTTTCATAAGAGGGAGTACCTACTAAATATGGGTTTCAGTAACCGCTCATCATACCATGTTCTTGATACGGCGCCTATCGCACGGAACGTGCGAATGTCAGCAGATTCGACGCCAGGTCGCCATTTTCCAACAGCGCTTTTTGCCAATTGGCAGAGCGGCATGCCAATGGTTCGAGACTGCCGGACAAGGCTTGCCACAACGGCAGCCAATCCGTTTCCTCGACCACGCCATTCAAGGCCAGCATGAGTCGTTCAAGCGCGTTCGCATCCGGCCGGCCCGCAGCAGCATTATCCGGCGAGGCACCATCCAGCGCGGCGCCATATTGTGGCGCGCAATACCGTGCAATAAAGGCACGCAGTTTTTTATGGTGCAGGTTTTCATCCTGCGGATAAATATGCCAGGCAAATGGGCGGCCTGCCCATTGCGCCCGCACGAAGGAATCCTCGCCGCGCACGATATTGACATCGCACGCCCACAGCAACCGGTCGTAATCGGGCTGCGGCACGAACGGCAGCACGCGCACCGTGAGCATGCCCTGCGTGCGAACGGCGCCGGCCACCGGTTCGGCGCCAAGGAAAGCGCGCACCTCGTCCTTCGCCACACCCTCCGGCACCAGGCATGCCACCGGCGCCCCGCCCCGTTGCCATGCGTCGAACAGGCTCGCCACGGGTGCATGCGGATAGCAGAACAGCGATACCTTGCAGGCCGCCTGCTCGGCAGCGTCGAGGCCGAGGGCGCCCAGGAAGGCCGCCACCGCCGCAGGGTCCTGCTGGAACCGGTCGCGCTCGCCGAAGAGCCCGGCTTCGCGCGGCAGGCCGCCGGTCTTGCCCTTGAAACCAGGGAAAAAGAAATGCTTTGTCAGCGGCAGGCGCGGGTGCATGGATGGGAGCGTGTGGCAGCCTTCGACCCATTCCTCGGCCGTCAAGCCTTCCAGGTTCAGCCACACCGGCTTGACGGGCCGCTGCGCCATCGCCGTGACGTACCCGGGCGGGATGTCCACCGCGAAGAACTCGATGACGATGTCGGCGACATCTTCCGCGAAGTACGTGCCTTCCTGGTCGCGCCAGTGATAGACGGCGACGCCTTCCACCTGCTGGGCGGCCACGTGCGGATCGACCCGCGGGCAGATGCGGGCAAAGCTGTGCATGTCGTCGACCCACAGCGTTACGGCGATACCATGCTCGTGCACCAGTTGCCGCGCGAGGCGCCAGCAAATGCCGATGTCGCCATAGTTATCGACGACCTTGCAGAACAGCGCCAGCGTGACGGGTTGACTCATGAGCGGGGAAAGATGAAAAAGCAAAAAGCCGCAAAGAAAACTCTTTTGCGGCTTTTGCAGTGTGACTCGATATCAGTGCGACGCGATATCGGCATCACTGGATATTCTTGGCGTCCCCACGGGGATTCGAACCCCGGTACTCACCGTGAAAGGGTGATGTCCTAGGCCTCTAGACGATGGGGACCCTGGACTGGCTTTACTTGATCTGGCTTTACTTGATCTGGCTTTACTTATCTGACTTCGATCCGGCCGCATGAAACCGTATAAACCGATTCTTGCAAACCTTGGCGTCCCCACGGGGATTCGAACCCCGGTACTCACCGTGAAAGGGTGATGTCCTAGGCCTCTAGACGATGGGGACGTCGTAAAAGCGTGCGCGCATTATAGCACCGCGCTCGGCGCCGTTACAAGGGTGAAACTCGTACTGTCCGGCAAGGCGGGTTGCCGGCTGTGATTGCTGAGGCACGCTTACCGGACAGTGGCGCTACGCAGCGCGAAGACATAATCGGATTCCGCCGCCATCATGCCCGCCAGTACAAGCAGCGCCGCGGGCGGAATCACCACCACGCAGACCAGCGCCAGCCGCTCCCAGCGCAGGTGCATGAAGACGGCGACGATCAGCGCGGCCTTCGCCATCATGAGCGCCAGGATCAATGTCCATCGCAGCATGCCTTGCACGTGCAGCAGGTCGACAAGATAAGACAGGGCGCTGAGCACGAACAGCAGGCCCCACACCTTCAGGTACAACGCTACCGGATGCTGCTGCCCTTCCATTGCGACCTCCTTACCACAGGTAGAACAAGGCAAAGATGAAGACCCAGACCAGGTCGACGAAGTGCCAGTACAGCCCCGCGATCTCGACGATGCCATAGCCCTTGCGCTCATAGGCGCCGCGGGCCACGCGCCGCGCCACGATCGAGAGGTAGATCACCCCGGCCGTCACGTGCAAGCCGTGAAAACCCGTGATCATGAAGAAGCTGGCGCCGAACTGCGCCGCGCCCATCGGGTTGCCCCACGGCCGTACGCCTTCCGCGATCAGCTTGCTCCACTCGAAGACCTGCATGCCCACGAACAATGCCCCGAACGCGGCGGTCAGCGCCATCAGTGCGGCGCAGCGCCGCCGGTTGCCCCGGTAGGCGTAATTGACGGCCATCGCCATCGAGCCGCTGCTCGAGATCAGCACGAACGTCATGATCGCGATCAGGATCAGCGGCAGGTGCGCGCCGCCGATCGTCAGCGCGAAGACCTCGCTCGGGTTCGGCCACGGTGTCGTGCTGGCCATCCGCACCGCCATGTAGCCGGTGAGGAACGTGCCAAAGATGAAGGTATCGCTGAGCAGGAAGAACCACATCATCGCCTTGCCCCAGGGGACGTGGAACATCTGCCGGTCGCTGGACAGGTCGGCGGCAAGCGCGGGCCAGCCACGGCCTGATGGCACGGGCGCGGGCACAGGCGCGGCGGCGGCTTCTGGCTGTGTGGACATCATGCCTCCCTCAGCGCACCGTGATGCCGACCGCCGCGCACACGTCGCGCACCAGTTCCGGCGTCATGCCGAACAGCAGGCCGAACACCGCACACCACAGCACGAGCAAGGCGTGCCAATAGCGGGCACACAACGACAGAGCCTGGCCAAGCCGGACATCGTCGCCTTGCCGCGCACGCGCCAGCACCCAGGCGGCCGCCACCATGCCACCCATCACGTGCACCGCATGCAAACCGGTCAGCATGTAGAAGAACCCGGCGGCCGGCCCGGCCGTGATGTCGACCCGCTGCGCCGCCATGGCGGCCCAGGCCCACGATTGGCTCGCGACGAATGTGGCGGACAATCCCCACCCCAGCACGCCGAGCCGCCTGGCGCGCCGCGGGCACCGCCGCTGCGCCGCCCGCGCCCCGAACAGCAATGCCGCGTCGGCGGCGCCCAACAATGCCGTCGACAGCCACAACTGCCACGGCACGGGCGGCAGCAGGCGCCAGTCCTCGTAGCCGATACGCATCAGGTATGCCGCGCCGAACAGCGCGAACAGCATGCAGACGACACCGATGAATGTCCACAACCCCACTTCGCGGGTGCCGTACGGCGCCGGGCCGGAACCGGGCCAGTAGCCGTCCGGCTGGAACGGGCATCGTGGATCGCAATACCACAGCAGGCGCATCTTCATGTTCGTTGCCCTCCTTCGTTCGTGCCGGCCGGGCCCGGGGTCGGCTTGCTGGCGCGCCCTGTCTCATCGTCGAGCTCTTCCGGCCCCACGTTCTGCGGCAGGTAATCCTCGGACAGGGGCTCTTCCGGCCCGCCACGACCGTAGCCATACGGCCCGCGGTACACCACGGGCAATTGCGGCCCCCAATTGCCGTGCGCGGGCGGCGTTTGCGGCGTCTGCCATTCCAGGCTGCCGGCACGCCAGGGGTTGGCACCCGCGGGCTTGCCGCGCCGCGCGCTCCACGCGAGGTTTGCGAGGAACAGGAGTTGCGCGAGGCCGACGACGAGCGCGGCCACGGTGATGAACGCGTTCAACGATTGCGCCGATGGCGGGATGAAGTTGTAGTTGTCGTAGGCGTAGTAGCGGCGCGGCATGCCGAGCAGGCCCAGATAGTGCATCGGAAAGAAGATTGCGTACGCGCCCAGGAACGTGATCCAGAAATGCAGTTGCGCCAGCAGTTCGTGGTACATCCGCCCCGTGACCTTCGGGTACCAGTGGTAGAGGCCGCCGAACACGGCCAGCACCGGCGACACGCCCATCACCATGTGGAAATGGGCCACGACGAAATACGTGTTGGACAGCGGGATGTCCACGCTGACATTGCCCAGGAACAGGCCCGTCAGCCCGCCGATCAGGAAGGTGCTGATGAAGCCCAGCGCGAACAGCATCGGCACGGTCAGGTGGATGTCGCCGCGCCACAGGGTCAGTGTCCAGTTGTAGACCTTCAGTGCCGTGGGCACGGCGATCACGAGCGTGCTGACCGCGAAGAAGAAACCGAACCACGGGTGCATGCCGGACACGTACATGTGGTGCGCCCACACGACGAACGACAGCGCGCCGATGATCACGATCGCCCACACCATCATGCGGTAGCCGAAGATGCACTTGCGCGCGTGCACGCTGATCAGGTCGGAAATGATGCCGAACGCGGGCAGCGCCACGATATACACCTCGGGGTGGCCGAAAAACCAGAACAGGTGCTGGAACAGCAACGGGCTGCCGCCGCTGTAGCCCAGCGGCTGGCCCATCGACACGATCGCCGGCATGAAGAAGCTCGTGCCCACCACGCGGTCGAGCAGCATCATCACGCCGGACACGAACAGCGCGGGAAAGGCCAGCAGCGCGAGGATCGTGGCGATGAAGATCCCCCACACGGTCAGCGGCATGCGCATCAGCGTCATGCCGCGGGTGCGCGCCTGCAGGATCGTCGTCACGTAGTTGAGCCCGCCCATGGTGGCGGCGGCGATGAACACGAGCAGCGACACGAGCATGACGACGATGCCCCTCTCCACGCCCGGCGTGCCGGGCAGGATGGCCTGCGGCGGATACAGCGTCCAGCCCGCGCCCGTGGGCCCGCCCGGCACGAAGAAGCTGGCAATGAGGATCAGCACGGCTGCCAGGTAGAACCAGAAGCTGAGCATGTTCAGGTAGGGAAACACCATGTCGCGCGCGCCCACCATCAGCGGGATCAGGTAGTTGCCGAAGCCGCCCAGGAAGATCGCCGTCAGCAGGTAGATCACCATGATCATGCCGTGCATCGTGATGTACTGGTAATAGCTGGCCGGGTCGATGAACTCGAACTTCCCGGGAAAGCCCAGCTGCAGGCGCATCAGGTCGGACAGCACGATGCCGATCACCCCTACCACCAGCGCCGTCAGCGTGTACTGGATGGCGATCACTTTATGGTCCTGGCTCCACACGTAGCGCGTCCAGAACCCCGACGGGCCGTGCGCCGCGTGCGCATCGCCGCCGGCCTGGCCGGCCGGGCCCTCACCCTCGTCGTGCAATTCGCCGGGTCGATCCTTGATGTCGTCGGACATGTGCCCTCCACGGTGGCGGCGCAAAGCCTGGTGCGGAACTCAATGTACGGACTTGATGTATTCGACGACGGCCGCCAGCTCCGCATCGCTGAGCCCGGCCGGCGGCATCACGGGCGGATAGCCGCGCACGATGCTGGCCTGCGGCGCATTGATCGCCTGCTTCAGGTAAGCATCGTCCACCTTCACGGTGCCGCCGCCTTCCAGTGCCTCCGCGCTGCCATACAGGCCTTTCCACGACGGCCCCACGCCGCGGCTGCCATCCACGCTGTGGCACGCGATGCAGCCCTTTTGCTGCGCAAGAAGCCGCCCCACCTTGCCGGGTTCCGCCGGGCCGCCCGGGGCGCCCGCCACACCGCCGGGCCCGGCGCCGCCGCCGAAGGTCGGCTGCTTCGCCACCCAGTCCGCATATGCAGCGGGTTCGTCGATGACGACCCAGCTGCGCATGTTCGAATGCCCCACGCCGCACAGCTGCGCGCACAGCACCTCGTAGCGCCCGGTGCGCTCGGGTGTGAACCAGAACTGCGTGGTCATGCCGGGCACCATGTTCATGCGGGTGCGGAATTGCGGCACGTAGAAATCGTGCAGCACATCCTGCGCGCGCAGCTGCGCGCGCACCGGGCGGTTCAGTGGCAGGTGCAGCTCCTCGCCCTGCACCAGCACGTCATCCTGGCCGCGGGCATCCTGCGGATCGATGCCGAAAGGATTCGTGGCCGTGATGAAGCGTGTCTCCGCGGCGCCCAGCCTGCCATCCCGCCCCGGTAAGCGGTAGTGCCACTGCCATTGCCGGCCCATCACTTCGAATACCTGCGCATCGGGCGGCGGATCGATCAGGCGCGCATACACCGTGAGGCCCGGCGCCAGCAGGCCGATGATGGCGGCCGTGGTGATGCCGATCAGCCACCATTCGAGCTTGCGATTGCCATGCTCGGCCGAGGCCCGGTGCCCGGCGCGGTGCCGAAAGCGCACCAGCGCATAGGCGACAAACAGGTGCAGCGCGACGAACGCCACACCCGTGAGGACGAAGGTCAGCCACAGCGCATCGTCCATCGCATGCCAGTTCGACGCGATCTGCGTGACCTGCCAGGGGCTGGCGAAGTGGAACACCACCGCCCCGACAGCAATCAGCACGAGGACCCACGCCATCGCAATGGCCATGGCCGCCTCAGCGCCGCCGTTCCAGCACGCGGTAGATGAGCCCCGCCATTACCCCGAATTCGACGTGGCCCAGCACGGTCACCCATCCCCGCATTTCGGCGAACCAGGGCAGCACGCTCGTGATCACATAGAAATTGAACAGATACAGCAGCAGGCCGAACACTGCACCGGACACGACGGCCATGACGACACTGGAATCGAGACGGAACGGTGCCATGAGCGCGGCGAGCACAAGGCCGAAGAAGGTACCGAGCAGGTAATGGACGGAGAGCGCGGCAACGACCACTTCGAGGCTGTAGCCGCCCACTTGCAGCACAGGCGAACCGAGCACCATGGCGGCAACCAGCCGCGGCGTGCGCCAAGGATCGGTGCCGAAGGCGGCCGCGAAGGCCAGCTCGATCACCATCACGATGCCGCCGGCACCAAAGCCGGCCAGGGCGCCGATCACCCAGTCGGGCTCGCGCGCCGCCCAGCGGTGCGACTGCAGACGCACGCCGTGGAAATATGAACCGAGAACCGAGCGCAAGTTCGAGCCCAGATGCGACCCGAGGTTGGCTCCATGCCTGTGATGTTCCATATGCGCCTCCTCAATGCATGCACAACGAGGGATACTTTGAGTGTAGGCCGGAACCGTGCCGGAGCAAGGAGAGAATTTTTTATTGGAAGGGGAACTACGGGGGAACTTCGCGGGAACCTCGGCGGTGCCACGGAAGAATGCTGCGGACAACAAAAAAGCCGCGCATGGCGGCTTCATCACTGGTACTGCTCTGGCGTCCCCACGGGGATTCGAACCCCGGTACTCACCGTGAAAGGGTGATGTCCTAGGCCTCTAGACGATGGGGACCGCGGACTTCCGATACTGCTGCTACTGCTTGTCTGCTCCGTGGTGGAGGTAAGCGGGATCGAACCGCTGACCTCTTGCATGCCATGCAAGCGCTCTCCCAGCTGAGCTATACCCCCTCTGGACCAGACAATCTAATGCCACTTCTGCTGCCATGCTGCTGGCGTCCCCACGGGGATTCGAACCCCGGTACTCACCGTGAAAGGGTGATGTCCTAGGCCTCTAGACGATGGGGACCCTGGACTGCCGCTACAACCACTACATCTTCATCTGCGCCGTTGGTGGAGGTAAGCGGGATCGAACCGCTGACCTCTTGCATGCCATGCAAGCGCTCTCCCAGCTGAGCTATACCCCCTGGCACAGACAAAATAAAAGCCGCTTTCGCGACCTTTGTTACCACCGCCGCGACTGGCATTACAACGTGCCGCGACAGTTACAACAAACTTCGACTACCACTACAACTGCCAAATCTTGGCGTCCCCACGGGGATTCGAACCCCGGTACTCACCGTGAAAGGGTGATGTCCTAGGCCTCTAGACGATGGGGACCCGGAACTACCGTACTGCTTTACCACTCTACATCTTCGCCAAACTGGTGGAGGTAAGCGGGATCGAACCGCTGACCTCTTGCATGCCATGCAAGCGCTCTCCCAGCTGAGCTATACCCCCGTTTGCGAAGAGACAGAAGTATAGCAGCGGTTTGAGAAAACGCAAATACCCGAATGAAAGATTTTCAGAGGTATTTCCCCACGCGGGCCAGCACCACATCGCGGCCAAACAACTGCAGCACGGCGTCGATTGCCGGCGTCTGCAACTGGCCCGTGATGATGAGGCGCAGCGGCATGGCCAGCTGTGGCATCTTCAAACCATTGGCGGCCAGTACCTCCTTGATCATCGCGGCGATCGCTTCCTTGGTCCACTCGACCGTGGCGATGCGCTCGGCGAACAGGGCCAGCGCCGGCTTCACGGCATCGGTGAAGTGCTGCGTCATCAGCGCGGCGTCCGGCTGCGGGTCGCGGTAGAACAGCATGGCCGCATCGGCCAGTTCGTTGACGGTATTGGCGCGCTCCTTGAACAGCGCCAGCACGGTGGCCACCTCAGGTGCACCATCGAACGCCGCACCCGCTTCGACCATGCGCGGTCGTGCCAGTTCAGCCAGGCGCGCATTGTCGGCCTGCTTGATCCAGTGGTTGTTCAGCCAGGCCAGCTTTTCATTGTTGAACTGCGCCGGCGACGCCGTCAGGTGTTCGAGGTTGAACCATTCGCAGAACTGTGCCATCGAGAACACCTCATCGTCGCCATGGCTCCAGCCCAGGCGCGCCAGGTAGTTCAGCATCGCTTCCGGCAGGAAGCCCTGCGCCGGGTATTCCATCACGCTGACGGCGCCGTGGCGCTTCGACAGCTTCTGGCCATCCGAACCGAGGATCATCGGCAGGTGGCCATAGGCGGGCAACTCGGCGCCGATCGCGCGCAGGATGTTGATCTGGCGGGGCGTGTTGTTCACGTGGTCGTCGCCGCGCAGCACGTGGGTGATGCGCATGTCCCAGTCATCCACGGCCACGCAGAAATTGTAGGTGGGCGTGCCATCGGTGCGGGCGATGACGAGGTCGTCCAGTTCCCGGTTGGAGATCGTGATCGGGCCTTTCACCACGTCGTTCCACGTGACGTCGCCGTCCAGCGGGTTCTTGAAACGCACGACCGGCTTGCGGCCTTCCGGAATGGCCGGCAGGGCCTTGCCCTCTTCCGGGCGCCAGGTACCGTCATAGCGCGGTTTTTCGCCGGCCGCGCGCAGGCGCTCGCGCATCGCTTCCACTTCTTCCGGCGTGCAGTAGCAGTGATAGGCGGTGCCCGCTTCCAGCATCTGGCCGATCACCTCGCGGTAGCGGTCCATCCGCTGCATCTGGTAGAACGGGCCTTCGTCATGGTCCAGGCCCAGCCACTGCATGCCGTCGATGATCGCCTGCACGGCTTCCGGCGTGGAGCGTTCCAGGTCGGTATCCTCGATGCGCAGCACGAAGGTGCCGCCGAAGTGGCGCGCGTAGGCCCACGAATACAGCGCCGTGCGGGCGCCGCCCAGGTGGAGGAAGCCGGTCGGGCTCGGGGCAAAACGGGTACGGACCGGGGTGGCTGGCGTGTTGGCTGGAGCAGAGGTCATTTCAGTCTGGGGCGATAGGTATAAAGGGGCTATTTTAACTCGCATCTGACTTATACTCGGACGTCCCCAGACTTGCGGAGCCCGCCCTTGAACCATCCATCGCGTTTGCTGCTCTTCCCCCTCCTGTGCTGTGCACTGCCCGCGCTGGCCGCCGACAGTCCCGGCCTCGCCGCCCGCATCGCCGCCGTCGAAACCGGCCTGCAGCCGGCCGTGGCGATCGCCGGTGCCCCGCCCGTGAAGCGGCGGCTGGCCGATGAAATGGCCCGGCTCGGCGTGCCGGGCGCCAGCATCGCCGTGATCCATGCCGGCGAGATCGAATGGGCAAAGGGCTATGGCGTGGTCACGCCGGGCGGCCCGACCGTCACGCCGGCCACGCTGTTCCAGGCCGGGTCGATCAGCAAGCCGGTCACCGCGCTGGCCGCGCTGAAGCTGGTGGAACACGGCACCCTGGCGCTGGACGCGGACATCAACGGCTACACGCGGTGGTGGAAGCTGCCGAACAATGTCGACGCTTCCCCGGTCACGCTGCGCCAGTTGCTGTCGCATACGGCCGGCACCACCGTGCACGGCTTTCCCGGCTACGCGGCGGGCGCGAAGGTGCCCACGCTGGTGCAGCTGCTGAATGGCGCGGCGCCATCGAATTCGCGTGGCGTGCATGTGTCGACGAAGCCCGGCACGAAGTGGCGCTATTCGGGCGGCGGCTATGAAGTCATCCAGTACGTGATCGAAGAACGTACGAAGGGCGGTATGAAAGGCGATACGAAAGGCGGCACGAAGGGCGATTTCGCAAGGCTGCTGCACGATGCCGTGCTGGCCCCCCTGGCGATGAACGACAGCACGTTTGCCCAGCCGCTGCCGCCGGCACTGCTGGCGCGTGCCGCCCTGCCCCACGACGCGGCCGGCAAGCCGATCGCTGGCGGACCGCACACGTATCCGGAACTGGCGGCCGCGGGCCTGTGGTCCACGCCGTCCGACCTGGCGAAGCTGGCGATCGAAGTGAAACTGTCGGCGGCGGGCCAGTCGAACAAGGTCCTGTCGCAATCGATGACGCAGCTGATGCTGACGCCGGTGCTGGAGAACTTCGGCCTCGGCTGGCGCATCGACGGCACGGGCCAGGCACAGTCGTTCAGCCACGGCGGCGCCAACGCGGGCTACCAGAACGTGCTGGTTGCCTACACGGAACGGGGCGACGGCGTGGTGGTGATGACCAACGGCGACCGCGGCGGCGAACTGGCCGGCGACCTGGTGCGCGCCGTCGCCACCGCCTACGAGTGGCCGACGCAGCGCGCCAAAGTGCGCACCGCCATCGCCACGCCGGCCGCCGCGCTGGCGGCACTGCCTGGAAAATACGTGATCGACGGGATGGGTGACTTCACCATCGCCCGCAGTGGCGACGGGCTCACCGTCGCGCTGCGCGACGGCGCAACGGAAGCGCTGCATGCGGCGCCGGACGGCAGCTGGTTCGTCACGTCGATGGAAGCGCAACTGCGTTTCGCCCCCACCAACGACCGCGGGCGCATCACGGCGCCGGGTCTCGATACGGCGTTCGACAAGGCAAAGTAGGCGCAGTGCGTGTTCCACGAGCACGGTCCGGCAAGGCGCCGGGCCGAACGATTGCCGCTCGCCGGTTGCCGCCCTACCGTGTCACTTCTACCGTGTCACTTCACCAGCGGCGCCCCGGCATACTTCATGACGAGGCCCTTCGGCCCCACCGCCCAGCCCACGGCCGGCGATGCGAAGCCGACGGTATTGACGGGCGTGCGGTCGAGCACCTTCCAGCTCCTGCCGGCGTCGACGGAGTATCCCGATCCCGCCAGCCCGGCGGCCACGAACGCATCGGCCGCGCCAAGCACGGGCACCACCACTGACATGTAGCCGGCCGGCAGCACCTGCACGGGCGTCCAGCTGGCGCCGCCATCCTCGGTGCGGGCGCCGTTCACGCCCGCCAGGTTCACGTCCTTGTAGTCGCCGCCCGCCGCGATACCCACCTGCGCATCGCGGAAGCCCACGGAGAACAGGCCGCGCGCGGGCGCCCCGGCGGCGACCGGCACGGCGGCGGCCTGCCACGTGCGGCCGCCGTCCTTCGAACGGAACACGCGCGGCGTTAGCGCGCCGCCGGTGGCGAACCACGCATCGCCGCTGCCGGCCACCACCAGACAGGTGCCGCTGGCCGCGAACGCGCCCTCGCCGGGCAGCGCGCGCAGGCCTTCATCGTCCACGGCCTGCCACGTCGCACCGCCGTCGCTGGTCACGCGCACCTGGAAACGGCCATCGACCGGATCGCCGAACAGGATGCCGCGGCGCGCATCCCAGAACGCGATCGCGTCCCAGAAACCGCGCGGATCGGGATTGGTGATGGCCAGGTGCCACGTTGCGCCGCCGTCCGTGGTCCGGTAGATGCGGGACGCGTCGCCGGGGCCGGCCCCCATGGCGATCGCCGTGTCAGCATCGGCCGCGTGGATGTCGCGAAAGTCGAGCTTTTCCGCGCCCGGCACGGCCAGCACCTGCCACGTGCCGCCGTCGACGGTGCGCAGTACGGTGCCTTTCGCGCCGCTGGCCCACGCCACCGCGGGGCCCACGACGGACAGGCCGCGCAGCTCCACCTGCGTGCCGCTGGCCTGCGGTTGCCAGGCCTGCTGCGCGAACGCCGGCGCGGCGGCAACCAGTCCGGCAAGCGCAAGAGCCTTCATCAGTCGTTCTTGACGACGATGGTGGGGAACTTGCTGGTCATGTCCTTGGCTTTCTCGGCCACGCGGATGGCGACCTTGCGGGCGATTTCCTTGTAGATCTGCGCCACCGGGCCGTCCGGGTCGGCCACCACCGTGGGCTTGCCCGAATCGGTCTGCTCGCGGATCGACATTTTCAGCGGCAGCTTGCCCAGGAAATCGACCTTGAAGTCCTGCGTCATCTTTTCGCCGCCGCCGGCGCCGAAGATTTCCTCGACATGGCCGCAATTCGAGCAGATGTGCGTGCTCATGTTTTCCACCACGCCCAGGATCGGGATGCCGACCTTCTCGAACATCTTCAGGCCCTTGCGCGCGTCCAGCAGCGCGATGTCCTGCGGCGTGGTCACGATCACCGCGCCGGTCACGGGCACTTTCTGCGACAGGGTCAGCTGGATATCGCCGGTGCCCGGCGGCATGTCGATGACGAGGTAGTCGAGGTCGCGCCAGTTGGTCTGGTCCAGCAATTGCTGCAGCGCCTGCGTGACCATCGGGCCGCGCCACACCATCGGCTCGTCCGGATCGATCAGGAAGCCGATCGACGACACCTGCACGCCGTGGTTTTCCATCGGTTCCATCGACTTGCCATCCTTCGTGATGGGCCGGCCGGACACGCCCAGCATCATCGGCTGCGACGGGCCGTAGATATCCGCGTCCAGCACGCCGACGGTCGCGCCCTCGGCGGCCAGCGCCAGCGCCAGGTTGACGGCGGTGGTCGATTTGCCAACGCCACCCTTGCCGGAAGCGACGGCGATGATGTTCTTCACATTGGGCAGCGGCTTCAGGCCGCGCTGCACCGTGTGCGCGATGATCTTGCTGTAGACGTTCAGGCTGACCGGCAGGCCAAGGCCCTGCAGTGCTTCCAGCACGCTGGCGCGGATCGGTTCGAGCTGGCTCTTCGCCGGATAACCCAGCTCGATGTCCAGCGAAATCGTGCCATTGTCGATCTTCAGGTTGCGGACCGACTTGGTGGCGATGAAATCCTTCGTGGTATTCGGGTCGATCACCCTGGACAGGGCTGTCTTGACGTCTTCGACTGTGATGCTCATGTAAATCTCCGTGATTGAAGCGGAAGTCTAGCGCAAATCGGCCGCGGGCATGGGGCGAGGAGCCCGCGCAGCGCCGCACACCGCCGCATGGGCTGGTAAAATGGTCCTTTTATACAACCAACCTAGCGCTGACCATGACTCGCAAGCTGTTCGTCACCACCGCCCTGCCCTACGCAAACGCCGCCTTCCATATCGGTCACATGATGGAATACATCCAGGCCGACATCTGGGTCCGTTTCCAGCGAATGCAGCGCGATGCGGTGGCAGGTGAGCTTCGGCCCCGCGAAGTGCATTTCGTCGGTGCCGACGATACGCACGGCACGCCGATCATGATCGCCGCCGAAAAGGAAGGCATCACGCCGCAGGAATTCGTGGCGAAGATCGCCGCCGGCCGCGCCCAGTACCTGGACGGTTTCCATATCGCCTTCGATAACTGGTATTCCACCGATTCGCCGGAAAACGTCGAGCTGTCCCAGGGCATCTACCGCAAGCTGCGCGACAGTGGCCTGATCCAGACCAAGACCGTCGACCGCTTCTTCGACCCGGTGAAGGGCATGTTCCTGGCCGACCGCAACATCAAGGGCGAATGCCCGAAATGCGGCGCCAAGGACCAGTATGGCGACAATTGCGAAGTCTGCGGCGCCGCCTACCAGCCCACCGACCTGGTGAATCCGTATTCGGTCTTCACCAATGCCACGCCGGTATTGAAGCCTTCCGAACAATATTTCTTCAAGCTGTCCGACCCGCGCTGCTTTGAATTCCTGCGCGACTGGCTCAATACGCCGGGCCGCCTGCAGCCTGAAATGGTCAACAAGGTCTCGGAATGGCTGGGCGAAGCGGGCGAAAAGCTCGCGGACTGGGATATTTCCCGCGACGCGCCGTATTTCGGCATTCCGATTCCCGATGCGCCGGGCAAGTTCTTCTATGTATGGCTGGATGCGCCGGTCGGCTACCTGGCATCGCTGAAAAACTATTTCAGCAAGAACGGCATCGACTACGACGCGTTCCTGCGCGATCCGGCCACCGAGCAGATCCATTTCATCGGCAAGGATATCGTGTCGTTCCACCTGCTGTTCTGGCCGGCGATGCTGAAATTCGCCGGCCACCCGGTGATCGACAACCTGAAGGTGAACGTGCACGGCCACCTCACCGTGAACAATGAAAAAATGTCCAAGTCGCGCGGCACCGGCATCTCGCCGCTGCGCTACCTGAACCTGGGCATGAACCCGGAATGGCTGCGTTACTACATCGCGTTCAAGCTCAATTCCAAGGTCGAGGACCTGGATTTCACGGGCGAGGACTTCGTTGCCCGCGTCAATTCCGACCTGATCGGCAAGTATGTCAATATCGCCAGCCGCTGCGCCGGCTTCATCGCCAAGAAATTCAATGGCCAGCTGTCCGCGCACTTGTCCGACACGTCGCTGAGCTGGATCAGGCGTGCGCTGACGAATGCGGAAGGCCATGTCCGCGCCGATTCGATCGCGCTGAGCTACGAAAACCGCGAGTTCGGCAAGGCACTGCGCGAGATCATGGAAATCGCCGACGTGACGAACCTGTACGTCGATGAAAACAAGCCATGGGTGCTGGCCAAGGATGAAACAAAGCTGGCCGAGCTGCACGACGTGTGCACGACGGCTTTGATCCTGTTCCGCCAGCTGACGATCCTGCTGTCGCCGGTACTGCCGGGTGTGGCCACGAAGGTGCAGGCATTCCTGAACGACGCCAGCCTGACGTGGGCCGATACGGGCGTGGAAGCGGCATCGTCGGCCATGCTGGGCCGCACGATCGGCGCCTACAACCACCTGATGACGCGCGTGGATGCCAAGATGATCGACGAGCTGTTCGATGCGCCGAAGCCGGCCGCCGCTGCCGTGGCCCCGGCAGCCGCGCCCGTTGCCGCGGCTGCCGCTGCGCCCGTTGCCGATGCGGTGTCGGCCACCGGCATCGAAGAATTGGCGCCTGAAATCAAGATCGACGATTTCGTGAAAATCGATTTGCGTATCGCAAGGATCGTCAATTGCGAACACGTCGAAGGTTCGGAGAAACTGCTGCGCCTCACATTGGACGTGGGCGAAGGCCGCCACCGCAATGTTTTGTCCGGCATTAAGTCGATGTACCAGCCGGCCGATCTCGTCGGTAAATTGACGGTATTGGTGGCAAACCTGGCGCCGCGCAAGATGGGGAAATTCGGCGTTTCCGAAGGCATGGTATTGGCCGCGTCCGCCGCGGATGAAAAAGCCAGTCCCGGCATTTATATCCTGAACCCATGGCCGGGCGCCGAGCCGGGCATGCGTATTCGTTAAAAGGGTTTTCATTCCCGATGAGATTTGTCGTCCGGACTGCTGCCGATGACGATGCACCGATAATCGCCGGCCTCACGCGCAACGCTTGGGCCGGTAAAGTCAGTGTGACATCGAGTGGCCACCGAGAAACCGCCGTCCTCGTCGCAGAACATCTGCGGCAAGGCGGCGGTTTTATTTTGTTGCATGCAAATGCCCCCATCGGCTCGGTGCGCTGGTTGCCGCACGATACCGAACCGGATTGCTGGGAAATATTAAGGATGGGCATATTGCCTGCATACCGCGGCAATAACCTGTCCCAGCATCTGCTGGAAGCCGTTATTCACCACGGCATGGACAGCGGCATCGGCGAATTGCGCCTTGCCGTGCGCAGCGACCAATCAAAACTGGTTGATTTTTATGCGGCCTTTGCATTCGAGCTTGCCGAAGAGCTTGAATATTCGCACGCCAATCCGCTCGAGCCCGCCCCACTCGTCATGCGCCGCACGCTGCGCTGAGCGTTGCAAGTCCGTCACACCAAGACGGCCTGTTTGCACTGCTTATGCCAGAAACCAGCACGATCAGACAACTTTATGGCACGAAGAAGGCCGTAAAGCATCCTTTCCAATGCAAGTAAGGCAATGTTTCCTGAATTCGGGGACAGTCCCCAAAATTTGGAAACATTTCTCCAAGCAAAATAGCCTCGTATTGTTGAGACGAAAAAAGCCGGCATTCAAAGCCGGCTTTTCTTACGAGAACTGGGACTGCCCGGCAATCGGTTTCGGGGGTTTGGGCGGGGCGGACTGGTCGCAGGCCGTCAAAAAGAACTGCACCGCGACGATGGCGGCAAGCATTTTGCGCATGATGCCTCCATGGGAACAGGGACCAGCGCCACGATACCAGCTCTATTACCAGGCCGGCGCACCGCAACGATGATCAAGCCGATCGGCGCGATGACACGACAATACCGCCAACGATCAGCAGGAAAGCAATGCCGTGGTAAAGATGCGGCGCCTCGCCCAGAAATGCGGAAGACATCAGCGCGGCAAACAGCGGTGTCAGGTTACTGAAGAATGCGGCAATGGCCGGGCCGGCTTGTTGTACGCCGGCACCCCAGCAGCGGAATGCAATGATGGCCGGGCCGATGGCCACATATAACAGCGCCGCGACCAGCGTGCCATTCCAGTGGATTGCCGGGGCGAGGAAAGCCCATTCTCCGGCGGCGGACAAACCGGACCACGCCACGCCGAATCCCACCTGGGCAACGAGGAAAGAAGCCCAGTTCGCGCGCAGCGGTGCCGGCTCGGTGGTCCGGATCAACAGCCAGCTATACAGGGACCACGCGATCGTTGCGAGAATCATGAATAAGTCTCCGGCAACGAGCCTTAATTCAAGTAAATGATGCCATTCGCCGCGCGCCAATACCACCAATACGCCGCCGATGGACAGCACCGCACCGATGATTTGCCGGCGCGAAATGGCCGCGCCGAAGAACAGCCAGCCGGTTGCCATCATCCAGACGGGCATGCCTGCCGCCACCAGCGTCACATTGATCGGCGTGCTGCTCTGCAGTGCCAGATACTGGAGCGCGTTATACATGCCCACGCCAAGCAGGCCCAGGACCGCGTAGCGACGCCAGTGCCGCCACAAGCCGCTGTCACGGCGAAATACCGGGCCGGCCAGCGGCAGCAGGATCAGCAGTGCGATCAGCCAGCGCAGGAAATTCAACGTCATCGGCGGCACGAGGTCATGCACGAGACGGCCGACGATGGCATTGCCCGCCCACAGCAGCGGTGCAAGGGTCAGCAGGAAAGCTGTGTGGGGTGTCAGGCGTGAATTCATTGCAGGAAAGAATAACCGATCCGGCAAGCCGTTGCAGATGCGCCAGAAATGCTGGCCGGAATGCCCCGATATTCCGGAAATTCCCTTGAGCATGCCGCAGCGCGGTAGAATACCCGCTGGTTGTCACCTACCCTTCACGATATGAAACTCCTGTTCAAACAACACCGCGGTTACGAGTCCGATCACACCCAGTTCATCAAGGCGCTCAAGGAAAAGAATCCGACCATCGAAGCAGGCCAGCAGCAAGGCCGCTCCCTGCTGTGGGACAAGGAACCCACGTCGCTGGACGAGCAAGCCCGCCAGCGCGATTCCCGCATTGCACAACAGGCTTACGTTTACCAGAACAAGCTCTGATCCTTCGGGACGGCACACATGCTGCCACAGGATGCGGGGGGCGACGCGCAAGACAGCGTGGCCACCGCGGCGCCGGATGTCCCAACCGGGGCGCAACCGGCTGAAAGCAGCGCCACGGTACCTGCCGAGGGCGCTGCTTTCGCACGCCTGTATGGCGAGCCCCTGCTGAAGCTGCCGAACGACCTGTATATTCCGCCAGATGCACTGGAGATCTTCCTCGACACGTTCGAAGGCCCGCTGGACCTGCTGCTTTACCTGATCCGCCGCCAGAACTTCAACATCCTGGACATTCCGATGGCCCAGGTCACGCTGCAATACCTGAAGTACGTGGAGCAGATCCGGCTGTCCAATCTTGAACTGGCGGCCGAGTACCTGCTGATGGCGGCCATGCTCATCGAGATCAAGTCGCGCATGCTGCTGCCGCAGCGCCCGCACGACGTCGAGATCGAAGCCGAGGATCCTCGCGCCGAACTGGTGCGCAGGCTGCTCGACTACGAGCAGATCAAGCTGGCCGCCTACGACCTGAATGCATTGCCGCAGGTCGACCGGGATTTCGTGCGCACGCAGATCTACATCGAGCAGAGCCTCGCGCCCGTGTGGCCCGACGTCAGCGCAGGCGACCTGCAGGCAGCCTGGCGCGATCTGCTGAAGCGGGCAACGCTCAAGCAGCACCACCGGATCACGCGCGAGGAATTGTCGGTGCGCGAGCACATGACGAATATCCTGCGCCGGCTGCAATCCCAGCGGTTCGTCGAGTTTGCCGATCTGTTCGACGTAGCTGGCGGCGTGCCGGTCATCGTCGTCAATTTCGTGGCGATGCTGGAACTGGCGAAAGAAACCCTGATTGAAATTACCCAGGCCGAACCATTTGCGCCCATCTACGTGCGTCTCGCGTATTCTCCGGCATGAAGCTATGCGGGCAAGATCGGCAAATGCGATCGGCCAATGCGATCGGCCGAAGCATGGCCATCAGCCCGGCTCGAAATTTCGTTTGAACCCAAGAACAATATTATGAAAATCATTTCCTCGATCGAAGAACTGCGCGACCAGCTTTCGGGCCAGCTGCGCACCGCGTTCGTGCCCACGATGGGCAACCTGCATGAAGGCCACCTGTCGCTGATGCGCCTGGCGCGCAGGCACGGCGACCCCGTCGTGGCCTCGATCTTCGTCAACCGCCTGCAATTCGGTCCGAACGAGGACTTCGACAAGTATCCACGCACCTTCCAGGCGGACGTGGAGAAGCTGGAAAAGGAAGGCGTGTACGTGCTGTTCGCGCCCACCGAGAAAGACCTGTACCCGGAGCCGCAGGAATACCGCGTACAGCCGCCGGACGACCTGGGCAACATCCTGGAAGGCGAGTTCCGCCCCGGATTCTTCAATGGCGTGTGCACGGTGGTGACGAAGCTGTTCTCGTGCGTACAGCCAAAGGTGGCCGTGTTCGGCAAGAAGGATTACCAGCAGCTGATGATCGTGCGAAACATGGCGCGCCAGTTCGCGCTGCCCACGCAGATCATCGGCGCGGAAACGTTCCGCGCGGAAGATGGACTGGCGCTGTCGTCGCGGAACATGTACCTGTCCGCCGCCGAGCGCGCGGAAGCACCGGCACTGTACAACGCGCTCAATGCCGTTGCCGGCGAGGTACGTGCCGGCCACCTGGACGTGTTCCAGCTCGAGCACAAGGCCATGGACGACCTGGCCGCGCGCGGCTGGAAGCCCGACTACATCAGCATCCGCAAGCGCATCGACCTGCAGCCGCCCAATGCCGGCGACCTGGCCCAGGGGGAACCGCTGGTGGTGCTGGCCGCCGCGAAGCTGGGCACCACGCGGCTGATCGACAACCTGGAAATCTGAGGCGCTGTTCGCGTCAACCCGGGGAACTTCCCTGCGGAACCACGGCCGGTGTTCGTCTTGTCGATCTTCGACAGATGTCCGGCTGGTCAGCTGGTCACGTTCTGCGTCCAGGCCAGCGCCGACAGGTGGGCCTTGTTGACGTCTTCGGGCGTCAGTTGCAGCGACGCGGCCAGCGACGACACCAGGCTGGAATTGAGCTCGCACGCCTCGGCCAGCGCGAGGTAGGGGCCGAAGCGCCCGCTCCGCTCCAGCAGTGCCGCGACGATTTCCGCCGACAGCGGAATGGTGTCCAGCACATCCGTCATTGGAATGCCCAGCAGCCGGTCGAGCAGCGAAAACATGCCGGCGACGAAGACATTTTCCGCGTCGGCCCGGCCCAGCGTGGCCTGGCCGAGCAGTTCGGCCAGGCGGCCGCGCACCACGGCCGTTTCCAGCAGTACCGGCGAGTAGCCGCTCGTGCTTGCCGTTGCCAACAGCAGCGTCAGCCAGCGGTACAGCGGCTGGTAGCCCAGCAGCGTGATGGCCTGCTTCAGCGACTGGATTTCGCGGCCGGCGCCGAACCCGGCGGAGTTGATGTAGCGGAGCAGCTTGTAGGACAGCGCGGCATCGCGCTTGAGCACGCTCTCGATCTTCTGTACGTCGGCATTCGCCTGCACCATCTGCATCAGCTGCAGGATCGTGGTCTGCGCCGGGTTCAAGCCTTTTGCTTCGGGCCCGGGGCGCGGTGTCAGGTGCAGCTTGCCGACAAAGGCGTCGATGCCCAGCGCGGCGCACGCGTCGAAATCCTCCCACGTCGACACGGGCCGGCCGACCATGCGTACGGACGACTGCTTCAACGCCGCATAGGCGCGTGCCTGGTCCGCCACGTCGGCGCCGGTGAAGCGCACTTCGACATAGGAGGCGATCATTGGCAGCCTGTTGCCGGCACGCGCCAGGTCGCAGTTGCGCAACAGGATGCCCACGTCGCCGGCGCGCAGCGCGCGCACGGCGGCCAGCGTGTCGGGATTGGCCAGTTCGGCCGCACGGATCGACAGCACCGTATGCTGCGGCGGCAGCTCATGCAGCGCATCCGTCGACAGCATGCCCGGCACGGCCTGCAGGAACAGCGTCTTGTCGCGGAGCAGCCAGCCGCGGTCGGCATCGTTGACGTGGGCGGCCACGAAGGCGACCAGGTCTTCCAGTTCGGCCAGCGCGGGCGTGGCAGCGGGATCGTGCTGCCAGGCGAGCTCGTAGCCGACCACGCGCTGTTGCGGGTCCAGCAACGGCTCGCGGACGAGAAAATGCGTTTGGTGCATAGAAGGAAAAATGGCCGGCGAAGAAGCGGCTGTGAAGAGGCAGCTGTCAAGAAGCGGCGGGTTAAGAAGCAGCGGGCAGCTTGCCCGGCGGGTTAAGAAGCAGCGGGCAGCTTGCCCGCCGGATCAGAAGCCGAGACTGTCGAGCAGGTCGTCGACCTGGCTCTGGTCGGCCACCACGCCGTCTTTCGTCTTGTCGATCTGCGGCCCGTTCAGCAGCCCGTTGTCGAGTTCCTTCTTCAGTTCCTCGGGCGCGAAATCGATCAGCGTCTGCACGAGCTGCTTCTCGAGGTTTTGCGCGATACCGGTCACGCGCTTGATGACCTGGCCCGTGAGGTCCTGGAAATCCTGCGCCATCATGATGTCCATCAGGTGGCCCTTCGTGGCGCCCGTGGCATCGGTGGTGGCGGCCAGCGTGGCGATCGTGCGCTGGGCCAGCGCGCGCCAGTCGGCCCCGTTGCCGCCCTCACCGTCCAGCAACGCCTGCCAGGCACCGGACAGTTCCTTGGCATCGCTGCAGATGCGGTCTTGCAGGGGGCCGGCCTCGTCGGTGGCATTGAGCACCTTCTGCGCCGCGGTTTCGGAGAGACGCGCCACGTAGTCGAGACGGTCGCGGGCATCCGGGATATCCTCGGCCGCCTTCTCGATCAACTTGTCCAGCCCGAGACCACGCAGGTTCTCGTGCAGCGCACGGGTCATGTGGCCGATGCGCGCCAGGAACTCTTCATGCGAGTCCGCGCCGTCCGCGACGGCGCCGGGGGCTTGCTCAACCATCGATCAGACTCCGATTTTCTCGAAAATCTTGTTCAGCTTTTCATCCAGCGTGGCCGCCGTGAAAGGCTTGACGACATAGCCGTTGGCGCCGGCCTGGGCTGCGGCGATGATGTTTTCCTTCTTCGCCTCGGCGGTCACCATCAGCACCGGCAATTTCGCCAGCGCGGGGTCGGCACGGATGTTTTGCAGCATCGTCAGGCCATCCATGTTCGGCATGTTCCAGTCGGACACGACGAAGTCGAACTGTTCCGAGCGCAGCTTGGCCAGCGCCATCACGCCATCCTCGGCTTCGTCCACATTGGCATAACCCAGTTCTTTCAACAGATTCCGGACGATGCGGCGCATCGTCGAGAAGTCGTCTACTACCAGAAATTTCATCTTTGGATCAGCCATGAATTGCTCCGTTGTTTCTCTACGCGGTTATAAATAGTGAGTGTCGTTTTGGGTCGCGCCACCAGCATCCGGAAAGGATAGCATTTAAGTTGCCTCAAGGGAATGAAACAAGCCCAAATGCTCCCTAAAAAGCCACATCCGTATCTATCATGCAAACCCGGCGCACATTCGACGCCAATCCGACGCCAATTCGACCAAAGCTCGACGCCAATCGTACGCTGCCAGTATCCACCGGCAGGGCCGATGAGCCCTGTTCTTTACACGCGCAAGGCCCGCATGCCGTGTTGCGCAAGGTGTCCCAGCACCATGCCCGGCAGCGCCAGCAATGCGCCCACCTCGTGGGCGGCACCGACGGCAATCGCTTCGCGCGGCATGCCGAACACCACGCAACTGGCCTCATCCTGGGCAAAATTATACGCCCCGGCCGTCTTCATCTCCAGCATCCCTGCCGCGCCATCCTTGCCCATGCCGGTCAGGATCACGCCCACCGCGTTCTTGCCCGCATGCTGCGCCGCCGAGCGGAACAGCACGTCGACCGAGGGGCGGTGACGGTTGACGGGCTCCCCCTGGTCGAGCTTCGTCATGTAGTTCGCGCCGGACCGCGCCAGCATCAGGTGCGAGTGGCCGGGCGCGATGTAGGCATGGCCCGGCAGCACGCGCTCGTTGCCTTGCGCCTCCTGCACGGAAATCCTGCACAGCGAATCCAGGCGCTTCGCGAACGATCGCGTGAAGCCTTCCGGCATGTGCTGCGTGATCAGGATTCCCGGGCAGTCGGACGGCATCTGCAACAGGAACTCCCGGATCGCTTCCGTTCCACCGGTCGACGCACCGATGATGATCAGTTTTTCGGACGACATCAGTGGATTGCGTAATTGTGGCAGGGGTGCCTGCCCTTCGGCGCCCGCTTGGGGCAGCGTGCGGGCACGGATGCGCGCCTTGGCCGCGGCGCGGATCTTGTCGGCGATCAGGTCGGCATAGTCGCGCATGCCGGTCTGGATCGACATCTTCGGTTTCTGCACGAAATCCACGGCGCCCAGTTCGAGCGCCCGCATCGTAATTTCCGAACCGCGTTCGGTCAGCGACGACACCATGACCACCGGCATCGGCCGCAGGCGCATCAGCTTTTCCAGGAAATCGAGGCCATCCATCTTCGGCATTTCCACGTCCAGCGTCAGCACGTGCGGATTGGTCTGCTTGATCAGCTCGCGCGCCACCAATGGATCGGGGGCCGTGCCCACCACTTCCATGTCCGGCTGGCTATTGATAATTTCGGTCATCACGCTCCGGATCAGTGCGGAATCGTCGACGACCAACACCTTGGTCTTCATGCAAACCTCGTCAGAAATGCTTCAAGTCAAAACAGCTCGATTTCGCCGGCCACCGGCTGCACCTTCAGGCGGCTGGCGTATTCGATTTCGCGTTTCGCCAGCGTGTCGTTATGCGACTGCATCAGCTTTTTCACCAGCACCTTGCCGGTACGGGGGAAGAAATACACCTTGCGCGGATATACGTCGTTCAGGTCCTCGGCCACCACGCGGATCCGTTCATTGCGCAGGAAAGTCTGCACGAATGCCGCATTGCGTTCGCCCACGTTCATCGCCGTGAAACCCTTCAGCACCGCGCCGCCCCCGAAGACCTTCGCTTCCAGGTTGTCGCGCCGCGCGCCCGACTTCAGCAGGCTGTTGATCAGGATTTCCATCGCATACGTGCCATAGCGGGCCGATGCCGAGACGGGGCTGTTCGCGTCCGCGCCGCCGTCCGGCAGCATGAAGTGGTTCATGCCGCCCAGGCCCGTCACGCGGTCGCGGATGCAGGCCGATACGCACGAGCCCAGCACCGTCACGATCAGCATGTCCTTCTGCGTGAAGTAGTACTCGCCCGGCAGGATCTTCGCCGCCTGGCAGTCGAACGTGCGGTCGTAGTAGACGTTGGTGGCGATATGTTCATTGTCCATCGTGAGTCTTTCTCGTTGCGGGCGCGTTTCAGGCCCGCTGCTGCACGGCTGCCCGCGCGGCGTTATCCAGCTCGTACACGGTCTTGC